>CAWUKV010000017.1:0-39853 GCA_963923025.1 uncultured bacterium
TCGGTAGCAGTGAAAGCCGTCAAAAGTTGTTGGATGGTCTGGGGCCAGGAGATATTCTCACCTGTAGCTACGGACTGCTCCAGCAGGACGACGTGGCTAAAATGCTAGCCGAGAAGACCTGGCAAAATATTGTTCTTGACGAAGCTCAGGCTATCAAGAACAGCGCCACAAAACGATCTCAGGCAGCTATGGCACTCCAAGGAGACTTCAAGCTCATTACCACTGGTACCCCCATTGAAAACCACTTGGGCGAGCTGTGGAATCTGTTCCGTTTTATCAATCCCGGTCTGCTAGGGTCGTTAGACAAGTTCAACCAGCGCTTTGCTAACCCCATTGAGCGTGACCAAGACGATAACGCACGCGAAGCCCTACGCCGTCTGATTCAGCCCTTCATTCTGCGACGCACCAAAGATCAGGTACTAAAAGAACTGCCCGCCCGCACAGAAATTACCCTACAGGTGGAACTCAGCTCAGCAGAGATGTCCTTTTACGAGGCGCTGCGTCAGGAGGCCGTGGAAAAGCTAGCGGGCGTGGACGCCCCGGCCGGTCAAAAGCACCTCCAGGTCTTGGCCGAAATCATGAAGCTGCGGCGAGCCTGCTGCAATCCCAACCTGGTGCGCCCGGATCTTAGCTTGCCCAGTGCCAAACTTGAGCAGTTTGGCGAAGTATTAACCGAACTGCTCGATAACAACCACAAGGCGCTGGTATTTAGCCAGTTTGTCGACCACCTCACGATTTTGCGAGAGTATTTAGATCAAAACGCGATCGCTTACCAGTACCTAGACGGCAGTACGCCTGCGAAGAAGCGCAAACAGCGGGTTGATGCGTTTCAGAACGGTGAGGGTGATGTATTTCTGATTAGCCTCAAGGCAGGGGGGACGGGGCTAAACCTGACGGCAGCGGATTATGTGATTCACATGGACCCGTGGTGGAACCCGGCAGTGGAAGATCAGGCTAGCGATCGCGCCCACCGCATTGGACAGCAGCGCCCGGTCACCATCTACCGCCTGGTTGCCCAAAACACTATCGAAGACAAAATCGTCGCCCTTCACCAAGTCAAGCGTGACCTGGCCGACAGCCTGCTCACCGGCTCCGACGTCAGCGGCAAAATCTCGACGGATGAGTTGTTGTCGCTGATTCGGGGGTGAAAGCGATAAATTGGACAAGATTTCAGCCGAGAAGAGATGCGTGAGAAGCATCATGGGAGCTATACATTCTGCTGTGTAGGAGAGGGCTTCTCTGCTGTGGGGTTGGCTTTTCGAAGAGAGTAATCAAGAGCAAGACGTACAAATGACTGTAACGAATCATCCGGTATCGTTACATCCATATCGTCTTTATATTTTCGAACATGCATGGCCAGGCCTTTCCAGTAGGCTCTTCGAGCTACCCAGTATTTGTCGTCTACTTTTTTTGTATATTTTCTCAATTTAGTTGGGACGGGCTGCTCCCCCTTATTGATTTCATCTATAGATACGGTGATACAACGTCTACGCTGATTTTCTACGTGACCGACATGTTTGACTATTCCTCCATCAACCCATAACCGCATCATGGAGGTTCGTTTGTAGTTCCCACTGCGACAACTACGTTTGTTGAGCGCACCATTTACCGTAGTGAAAGGAAGCCAAAGGTGAATCGCAAGGGCCTCTCGTTGACTATCCCAGCCTAACTCAGCCACTGGCAGCTGTTTATTTCGCTCGAAGCGTGTCCATTGACCATCAGGCCGCTCGCGGAGATTGTATTGATGGTTGTGGAAAAAGCTATAAATTTGATCACGCGTTTGAAGTGCCCAGTCCTGTTCTTCTTGATTACACCTCTTGAGCAAATTCAGAAAAGCCGTCGGTGGTGCAGGAATATCAACCTCCGATAATACGGTCGCTATAAGAGGCATTAGAATTGTTATTCTTGGTTCATTTGAGAGCCAATCAAAAAGCTTGAGCTTGCCTGCCTCTCCTGAAACTTCCACCTCATACCCTAGAACATTGAATTCTAGACGGTGATACTTTACAACAGTCTCGATTCCCCTATGGTAACTGGGACAAACGGTGTAAAGCCGTATTGGCTGGCTGTAATCAACCAGCTTGTGAAACGGCTTTTCTTCTGTCAAGGCTTCATAGTATTCGGTGATCTGCTCTATCACATGGCTATCTTGAATATTCTTGAGTTCGGTGATAATGAGTTCTTGAGAAGGGCCTAGCGCTAAGATGTCGCAAATTCCTTTGCTGCATGTGTACTGGCTAGCAAGCAGAGACATGCTTAGTTCTGGAAGAACCCAATGGATAAAAAAATCCTCTAAATGTTTCTCTAGCTCGAATTCCGCAAGATTTTCACTAATTCGAATCCTAGGAGATATGGCACGGTTCGCTTTTCCGCAGACGCTTCTAACCGAACGTGTTGCAGTCGATTTATCTTTGACTCTATTCATAGAAGGTGTACGTCTCTTCCTAAGACTACTCACTCTCTAATACTCCGAGAAATTGCTGGCTTCAGAAAGGTTTCAAGAAACGTTTATCAAAGAGCTTCTCGGTACTCGGTCAGCAGCTTCGGTAAATAATCATAGCCGTCCACCCCAATTTGCTGAATCAGCTGTGGCCGAAACTGCTCCAGCACGGCCTGGAATCTCTCCTGCCCAATCGTGCCATAGACAATGCTCAGCACGCTTGCCGGGTAGCGCCACTGGTCTGACTCGATTTGCTTGAGTGTGTACATCCCCAAACAGCCGGTGGCAATGGCCTTTTCAGTATTCTCTAACGCCCGGTACGCCTCAGATAGATAGGCATAGCTCATGCCCTGTAGCGCCATGTCTCCTAGGTTCTGAGCTGTATACAGTCCCTTCTGCAATGACTTTACTGCTGCTTCAGGCTGCCCCAGCTGGACCTGAGCAATGCCAAGGCTGTTGGCGCAGAGCGCCTGACTGGGTAAATCTTGGGCCTGCTCCGATAGGTGCAAGCCGCGCTGTAGATAGCTCAGAATACTCTCGTAGCGACTTGTATCGAGCTGTTGACGCGCTTGAAAGACTTCGCTGTAGCCGTAGTTGGCCAGCGCGTTTGCTTCACCCAGTCGGTCTCCTGCTTCCCGAGAGAGAACCAGTGCACGTTGGCTGGTTTCAATCGCTTTTTCGTAGTTCTCTTGGGCGGCGTAAGTGCGGCTCAGATGGTTTAGGCTAGCGATTTCACAGATTCGATCAGAGGCGTCTTGAGAGATTTTGAGCGCCAGCTGATGAAAGTGTAAGGCACGACTATATTTACCTAACGACCGCTGTGAGTATCCCAGTAAGGTAAGAATGCGAGCTTTTACGGTAGTGTTGGGCACCTGCTTCAACGGCTGATCTAAATAGTCCAGCACCGCCTGCAGGGGCTCGCCCGATAGGGCCGCAAACAGGCTGCCGTAGAGAGGGAAATACTTCTGTTGAGAGAACTGACGCAGAACCTGGAGGGCAATTTGAAAGCCGCCCTCGGACAAGGCGTCCTGCTGCAGCTGGTCGAAACGATTAGACAGCTGGCTCCAGATGACCGTGAAGGTGATGAAGGTGGCGATAGTCAGACGCTTACCGGCTTTAGGGTCGTAGGGCTGCTTGTCAAACCAGTTCACTAAACCCAGCTGCAGACGTTGCAGCACCAGCGCAATCTCAACCCAGCTTTGCAGACTCATCGGAGCGGGCACAGCAGCATCAACGTCACCCTTCGCCAGTCCTTGTAGCAAGCGCTTTAGGTCAGGGCTGGTGACTTTCTTGGCCCAGCTCGTCCAGGGACCTCGGTCTTCGACGCTGCCCCCAAATCCAATAGAGCCTTGACCCTGTTCATAAATCCAGCTGACCACATCACTATCGAGCTGCTGCCAGGTCTTTAATCCCTGCTGTAGCCCTGCTGCTAGGTCGAGGAGAACCGCCGGGTCGCTGGTTTGTTCAGCCTGATCTTCTAATAAAGCCGCAAGTTTTTTAATCTCGTCGCGCTTGAGGGTATCGGGCTGGTTGGGGTCTAGCGCTGAGAGTAACGGTTGCAGGCGGTCTTCGACGTCGGCAGGGGCGTCATCCTCTAAGTCGGCGGCAATAAAGTCGGCAATCTCCAGCAACGTTTCGCTGGTTTGATTGTCCTGCTGCCAATGGGTCCACTCGCCCTGAATCGTCTTCAGCGCCCGCTGCTGACGCTGTGCCTTAGCCTGGACGAGTGCGTCGTCATCCTCAATACGCGTCTTCAACTCTGCGTTGATTTCTTCTAGGCAGCGCTCAAACAGCTCTGCTGTACCGGGCTCAATATCGCTAGCCAGCAAATCATAGACCTGGGTTTTAGACCGGATTTCACCTTTGAGGGTGAGGGTAATGATGTGGTGGATCAGATCCAGGTAGCGATCGCGCATGAGCCGTTGCAATATACCTTTACATTTAGCCTACCAAAGCTGGAACCCTTCCACAGACAGCTCTTAATACTATCTGAAGGTCGTGCCCTGCCCATGAACCGGCACAAAAGCAGCTTGAACCGCTACTGGGCAGGCTACCGCTTCAATGGACCAGTGCTACAATGTGCTTGCCTCATAGCGGTTCTGCTGACTAGAGCCGTTGTAGTTAGGGCATGTAGCTCAGTTGGATAGAGCATCAGATTCCGGTTCTGAGGGTCGGGGGTTCGAATCCCTCCATGCTCGTGTGTTAGCACAGGTTGTTTATCTGCCGCTTAGACAAGTAAAGCTCGTGCGGTTTGTGCTAGAACCGTACCAGTTTTGTCTATAGAGCTTTGGTCAAAAAACTTCTCATTGCCATTGTTGTCCTCGCCGCGGCTATTGGTGGAGGGCTAGCCTATGCCTGGAATCGGGCAACAGCCGTACCCCAGTGGTATGCCGCAGATACTGTTACACCCAGCGCGACTGTTTCGGTTAACGACCTGCTGGCACAGCGTGCAACCACGGCCAATGGACAGGTTCAGGTCACCCTCAGCGAGACCGATCTCAACCAGATTGCGGCGTCGGCAGCGGCCAACTCGACGGCTGCGCCGATTCTAGAAGCAGCCGGAGGCATCAATACTCGCATCGAGCGCGATCGCATCGAGAGCGGTACGGTTGTTAACCTGTCCGAGCTGCCCACCGATGCACTACCGGCTGAAGGGCAAACCGCGATTCGCCAGCTTCAAGAACGGTTTCCTATTTTGGCGAATCGTGATGTTTACATTGGCCTGTCCGGACAGCCCCAAGTTCAAGATGGGCAGCTCCGGTTTGGCAACGATGCCGTCATCAAAATCGGTCAGATGTCTATCCCCGTAGGCGATGCTGCCCAGCAGATAGGGCTCTCGCAGGCTGAACTAGAGGCCCAGCTTTCCAACCTGCTGACCCAGCAAGGCATTCGTTTGGAGGATGTGCGAGTGGTCGATGGGCAGCTCATGCTGACTGGGTCTCACCCCTAATCGTCGCCTACACCCTTGACGATGCGCGACAGGGTACTTTTCTCATCTACCGAAACTCGCGTTGGCGACCCGCTAATAATTCGCTCTAGGTTACGGAACGAGTCTTTAATCTCGGGGCCCTTGGCGCTGATCGTGTACTCACGAATCGCCTTGTCATGCCAGGAGCCTCGCATTTTAAATACGTTGATTGCCCGAGACATTTGTCCGCGAATCTCAACGTATTGGAGCATCAAAATTGTGTCGGTGATGGTTGAAATATGGGAATCGGTAATGGAGTGCGACCCCATAAACTGTTCAGTTGTGTTGGTGAAAAAGCCGGTAATCTCTTCCTGCTTAGCGTAGCCCGTGACGCCGATGACAAACTGGCGAAAAGAGTTGTTGCTGACGCCTCGATCTAGGGCTGACAGGGAATCAATCGCGATACGAGAGGGCTTGAACTGGGCAATTTCAGATTTGATAATTTGTAGGTGGTCTTCCAGACCGGCAGACTCTGGGTAGGCACAGATAATTTTGAGTAAACCAGCTTGCTCAAGGGCCTCAAAGTCGATCCCCCAAGAGTAAGCATTGCGAGACAGCTGCGCCCGAGACTCTTCATAGGCAAAGAGAATTGCCCGTTCATCTGACTTACAGCCCGTTTCGATGAACTTGCTCACCAACATGGTTTTGCCTGTGCCGGTTGCCCCCGTTGCCAAGATGATGGAGTCTTTGAAGAAGCCACCACCGCACATTTCGTCTAGCGTCTCTACCCCAGAAGACACACGAACATTGGAAGAGCGCTGGGTCAGTCGCATTGCCCCAAGCGGGAAAATATTGATGCCGTTATTCGTAATTGTGAATGGGTACTCACCCTTCATGTGGGTGGTGCCGCGCAGCTTGAGAATTTCTATAGTGCGTCGCCGCCGCTCACCCTCAAGAGCGTTGCGAACAATCACAACATTGTCCGATACAAATTCTTCCACACCATAGCGCGCGACCTGTCCGTACTCGTCGACACGCTCAGTCGTCATCAGCGTGGTTACACCCATTTGCTTGAGGCGCGCAACCAAACGAAAGATTTCGCGACGCACAACGTTAGCTGCATCGTACTGCTGGAAAACCGCCGTCACAGAGTCAATCGATACCCGTTTGGCTTTGTATTTTCGAATGGCGTACTGAATCCGCTCAATTAAAGCTGATAGGTCAAAGTTACCAACGATTTCCTGCCCCTCTGGATCGGGGGATGCATCGAGAATAAATAGCTTGCCATCGTCGATGAGCTGCTGTAGATCCCAACCGAAGCTCAGTGCGTTTGTGATGATATCGACGGGGGACTCTTCAAAGGTGACAAAAACACCGGGCTCTTCAAACTCGATGATGCCATTGTAGATGAACTGCACCGCTGTTAGGGTTTTGCCTGTTCCAGACGTTCCGCTCACCAGCGTTGAACGCCCCACTGGCAAGCCACCGTGGCTGATATCATCGAACCCCTCAATCATCGTGCGGATCTTTTGCACGCCTTGGAGCTGGTGGGCTCGACTCGCTGTTCCGTTTTCAGCCTGACCCTCGTTGGCCCGCCCTTCAGATGAGGAACTGCTCATAACTTGCAAAGCAAATTTAACTATTTATAAGAAAAATTATCCTATATTAAGGTAAAAGATGAAAGATCAGCTTATTTGAAGCTACACCGCGTGCTCCACGGCGTCGCTGGTGACCTGAGACCATCTTCAGGGCTGCCCGATGCCAGCGTCTCCTGCATCGGGGTCATCCTAAATTGAAGGATTCGTCCTCTTTCAGTTCGTCGTACAGCAAATCTAAACCAATCAGAACCCGCTCCCGGTCTGATAAGTCACCGATGATACGACGGACCGGTGGGGGAAGGATTTTTGCCAGCGTGGGCGTTGCTAAAATTTTGTCTTCCTCAGCCAGTTGAGGGTTCTTAAGTACGTCAATTACCTTCAGGGCGTACACCCCCTGAAATTCTTGCTCAAGAATATTGTTAAGTGTCTTCAGCGCCCGAATAGAATTAGGCGTGTTGCCTGCAACGTACAGCTTGAGAATATAGGTTTTCTTAGTGGCCGTCATAGCTTATTGCTCTCTTGGGATTGAGCGGCGATACATTTCACAAAGGTGGGCAATCACATCAATGAGAGTCAATCGGTAGTCTAGCAAGATATCTTCGCTTCGCCCTTCAATATGAAGCTGCTTAGAAAAATCGTCCATAAGCTCCATATGGATTTCTACAATTTTTGAGACAGATATATCTGCAAAGAAAGCTAGATTGACATAATCATCGATCTGCTGATTCAGCTCTTTTTCAACGGTATTTCTTTCGGACGTATCGTTTTTCGTAAAGTAGTTCAGAATAATTCTTCGGTAGTCTTGGCGAAGCTGGTTGAGGAATTCGTGCCGTTCCTCAGGGGTCATATTACGGAAGAAGTTCTGGGCGCTTCGCTTGTAATACACACCTAAGTAACCTAATCGTTCTTGTAGCTTTTCGATCAGTCGCTGCTGTTGCAGACTCAATAAAAAACCCTGGCTATCGGCGGACCGCTGGGCCTGTGGAGCTGTGCTGTCATCGTCAGGAACGGGCAGTTGAATGAACTGCTCAATGGCCTGACTCACCCGAGATTCGATTTGGCTGACTTGATTCGTGGGCAACCACACAACTGCCGAGTGGTAAGACAGCTGACGGTCAGATTGAATGGATAACACCCCACCAGCTAGATTGCTATTAGTACGGACCTCTAGCGCGATCGCAGGTAGCAAAATACTTTGGGTCTGCAGACGCTCAAATACTGCCCGCCCAGGGACTGATTGCTCAACCACCAAACAGTCAATCCGATGCCGATTATCAGTCACCCACCCAACAAACTCTGACTCAGCGGTGATCCAGCTCACCACGAAGTCACTATGGGCTAAGGTTTGCTTGAGGATGTCAGCAACCGTTAGCGATTCCGTAAACACCCCTACAAGAAGTCGTGCGACCAAGGACTCTAGAAGCTAAATCGCTTCTCCAAATAATATTGATATGACCTGTTATTGACGGTCCGAAAGTTATTATTCTGACAAGCTTGTTATGGTCAGTCGAACGTTATAAAACTGAGCTCTATTGGGCGAACTATCCGCCGGATAAGCTGTTACACCTGATAGCTGCTCCACACCTAGACCAGTAAACTGAAGCACACCAATCTAGAAGGCGACCAACTGTCGAGCCTATGTATATTTTCTTAACACATACAACATCTTACTCCTTCTCGGAGCTTCAGGCGATGAATCGCTGGAGTTTATCTAACGAGTAACCCCTGGTTGGACCAGCTTGCTTACCTGTCTACCGAGGTCTCCCCTTGGCGATGGTAGTCTGTCAAACCGCAACAACACCAGGTTTGCTCACTCAATCTTCATGCCCTGCAGGCCCCCTCACTCATGCGACACAAGCTGTCATCACCATTCAACGTACTTACTATGCAGCCTAAAACTGTCAACCAACCCATCAACACGCGAATTGGCATTCTCCTGGGTTGGACCTTGAAACTTACAGTCGTGGGCAGCATCGCGCTGATGATCGGCTTTTACTATCCGACGACTGTGCAGGCAGCAGAGCTGCCCCCATCCCCTAATGCAGCGACGCTGTTTGAGATGCACTGTGCGGGTTGCCATCCGGGCGGTAACAATATTATCCGTCGGGGCAAAACCCTCAAACAGCGTGCCCTCCAGCGCCACGGTTACACAAGCCAATCCGCCATTGCGCAACTGATTACCGAGGGCAAGTCATTGATGAGTGGCTATGCTGAGCGCCTCAGCACTGAAGACATCGACAGCCTGGCCCAATACGTACTGGACCAGGCAGCTCAAGGCTGGCGCTAGGGTAGCCCCTGTCGATTAACCACAAACTATCAGAGCCCAGGTATCCCCTAAACGAAGCTGTGACAGCTCGTCGCTAACTTTCTACGGTTGCGCCTACCCCCATTGGACAGGCAACGTTGGTGCCACCTAGGCCACAATATCCACCTGGATTCTTAGCCAAATATTGCTGGTGATAGTCTTCAGCGTAGTAAAACTCAGGGGCTGGCAGAATCTCAGTGGTAATTTCGCCATATCCTGCTGCGGTCAAAGACTGCTGATAGGCCGCTTTAGATGCTTCAGCAGCTTGCTTCTGCACCTCTGCATAGGTGTAAATGCCTGAGCGGTATTGAGTACCCCTATCGTTGCCTTGACGCATTCCTTGAGTCGGATCGTGACTCTCCCAAAATGTCTTGAGTAGGGTGTCGTAGCTGACCTGCTGAGGATCGTATACCACCTGCACAACTTCGTTGTGCCCGGTCATCCCAGAACACACTTCGCGGTAGGTCGGATTCGGTGTGTGACCGGCAGCATAGCCCACAGCAGTAGAGTAAACGCCGGGCAGCTGCCAGAACTTTCGCTCAGCCCCCCAAAAGCAACCTAACCCAAAGGTCGCGACTTCAAGCCCCGCCGGAAACGGTGGCGTTAGTGGGTTGCCGTTGACAAAATGCTTCTCTGGAACCGGCATCTTGCTGCTGCGCCCTGGCAGTGCTTCATCCGGGGACGGCATTGCTGCCTTTTTTCCAAGTCCACCCAGTCCAAAAATTGCCATGCTATTGATGCCTTCTGCTCGTCAGTTTTGTGGGTTCCTAAGAATTCCCTGACAGTCAGCCCCCATCGATGGGTTCAACCATCCAGGACAGCGCCGCCAGCGCCCAGCCTCAGCAACCTATCCTAGAGCAGCGTCAGGCAGTAGAACCGCAGGAATTCCTTAGAACGGCCCCAAGAGCTTGCCACAGGCCGACATCCCTGTTCGGATGCTAGCGCAGCAGCCAGTCTTGCAGCTCTGTTTTACTATAAACAATCTCCAGCCAGGCAACAGTGCGGTTGTCTAGAAGGCTAGCGTTGGGGTTCCAACACCTGCTGCTCAAAGGCTTGTCGATCCTCAAAGATTTGGAAAACACGGTCCATGCTGGTCAGCTCAAACAGCATGCGAACTTGATCATTCATTGAGCAGACATACATCCGCCGCTCTGCTGCACGAACCTTTTTTAGGACAGACACCAGTGCCCCTAGGCCCGAACTGTCAACGAAGTTGATTGATTTGAGGTCAATCAGAATCACCGAGGCACCATTCTCTAGCGCTTGGTCAACTTGTTGACGAAACTCTTCGCCTTTCGTGCTGTCTAAAATGCCAGTGGGCTCAATGACCTGAACACCTAAATCCATAGAAATCGACATAATTATTTCGAGACCATACTAACTGTTGGCAGTCTTTGCATCAAAAAAGCCGGACAGCGGGCTTGCTACTTTAAAGATGCCCACGGGCATGGGTTTATGTACAAATGGTGTAATGACTCAGGCTGTGTAATCAGGAAACATCACTGAAAATTTATGTATGTCATGGCTTTGAAAACCGCAACGTAACCTGAGTCAGAGGCTCTGAACCACTGTGGTCATCTGGAGCAATCACAATGGAGGCTAACTGCTTTAGCTGCGGCTGAGTGGCTAGCTCGACTAGATCGAGTAAAGGCAGGTCCGTAAGCTGGCTGAGAAAGGCTGCCCCCGATAGGTAGATATAGTTGGTGTTGCGATCAAGATCGATCAGGGTGCCGTCGCGCTGCCGCCCAACCGCCTGCTGAAAGCGATCCTGCTCAAGTAGTTTTGGCCCGGTCAGAGTCAGCGTATCGGCTAGCGCCTTAATCGATGTCGTCCATAAATCGTAGTTCTGGTAGGTCGTGTGCAGGGCAACCACCTGGGTTTCTACGGCAGTTTCACGCTGGGCGTTACCTTGACCACGCACCGCCCGAGTTTGTGTCCTCAACCGGGTCCAGGCGGTGACGGGTTGCTGTTCCACGGTTAGTGGCGTCACGGTCAGCCCCTGTTGCTGTGCCAGTTGGTCCAACGTGTTAATGGCCGTCGTTGCCTGCGGCGTCTGCTCGGTTAACGCAATTACCTCACCGGTTGCGGTGTAAGCCAACACATAGCTTCCCGTGAGCCAGGCTTTTAGGACTGGATCAGCCGCTTCGCCTGTGGGCGTCGCTAACCAGCGCTGCGGCTGAGTCAGGAAGTCGGGCAGCCGACGATAAGCCTGCAGTTCAGTCAGGGTTGACTGGGCAAGACCGGCCAAATTATGTCCGACGGCCACCGCAGTAACCGTACTGGGTAAGGCGGTAACCGGTGGCGCAGATGTTGTTTGACGCGGGAGTTCCTCCTTCGTGGCTGTCTCTGCCCCGGTGGCATGGAGACGTACGGTCTGCTGCTCAGCGGCTACACCGACAGCCATGTCAGTCCAGTGGGGCGATGCTGGCTGGGCTAAACCCAGCGCCTCCAGGGCGGATGGGACATTGACATGGATAAGCCCAAACCGGCGGGGGGGGAGGGCTGCGATCGCAGCGCGGTAGCGACGCCGCTGAGTCAGGCTCAACTCAGGAACTTGGGCCGCTCGCAAACTACGGGATAGGGCAGCGCCATTGCTCGCAAAAATCAGGTAGCGATCGCCGACCAGCGCCATTGGCCATAGCGTTGACGGTGTATCGGGCAAGAAAGCGACGGCCCCATCGACGGTGGTGAGGTGAGGGGATGCTTCAGACAAAGCCTGCCGCTGCCAAATCAGTTCTAAAAACTCGCGGGCTTGGTCGCCCTCTGCCACGGATAGGACAAAGGTGTAGGCCGGATCTGCTGCCGATGTCGTAGCCGGAAGAACGGCAAAGAGCGCTTCATTTCCTAACCAAGGGGCAATATCGCGCTCGTAGTCGATGCCAGCGCGTCGCTGCAAGGCTGTCTGAAGCGACGTTAGCGGTGCCGCTATCTCTAATCCGGCAGCCTCTAGCCCAGCAGATACCGCCTCCGGTGACGCCGCGATCGCGGCGGTAAATAGGGCGTCTTGAGGAACAAATGCAGCAGCGGGGGGCGAGACCTGTGCGGATAGCGGCGTCACAGCTGTGTTGCTGGTCAGCGTCAGCATCCCTAGCAGTACAATCGCGCCCAGGGCAATCACGGCGATCCATCGCCGGAAACGACCTGCTGTCCTTCGCTGACCTGACTTTGCCACCACGCGAGTACCCACCCTCTTGAAACGATGGGCAAGACGAGACTTGGTGCTGCTACCCAACGAATACGGGTCTCAGTGTATCGCCCCAAGGCTGCAGTACGGCACTGCTGTGCTGCTAGCGCAGGTTGTAGCCCCGCCAGACAGCCACTAGACGGCCCTCAACCGTGACCTCACTGGCGGGATAGCGCATCGGGTCATAGTTGACGTTGGCAGGCCGCAACACAATGTCTCGACCCTCGCGGTGAAAATACTTGAGCGTTGTTGCCCCTTCGACTCGGGCTGCCACAATGGTTTCGTCGCGGATACTGCCAATGTCTTTAATGGGGCGGATGATCACCAGATCGCCGTCGTCAATCAGCGCGTCGATCATGCTGTCGCCCCGAACGCGTAGGGCAAAGTCTTCGGTTTTGAACGGTAGGCTGGCTAGATCTAGCCGCTCTGCCGTTTCTCGAGTTTCTGGGAAGACCTCCACCATAGAACCTGCAGCAATCGCACCCATGATGGGCAGGCCCTGTTCTTCCTGCTGCAAAATTCGAATCGTGCGTGCTTTGCCCTCGTTCCAGGCGATGTAGCCCTTGCGCTTGAGGTGGTCAAGCCGACTTTGAATGGGGGCAGGGGAACGCAGCCCCATAGCCTCCATCATTTGACGAATGGAGGGCGAGTGCTGGTTGTCGCGAATGTAGTCCACCAGCCAATCGTAGAGCTCTTGCTGGGCGGCAGTGAGGGGTTCCATGGGGATCACCAAATAACTTAGGGCAAACCATAAGAACAACCGTACCAAGGACAAGTACATTTGTCCACATTAATTTTTTTGACACGTGGAGCAAGATACGAGCAACCCCTCTGGAAACCAGGCCAACTCGCCTGGTTTCCAGAGGGGCTATGAATCCCTGATCAGTTAGGTTTGTCCATCTGGGCTAGAGCTGCCCTTCACAGACGAAACCTAGCGGATGTATTCCTTTAGAACGCTATTGCGGTTGGGGTGACGGAGCTTACGGAGCGCCTTTGCTTCGATTTGGCGAATCCGCTCACGAGTCACGTTGAAGATTTGACCAATTTCCTCGAGCGTTTTCATGCGACCGTCGTCCAAGCCATACCGTAGGCGCAGGACATCTCGTTCCCGCGGGCTCAGGGTACTCAGGACACTCTCTAGATCCTCACGCAGCAGGCTCTTAGACACCTCATCTTCAGGCGTTTCACCATCTGACTCGATGAAGTCGCCCAGGCGAGAATCTTCTTCCTTGCCGATGGGCGTCTCTAGCGAGATGGGCAGCTGTGCCGACTTGGCGATAAAGCGGAGCTTCTCGATGGTCATTTCCATGCGAGTTGCAATTTCTTCCTCAGTGGGCTTACGACCCAACTCTTGGGAGAGGAGCTTAGTCGTTTTCTTGATGCGCGAAATGGTTTCGTAGAGGTGAACCGGTAGTCGGATGGTTCGAGACTGGTCTGCGATCGCACGAGTGATAGCCTGACGAATCCACCAGGTGGCGTAGGTCGAAAACTTGTAGCCCTTCTCGTGGTCAAACTTCTCGGCGGCGCGGATAAGGCCTAGGCTACCTTCTTGAATCAAGTCTTGAAAGGACAACCCCCGATTCATGTATTTCTTAGCGATAGAAACTACCAATCGAAGGTTGGACTGTACCATCTTGTCCTTGGCGCGTCTGCCCAAGTACAGTCGACGCCGGAAGGCGGGTAATGCCATATCAACGGCCTCAGCCCACTCAGCATCAGTCGGCTCATGATCCAATCCATCGGACAGGCCATCTTTGATGCGCTCTAGCTCCAGCAAATCGGCGATCTTACGGGCCAGTTCGATTTCTTCTTCTGCCCGCAGTAGACGGATACGACCAATCTCTTGCAGGTAGAGACGAATCGAGTCTTCGGTGTAGTGCTTCTTTTTGGTGGTCTGAGTTGTGCGACGTCGAGTGGTCTTGCCCTTGGTTTCTTTACTCGAGCCAGCTGCCGCCTCTTCTTGATTGTTAAACGTCGAATTGCTGAAGGACTGAGCCGCTTCCGGATCAATCAATGCGTCTAGCTCATTGGCTGGCTTTAAAGTTTCGAGTACGTCATTCGCTTGGGTCATGCCGCTGTCCTCATGCTCCTTTCTGTAGGCGGTAGATCAAGATTGAAACGGTATTGAATATCAGCAGCCAAACAAACGGGAACCGCCCTGCCTGAGCCTAGAGCTCAAAAATGCAGAGGCGTTTTGCTCCCATTCATCTAAACCAAAAACTGCTGAAAGACCAATACCAAACATGTGAGAGAAATGTAGCTTGACTCCTAAGCTGAACTATATTTGCACTCACACTTGAAGGTGTTCACAACTTCGCTGGGGCGCTGTAGCTTTACAGATTTTAGCGGGTTAAACCCAAAGCTACCACTTTTGCCGTTGACAAACTGTCTTGGACTCACTCCATGACGAAGGCTACCCAGATATGATGTCCGTGTTTCTACAGTGGTAACACGGTCCACTCAATAAAGCACAGGGTAAAAAGGTACGATCTCTACCAAATGGCAGACGAAATATTTGACCTTACGCGCCTAAATGCCTGTCAATAGGGACTTTTCGGTCACCTCAGGGGCTTCAATTAAATCTATCTATACGAATTTATCGACCTATAACTTTTCGTTTTGAATTTGCCAATTTGGCTGCACCACTAGTCTGACCAGCCATCGAATAATCCCCTCTTTCAGGCATGCCTTTGTGGAAAGAACGTAAGTTGGATTTAATTTCTGATGACGCAAAAGAGACCGATGGCAGTTGGCTTTGCAGAAACTTCAAAGTCTTTGGCTGGCTCCGCAAGCTAACCCAAAGGCTGTACTCGTTCTTTCGGTGTATTACCAAAACATCTGCACCCTGTTGAACGAGCTGATGGCCAAGGCGATAGAGTCGAAAACGATCAGCTTCATCAGCCGTCTGTAGGCGATGAAACAGCTCATTTTGATAGTGCAAGCCATCTTGCAACTGGTGGTTAGACCAGAACCTAAAGAAGCGGACTTGTTTTTCAACGAGGGATTTAGGTAGCACGATAGCCCATTGGGATAACAGCCTGGCTAGACAGCTCAGCGTCATAATTCGGCGCGATCTGACTATTTGCCATGACGGCAGGTCGCACCAAAAGTTGACGCTTCACAAAGACATCATTCGAATTTCATTCGTCTGCACATCATGTGCGAATTTTATATCGACATGACCGTTTTAGCGGCCATCGCACCACGGCACCATGATGTGCGTCACAACCATGCTATGCGCAGCGTCATGAAGGGAGTAGCGTGCGGATTTGCGGTGGCAGAAGCGGCAATAGGCTGTGTTACAACCCGGTTTTGACGAGCGCTGACTCTAGCACAGATGTCAGGACGTCATCACTTAAGGGTTTTACGAAAAAGCCGTCTAGGTCAGGATGCGCTTCAGTTGGCGACTCATCGAAGTCGCCAAACTCAGCCAGGGCAACAATGGTGACGCCTGTCGAACAGGTTTGCTCGCGGAGCACATGAACTAGATCGGGAGACCAGTTCTGACGGCTCCCGGACAGAATGACTAAATAGGGTGTGCTCTGCTCAATTCGGGCCATCGCTTGGTCCGCAGAACACGTTACAAACACCGGGCAGTGGTGCTGCTGTAGTAAACGGTGCAAAGGCTGCGACTCTTCGCCGCTGCCCCCAAGTAGAAGAACGTATCCCTGAGAAATGCTCATAGCAGAAAACGCATAGCGTGGGCTTGTGACTCCCTGGTAGCCTGCACAAGCAGCTCACGTTAAGCCTCTAAAGGGAAGTCTCTGAAGGGACTTTTGATGCCTCAGTGTAAGCGCAGTCAAAACCCATCAGACGAAACTGCCACCTAACGAAAGGCTTCTTGTCGAAACGTACCGAAGCGTTATCCACCGACAAAATAAGTTGCCAAGGTTAACTTAGCTCCCACGAAAGCTGAGTCATCCAGTTGCAGGTTCTGATCACCTGTCATGGGGTCCCCGGGCCTTTAGGAACGACGGAGGAGCAGCGGTTACCGCTAGCGTCATTGGCGTTGGGACGCCTGCTGTAATGAACCTGCTTGGCATAGAACGCAATGGCCTCAAGAAAGAGCTGGGCAGCCTTGCCCTAACGGATCTGGCGGTTGCTACACGTCAAACAGGCGTCGAGCCCCTTTCACTTTTCTCTTTTGCCCTCAACCCTAAAATGAGCTCAACCGCCATTGTTTATTACCATTGTTCAACGCCATTGTTCCAAGTATCCCTTAGGGCGACAGCCTTGCTTTTTTGAGGCGATTGTCTTCGTACCAGTCTGCTATAGCGGGCACCCAAGCTTGAAAGTGCGGCCAGATAGCCTCACAAAGTTTCTGAGCTTCGAGCTGGGCATCGGCTTTCCAGCGTAGATCTAATAAATGCATCAAAGCGCGAGCGTTGGCTGACAAAATCCAGTGCTGGCGAATGTCGAAGGGAACCAGGCCTCTGGCATGCTCTTCCGAGAAGCCTTGCTCAATGCGCTGCTGGTACTTTTGACAGGCGGCATAGCACCAGTCGAGATCCTGCTGGCGCTGGACGTCGGTGTACTCGTATTTTTTACCCTGGCGATCGCTGTAGGACCCCAGCGGTCTCAAATAAAAAACATCCTCTACGTCTCGTTTGCCGCTGACGACTTCCAGAATTCGACGCCCCGTATAGCGGAAGGACTGGACATCAAAACTGACCCCAACCCGATGGGTCCGCATCTGCTGCATTGTCGAGTGGGGAAACCATCCACAGTTCAGAACAATCTGCGGATGTTCGAGCGGTCCATAGTGACCGCGCCCACCTTTCAGCAAGTTTTTGACAATGACATCGCCGCAGTCCGACTCACTGGGCCAGCTTTCCCGCTCATCCCAGACGAAGCCTTCGGCATAGTCCTGATGCATCGCCGCGTACATGGTTTGCTGCGGGTTGGGGGTTTGTGAAATAACTTCTACGGTAAATCGGTCCATCGTCGTGGGAAAGGCGTGACAGATGCCTGGGTCGGCTGACCTATCGTAGAAGCAAATTCAGGGCGGTGGTGGATCCCTTAAGGAAAATTGGTGGAACCTGTAGCCTACAGCCGCTAGATTGACTGTTTCCTGGTTCGTAACCCCAAATGCATACCCCAAAAAATAAGGAAAAAGCAACGTGGGCGGAACCTGTAGGCAGAACTTCTTGTCAGCGGAACTTTGATGGACCGATCAACGTCTATTAGCCCCTAAACGCTTGTGATTGTCCGTTGCTTGCAGTCATGGATCTCGCCCGCTGTATCTGCAAACTTACCGACAAATTGACCTATAGAGCTTTCTCCTGACCTGTTCAGTCGTGTCGCGACTGTCATATCCAGCGAGCATGTGAAGGTTTGTATGGTTTCTCGATCGGTGCAGATAGGTGCGCTACGCTGACTGTTTTCGTCACTGAATATCACGAACGGGTACTGCGTTATCTATTGCTGTGGGCAGGACGTTGCTAGTACCAGCGGACAACCTCCGGCAACTGCCAGCCTTAGGCTAGGCAATCTGCGTTCTATCTACTTGTTGTGATGCGCCCATTACGGTCGGCTACTGCGTTTAGGCTCACCGTTCTAAGGACCATTCGCAACGTCATCTACTTCATCAGTTTTCTACACGGTCTAATTCACATCTGCTAATTGCACACCTGTGGCGACGTCCTTCCTTGCAGAAGGGACGGCTCCGGTGAGCAGCTGCTGCATTTGAAAAACCGTCTCATTTTGACTGAGGTCTTGAACCGTTGTTCTTGAACCATGGTTCTTGCACTTCCGGTTTGACAAGTCGCAGTTCGAGGGCCATTTGGCGCTCTAGTTTTGGGGCTCTAGTCGGGCCTTCTCAGTTAGACGTCACCGCCTCACACACTGATTCACGCTCATTCTCAATCCTTCCCAATCCATGGTTACCCCGCGCTCTGCTAATGCCCCGCATCGCTCAGCTTCCCGATCGGTCAACGCCCCGCCTTCGCTAGTTTCCCTTACGGGCAAGCCCGATCTGCCCGATCCACCCGATCCATTAGTCCCCCTGCGCTGGGGTGCTCATACGCTGGCTGAGCGCGGCAGGGTCTATCCCTTTCGACTCAATGGGCTCGTCCCCGCCCCCTACAACGCCATTGGCACCCGTCGCGGAACTGGCTGGAGCGGTAACGCTATCAGCGCAGCATTCCAGTCTCCGATGACGGGTCTGCCGTGTTCTGGCTCAGCCTATTGCCATGATTCAGAGCGGGTTCAGGATTCAAATCCGTCCCCCTGCGATCGCGCCTCTAGTGCTTCGGCCAAACCCGCTGATCAGGCGCGCGACCTATTATCGATACCCCACCCAGGCTGGTTTGGTGCCAACGCTCCAGTTTCCCTGGATCCATTTGGTCTAGAACCTGTGGGTCACGGACTGCAGTCCACCATTACCCTCAGTACACCTGAGCTGCGCTGGGCAGAGTTGGACAGTGCGCTAGAGCACGGTTGGCTGGAGGCCGATGGCACTCTTTTGAAGGCAACGGGCCAGCTGAGCGTTGTTCGCCTTGCGATCGCGCCCGTTTGGTACCTTCCTGGCATCGCTGAGCGTCTACAGTTGGAAGCCGCTCAGCTACGACAGGCGCTCTACGAAAAAACAGACGGGCTATTTCCGGAGCTGATCACCCGTCCCGATTTGGAAGTTTTCTTGCCGCCGCTGGCGGAGACGGTTGTGGACATTCTTGGGCCAGTCAACGCTATCCGCCAGGGTCACGTTCCTTTAGTGCTGCACATTGACCGCTACGGCGACAGAACAGCCGCAGAGACAAACACCAGCGCCAGCCGAATTCAGGCGCTGGAAACCTGTATCGAAACCGCACAGGCGGGTGGCGTTAGCGTCATGATTGGTCTGCCGCCCTGTCGTGCTACAGGTTCAGATTTGGGGACGTCAGCCTCCCCCCATACCTGGGAGCTGAAGCTGGTTCCCGATGTTCTGCATTGGCTGGGCATTCAGCGGATCGACCAGTTTCTATCCACCAGCTATGACTGTTCCGATGAGCTGGCCCGATCAGGCCTTGAAGTGGTTCAGCAGGTAGCACTGTCCGATGGGATTGAGACCACTGGGCTTGCTATAGAGTGTGGCTACCTGCTGGAGGAACCCAGTCGCTAGCGAGGCGATGCCGTGGGGCGGCTCCACGGCATCGATGCCGCGTTCGTATCCAGGTTTAAGAGCTGCCGCTCAGGTTCAGTCAAGGCAGACTGTAGCATCAGCGGCAGGGTTGGTAGGATTTTTCGGCAGTGACCGACACAAGCCTGTACCCACTGTCGCAGGGCCTGCTGCTGTCGCAGGTCAACCAGCGACGGCGCTGGCCCCGTTAGCGTCAGTTCACCGGAGGCCAACGGGGTCAGTGAGCGCAGCCAAAGCTGAGGGGGCCGCGTGCGTCGCCAGTAGTTGACAGCTACGCGTCCCAGGTAGCGACACAGGAATCGGCTGAGTCGGTTGAGCGCGGCAAGATAGACCGTCAGTCTAAACTCTTGAATGGGATGGGGGGTGACGGCTAATCGAGTGGCCTCCTGGGAGGGTAGCGGATGGGCCAGTAAAAACCCCTGTCCATAGCGGATGCCCCAGTCGCGTAGGCGGGCTAGCTGGCTGGGCGTTTCAATGCGCTTGGCGATAACTTGAACGCCAAGATGGTCCGCCAGGTTGAGGGTAGATTTGAGCGAGTCGTCCAAATGGGTAAACTCTGGCGAGGCCGGATGGACCAGCTTAACGGCATCTAGGGGCAGCTGCTGGAGCACCTCAATGGAATGGTGGTAGGGGCTAAAGTTATCGAGATAGAGCTGTAACCCCAGCTGCTTGAGGGCGCTGAGCGTATCGGCCACCGCTAGCGGTGCAGATGCCACGGTACCGGGCAACTCCAGACGTAATGACTCTGGCAGGATGCCCGTGTCGATCAAGATGGTCTCTAGCTGGCGCAGCAGCACCGACCCTTGGCGGAGCTGTCGCGCTGAGAGGTTGACGCTGACGCTGAGGTTGGCCAGGGGACCGTGGTGTTGCCAGGATTGCACCTGCTGTGAGGCTTCCTGGAGTATCCATCGGGTCAATGGCCCTCGCAGGCTGGTCCGCTCTAGCAGCGCGATGTAATCGGTGGGGTAGGTGCGCTGGGGGTAGTGACGCAGATGTAGCAGCGCCTCAAAACTGCCAATATCTGCCTGGTCTAGCCCCATCACCGGCTGGTAGTCGAGCTGGAATTCCTGACGTAAAAAAAAATCTTCGGCGGCCCGATCTAGCCCTCGGTCGAAGCCGTTTGTGCTGTCACCAAGGTAAAAAGAAGGGCTCGGACGCATATGACCTAGGAGAAACCGATCATGCTATTCGGGGTGGAGGCTGTTTGAAGCGGGGGCTGCTGACGATATCCTAACCAAAATCAACCTCAAGCAGCGAGAGATCGTCAGCGAGGAGGGCCTCTTGCGATCGCAGCCGGATAATCTTGGTCAAGATATCATCCAACGGCGCTGAGTGAACACGGTGTAGCAGCATCTGAATAAACCCGTCGAGCCCCAGGATTTGTCGCGTTCCGTTCGACTGCGCTCGCTCAGTCGGCGTGGGAGATAGCGGCGGGACGGGTACTTCGTAGACCCCATCACTAAAAATATAGAGGCGACTGCCCACTGGAATTTGGCACCGCTGCCACACGTAGCGGGCTTCGGGCATCATCCCCACGGGCATGCCGGGTGTCCGGAGCTGGTCTACGGTACCCAACTGCCCTGGCACGGCAGGCGAGGTAACCAGGACGGCGGGGGGATGCCCGGCACTGGCGTAGGAGAGCTGCCGAGTCACGCGGTTGTAGACGCCGTACCAGATGGTGAAGTACTTATCGTTCTGGTCGGTCATCTGGAAGTTTTCGTTGAGCCCTTCTAGCACCGTCTCAGGACGGTAGAAGTTGGTGCCGGGGAGAGACTGCGATCGCAGGACGTTCAACACAGAGGTCGATAGCAGCGCCGCCCCCAGCCCGTGACCTGACACATCCAACAGATACATCACCAAATAGTCCGGATCGAGCCAGTAGTAGTCAAAACAGTCCCCGCCCAACTGCTGAGACGGCACAAACCGAGATTGAATGCGGACCCGGTCCTCGGTATCGGACGGTAGCAGCGACTGCACATAGGTGGCCGCCTCGGTCAGCTCGGATTCTAACCGCTGCTTTTGCTCTCGTAAATCGCGGGTCAGCTGATGCAGCCGCATTCCCGATTTGACCCGTGCTTTGAGTTCTGCCATGTCAATCGGCTTCATCAGCAGATCGTCTGCACCGGCCTCCAGTGCCTCTACCCGGTTGGCCGTTTCGGCATGCCCTGTGATGAGCAGAAAGAAGGTTGTGGAGAGACGCGGGTGAGACTTTAGCTGGCGGCAAATTTCTAGACCGTCCAGCTGTCCTGGTAGTCGCCAGTCACATAGAATTACCGCAGGCTCTTCCGCTTTTGCCTCAGCGAGGCCCGCGTCTGCCGTTTCGGCCAGTCGTACTTGGTAGCCCTGATTTTGCAGCACCCGCTGTAGGATGCGCCGAATAATTGGGTCGTCGTCAACGACTAGAATATCGACCATATCCTCCCCTCAAAAGTCATAGGCCGCCTTAGACGGGACCTCTGCGCCAGCCGGGGCAGAAAGCAGTAAGCGATTGGACAAGGCGTGGTTCCACAAGTCGATAAAGTCTTTGACGTAGTAGGGCCAAGCAGCTGCGCCGTCGGCTAGCTCGGGCAGGACATAATCTTCTGGATCAAACAGATGTTGCCGTGACATCAGCGCGCCTGTTTTGGGTTCAATCACATTGGCCCGGTAGCTTTTGGCATCATCCAAGGCGGAAAAGCAGCAAACCTGGTAATAGTTTTCACCAGACAAGTCGCGATACTGCACCAGCGTGTAAATATCTACCGGATGAGCAGGAAAAGGCAACTCTAGCGTAATTTTTTGTTGGGCAGGTAGTAAAGACAAGCGTACACTTTGGCGCACGCCATAGTAACCCACGGGGTCCGCCTGCAAAGGATATTTGCGGTGGCGTGGCTGAACGTAGGTTCTCAGGAAGGTGGCAACGTCTAGCGTGGCTTCTGTGTAGGCCCCGATCAGGCTAACGTGCACGTCGTAGGCGGGGATACCACTGATGTTGAAGATATCGATCACGGGCCGCTGGTCGGCTTCGACAACCCGCAAATCCCAATAGAGGTGGGGGAAGGTGGTGAGCCGGAGCTGGCGCTCGATCACTCCCCGATAGTCGTCACTGTCGTACTGCAGCTGCCTCAGCTGGCGGTGCGTCAGCCAAGCGTAGGTGCCCGTCAAGACAGCCAAAAGCAGATTGGTTAGAACGAGAAGTGCAGTCATAGACGTCTGACGAAAGATGCCTGACAAGAGCCATCAGTTCAGCGTAGCCCATTCACTGAACAAGCGCCCTGCGATTCTTTCTGGACTGCTGGATAGACAATGGATAGACATAAGCTAACGCCTGCTAAGGCCAAGCTGCCGTTGGCGTGCAGTGGGACGGTCGCCGTTGACGTTAAAACATGAGGACAAGGTTTGAAGATAGCTCACTCAACCTAAACGACGTAGCCCCTACCTAAACGACGTAGTCCTTAGCCCAAGGACAGCCAGGTCCTGAGGGTGCTAGCTGTATATTTTGCTGTCATCACATTTCGTAGCAATCTTTTCACCGAAAGTTAGAAAAGGTTTGCCATCATGGGGAAATTACGGTCCCGCTTCATAGTGAGTCAGGCAATGACGGTATCCTCAATTCCGACGCAGTGCGACTTGCCCAACAGCTGCGTTTTGCCGATCCTTAAGTCACCCAAAGACTATCAGGCCTATCGCATTAGTCCCCACGACACGAATCGGCTCGCGCTGGTCTTCGATCCGACCGTGGCCAACATGTCGCTGACTTACTGCGTCGAGATTTTCGACGTGGGTGGTCGCACCCCGCCCAACCGTCATCAAATCGCGGTTGAGATGTTTTTCGTTCTCAAGGGTGAGGGGCGGGCCATTTGCGATGGTAAGGCGTCACCGATTCGGGCTGGCGATAGCATCCTGGTGCCGCCCAATGGGGTTCACGTGATTGAAAACACGGGCAGCGGACGGCTATACACGCTGTCGATTATGGTGCCTAACGAAGATTTTGCTGAGCTGGTACGCAGCGGTACGCCCGTCGAGCTGGACGAAGAGGACATGGCCGTACTCGGGCGTCGCGAAGCGTAGCCGCGCCTTGCCCTGCCGCTTTTCTTCCACTCCGTTATGACCCTGCTGCCGGTTTGCGCCAAAGAAACCCGGTCGATGCTGACCCGTGATGGGATCAGGCTAGATGCCGATGTGTACTGCCCGGATGCGCCGGGTCCATTCCCGGTTTTGCTGATGCGGCAGCCCTATGGGCGTGCGATCTCATCCACCGTCGTCTATGCCCACCCCACCTGGTACGCCGCTCACGGCTATGTGGTGGTGATTCAAGACGTGCGCGGGCGCGGGAGTTCTGAGGGGGAATTTTGTCTGTTTGCCCGCGAGGTTGAGGACGGCTACGACACGGTTGAGTGGGCCGCAAACCTGCCAGAGAGCAACGGACAGGTGGGCATGTACGGCTTTTCTTACCAGGGCATGACCCAGCTCTACGCTGCCCAGTCCCGGCTCGCAGCGCTCAAGGCGCTGGCTCCGGCGATGGTCGGTACCGACCTGTACCAGGACTGGGCCTACGAAAACGGGGCACTCCGCCTCCAAGCTGGGCTGGGCTGGGCTATCCAGCTAGCCGCAGAAACCGCCCGCCTCAAGGGCGATAAGACTGCTTTTACGGCATTGCGAGCCGCTGCCCGTAGCCTGCCGCTCAACGATGCCGTCACCGCCTACCCGGAGCTGATGCAGCGGTATGCGCCCAACTCCTTCTGGCACGATTGGGTTGCCCATCCCCACACTGACGATTACTGGCAGGGGCTCACACCGGATCTATCTGAAGTAGACCTGCCCATGCTGCACGTGGGCGGCTGGTTTGACCCCTACCTAACAGGCGATCTGCGGCGGTATCAGGCGTTGGCAGCCAAAGCCTCATCTCCCCAACATCTGCGTGTCGGTCCCTGGTGCCACATTCCCTGGCACCGCAAGGTGGGTGCAGTGGACTTTGGCCCCGCAGCGATGAATCCCATTGACGCTCTACAAATTCGTTGGTTTGACCAGTTTCTCAAGGGGCAGGATACCGGTCTGCTGGCAGAGCCTGCGGTACAGCTCTTTGAGATGGGGGCGAACCAGTGGCGACACATGGCGCATTGGCCGTCAGCCACAAAGACTCAGGACTACTGGCTCTGCAGCACGGGGCTGGCAGGCATGCGCGAGGACGATGGAATTTTGGTTGCCCCAATCGCTGCCCCCAACCAAACTGACATGCCCCCAACCGACACGCCCCAAACCGACACAATAGTCCATGATCCCTGGCGTCCGGTGCCAGCGCTGGGGGGACACACGAGTATGCCCTCGGGCTCCTTTGAGCGCACCGCTATCGATGGGCGGAGTGATGTACTCACTTACACCACAGGTCCCATGGAACAGGACGTTGCGATCGCAGGCCAGGTCGAAGTGAGCCTGGTCATCACCGCCGATGCCCCCAGCTTCGACATTTCTGCTGTCCTATCGGTGTTTCATCCCAACCAGACGGTATTCAACCTGACCCAGGGCTATGGTCGCTTTCAGCGTGAGGATGGGATGCCTATCAGGCTAGCGCTACAACCTACCTGTTTCCGCCTCAACCCCGGTCAGGCGCTGCGCCTCAGTCTCAGCGCCGCTTGCTTCCCGGCCTACCCCGTCAACCCCGGTACCGGCGATCCGCTGCCGGATCTGGTGCCGACCCTCGACCAGCGCCTTATTACCCTAACGCTGCATCAGGGTAAGCAAACCGTTCTGCGATTGCCAGTGGTCCCAGACTGAGTTGCACTAAGTCTGCAACACGCCCTTCGAACTGGGAATGGCGTGGGCGCGGCGCGGGTCAATTTCCGTGGCCATGCGCATGGACCGGGCGAAGGCCTTAAACGTCGCTTCGATAATGTGGTGGGAGTTGATGCCGTCCAGCTGGCGAATGTGCAGCGTCATCAGGCTGTGGTTGACCACGGCTACGAAAAATTCTCGCACCAGCTGGGTGTCATAGCGGCCCACGCGCTGGGTAGGGATTTCTAGACCGTAGGCCAGATGGGGGCGGCCCGAAAAGTCGAGCGACACCTGCACCAGCGCTTCGTCTAGCGGGGCCATGAAGTGGCCGAAGCGGGTGATGCCCTTGCGATCGCCCAGGGCCTGATGCAGCGCCATGCCTAGGGTGATGCCTACGTCTTCATTGGTGTGGTGATCGTCAATGTCCAGATCGCCCGTGGCCCGCACCTCCAGGTCAAACAACCCGTGGGAGGCGATTTGATCCAGCATGTGGTTCAAGAACGGAATCCCCGTGTCAGCCGTGCAGCGGCCCTGACCATCAACGTTCAGTGACACATGGACATCCGTTTCTTTGGTGTTCCGGCTGACCGTGGCCGTACGGCTGGGCAAAATCAGGTCTGAGGGGGCGGTCAGGTTACGGTCTTGGGTTTGCATGTTATGGAGAATAGAGATAAGGAAACAGTCTCAGAGAGCTGGCTCAGCGACTTGGGGGCGCTAGTACAGGTCTTTCAAAACGGTTTGGACGGCATCATCCGTAACCTGATCGGTCACGACAGCAGCACCAATGCGCTCGGGCAGGACAAAGCGAACTTTTCCGGCTTTGACCTTTTTGTCGCTACGGAGTGCCACTAGGATATCTTCGATGCTAACGGATGGGGGAATCTTGCTGGGCAGCTGGGCTTTGTCGATCAGTGCCTGCTGGCGGTCGGTTTCAGCCTGGGTCCACTGGTCAAGGTGAGTTGCGATCGCGCCCGCTGCCGCCATGCCAATGGCAACGGCCTCCCCATGATTCACCGACTTGTACCCGGTCAGGCTTTCGACCGCATGGCCCACCGTGTGGCCATAGTTCAAAATGGCCCGTAGCCCCGCTTCTTTTTCGTCTTGGGCTACCACATCGGCCTTAGCCTGACAGGACCGCTTGAGGATGTCAGCGAGTAGGGCAGCATCCACATACCGGTACTGATCTAGCCGCTTGGCCTGTTCTAGCTGGGCAAACAGCTCTGCATCCCAAATCACGCCGTACTTGATCACCTCCGCCATTCCGGCACGGAACTCCCGTCCGGGGAGTGTTTTAAGGACGGTCGGATCGATCAGCACCAGCCGCGGCTGGTGAAACGCTCCGATCAGATTCTTACCCTGGGGGTGGTTCACGCCAGTTTTACCGCCAATCGAGGCATCGACCATGGCCAGCAGGCTGGTGGGCACCTGCACGACCCCAATACCGCGCAGCCACGTCGAGGCCGCAAACCCCGTCATGTCCCCAATGACGCCGCCGCCCAGCGCTACCATCACCGAACTGCGCTCTAAACGCTGTTCGTAGGCCACTTGATGAATCTTCTCGATGGACCGTAGGGTTTTGTAGCGTTCTCCAGCGGGCAGAATGCAGTGGCTCGTCTGAAACCCGGCCTGATTTAAGGAGTCCAGGACCTGTGGGCCGTACCGCTTAAAAACAACCGGGTTGGACACGAGCAACACCTTGCGACCCGAGGGTACCAGCGGCTGGTCACCGCCAGCCAGCCAAGGCCCTAAGTAGGTCAGCCCGTCGGTAGCAATGCGGATTTCGTAGGGGTTTTGGGGAATCTCAACAGGGATGAGCGTTTTCGTCAGCATGGCGGCATCCGGCAGCAGGGACAGATCTATCAATGGTCTGGGGCCATTATCCCACTGATGCTCCTATCGCAACCCGCGAAAAGGTTGGGTTGCGCGGCACTTAGCGCTATCAGCCCAGGGGAAGCGCCACACTAGGCGGTTTAAGCGAAGGGTCCAAAGCTACAGGTAACGGTGCGCAGATGACGGTGTGCAGTGGCGAGAACTGATGAATGGGGGGCGCAGCTTTGAGGAATCGCTCGGGGGCTGTCCGTTCGAGACTTGAGTGTGATTGAATATTAAGTACACACAAGTATTTATTTAGGAGAGTAGTCCATGGGTGGTGCAGTTGCTTTCATTCTTTTTTTGGGTGGTGCCTTTGGTGCAGCTATGGGGCTGTATTTCGGTCTGCGGGCCGTCAAGCTGATTTAGCGTCGTTCCATTTAGAATAGTTGGCCCATTTAGAATACTAGCCCTGCAACAGAGCCCAGCACGATGCGCTTCATATCATGCTGGGCTTTGTCCTATGGGCTGCGGCTTGTTGCCGACAACCTGATGGGGCAGCAGGTAGAGCGCTGCCAGCATCAGCCAACCCAGCACATTGATACGGGCGTCAAATAGCGGCACGTCAAAAAAGCCGAAGACCATGCAGCTGCCAAAAGCCATTAAGTAACTCAGCAGGATGGCCCGATGCTGCGCCGATAAGGACTGATCGAGGATGGTACGGACGGCTCGGTACAGTGCCCGCCCTACAATCCAGCAAAACCCCAGCATGACGGGAATACCAGCCTCGGAGGCCAGATACAGCCAGAGGTTGTGGGCATGGTGAATATGTTCGTGGTCAGGCACGCTGTTGGGGACGTAGAGGTGACTGAAGCCGCCCAGTCCCCAGCCCAGTAGAGGCCGCTGTTGAGTCAGGTCTAGCGCAATTTGCCAGACCCCCACCCGAGGGTCTTGGGTAATCAACCCCAGCGCCAGGTCGCGCCCCCCTACGCCCAGCATTGCCACCCCAGCAACCAGCATGGCAATCAGGCCCAATCCGGTGAACTTGATCCAGCGCCGTCGCTGTAGGCAAACGGCAAAGATAAACACCTGCAAAATGGCGACCAGCAAGCCATTCCGCGACCCAGTACAGAAAATACCGAGTAGACCCGCCAGGGCGGCGATCGCAACGACCCGAATGTGACCCTTCTGAGGCTGAGTTTGAGCAAGTCCTGCACCCAACAGACCCAGCCCCAAGCTGACGACAATCACCAAATAGGCACTCAAAATATTGGGATGCCCCAGCATGGCATGGGCGCGATGCCCGGTAAACGACACCTCAAAGGCCCAGCGAAAAATTGGCCAGTCGCTCACGTGGGCCGCCACTGCCGGAAATTTAACCCCATACTCTAGGAGTGCCAGGCCGCTGAAGGGTAGCGATGTCAGGACCAGCACCCGCGCCAGTAGCGTTAGCTTGCGCAAGCGAGCAGCCAGCGGCTCACCGCCGTAGCGCGTAATCAGCACCCCCACCATCAAGAAATAGGGCAGAAAATTGGCGGTCTGTAAAAAGGCATCTCCGGGATAGGCGGCCACTGCGGCACTGGCCAGCAGCCCAGCCGTCAGCCAGCCGTAGCCCCGCTGCCAGAGCCAGCCCAAGAGCCGATGCGGCTGCTGTCCCCAGCCCACCAAAGTCAGACTCCCTAAAATTACCAGGCTCAGATAGCTGGCAAACGGCAGCACAACAAACCCGGCTAACCAAAGATAGTTTTGCCAGTGATGCCGCCATTGAGGACGCCATCTCCCATACCCAGCGGAACTAGTACGCCCCGTCGCCACTCAGTACCACCCACACCGTACGAATTAAAATATGTATATCGAGCCATACCGACCAGTTACGGACGTAGTAGGCATCTAGATTCACCCTGTCTTCATAGGAAATGTTATTACGCCCTGAGACCTGCCATAGTCCTGTAATACCCGGAAGAACCTGAGTATATAGGTCAAACTTCTCGCTGTAGCGACGAATTTCATCGTGAACAATGGGGCGCGGTCCCACCAAACTCATTTCGCCCCGCAGCACGTTGAGCAACTGGGGTAGCTCGTCTAGGCTGGTTCGTCGCAGCAGCCGTCCCACGCGGGTAATTCTGGGGTCTGTTTTCAGCTTGTGATCTTTCTCCCAGCTCAACCGCAGTTCTGGATGCCGCTGCAAGTAGCGAAACAGCACGCGGTCTGCGTTGGGCACCATAGAGCGAAATTTCCACGCCTTGAAGGGTTTGCCGTTGTGGCCGATGCGGGTTTGGCCGTAAAACGGTGACCCTGGCGAATCGACGAACACCAGCAGCGCAATGAGCGCAATGACGGGCAGCAATAGGATACCTAGGACAATGGCCAGTCCCTTATCTAAAATTCCTTTGACGAGACGAGGCGTTGGTAGCAGCAACTGCTGCCGGGCCTCTAACCCGAGAATGCCGCCCATGTCCCGGGCATCGACCCAAAGACTGGCCATCCCGAACAAATCGGGGATGATGAGTAGGTGGGGAAAGGTTCGCCCATATCGCTCTAACAGGTACATGAGTCGGGGTCTAGGCACACCGGGCATAGCGACAACGGCATAGGAGATGGCATGGTCTTTGGCCAGCAGCGGCGCGCAGGATAGATTCCCTACTACTGGCACTTGAGACAGGGTTCCCCAGGTTTTGGGATCATCATCCAGGACGGCGACGGGTTTTAGTCCGAGTTCAGGGCGACGCTGTAGGGTATGAATGACCATCTGTCCGGTGCGCCCAGCCCCCATGATCAGGACTGGATAGCCCCACCACTCTCGCTGTGAACAGACCAAACGCAGGGCATAGCGCCCCAGTAAGACAAAAACAATTGACAGCCCCCAGGCCATTAGAAAAGCGGCCCGCGAGTAAATCTCGACCTCACGAAATAAAAAAATAGCCGACCCGAGAGACAGGTATAGCAGCGTTGTCGTTAGAAAGACCCGCCGTAGTTCTTCGACGGGGCTCATCACCACACCGGGATAGAGCCCTGCTAGCCCGTAGGTGAAAATAAATAGCCCAATTAGCGGCCACAGCCGCCAGTAAATTGCTGGTTCAAACTGACCGTTGAGATATAGCCGGAGTGAAATGCTGGTGAACCCCGCCATCGAGACCATGATGGTGTCCGCTGTCATCAGTGCAGCCACCATATACAAGGGGTGCGATCGCACGCGCAGCGGTCTCAGTTCACGCGGCTTTTGGACGGTGGCTGACGGAAAAAGGGTCATCTCAGGTCGTGAGGCAGACTGCACATCAATACTCTATGCCATCGCCTTCATAAAAATTTAACCAAGTTTGCTCAACGAAACTTCGGAACTCTGTACAGAACCGCTCGGTCGAAAACTGCTGGGCATGGTGCCGAATTTGCCCGCTGTCAAAGTGACATAATTTGTTCTCAAGCGTCGTCACGGCCTGTACCAGAGACTCAACTGTCTGCCGCGAAAATAAAATACCCGTTGTGCCGTCTAGAACCGTCTCGCAGGCTCCGCCTCGCCCATAGGCGATAATAGGCGCGCCAGCGGCCTGGGCCTCTACGGGGGTAATACCGAAATCTTCCTCTGCGGCGAATACCAGTGCTTTGCAGCGCTGTAGGTAATCGGTCACGACATCGTCGGGCTGAACCCCTAGCAGGGTGATGTTCGCTCCTGGTGAGAGCTGAGATCGCTGTGGTCCGTCCCCAATGATGACTAGCGGTAACCCCAGCTGATTGAACGCGTTGACAATTAAATCAACCCGTTTGTAGGGCACAAACCGCGATACGACCAGATAAAACTCATCTCGGGGTTGGTCGGCTCGAAACCGTGTGACATCCACCGGGGGATAAATGACCTGGGCCGGGCGGCGGTAGACCTTGCGGATACGGCCTGCAATAAAGTTGGAATTGGCTACAAAGCAGTCCACCCGGTCAGCGCTGAGCCGGTCCCACAGGCGCAGGTAGTGCAACACTATTCGAGCGAAACCGCCGCTGAGTCCGGTGAGGTTTGCCTGGTTTAGGTACTGGTGCTGTAAATCCCAGGCGTAGCGAATGGGGGTGTGAACGTAGCTGATATGCAGCTGGTGCGGTGCGGTGATGACGCCTTTGGCAACGGCATGATTGCTGGAAATGACCACATCGTAGGCCGACAGATCAAACTGCTCCACCGCCAGCGGCATCAGGGGCAGGTAGCGCCGGAAGTGACGGCGTGCGCCGGGTAACCCCTGAATAAACGAGGTGTGAATTTTTTTTTTTGAATAAAGTTGCGCTGATCGGGTGGTAAAAAGTCAACCAGGCTAAAGAGATCCGAATCGGGATACAGCTTCAGGATTTGTTCAACGACTTTTTCTGACCCCGCATGGGTTGTCAGCCACTCATGTACAACAGCTACCTTCATCTTCTCGTGCGCTACTCCACCACCTTGCCTTTACACCCTACCCGTCCTTGAACGTGAGCCAAACGAGAAAAATCCTATTCTTTATCCAATTTCCCCAGGACTTTGAGCTGCTGTTCCCGCTGATGAGGGCTCTTGCTGGTCGAGGTACAGTGGCGGACCAGCCTGCAATTCAACCCGTGGTGGTGGTGGTGCGACGAGCTGCCGACTCCGCACCGCGGATGGTGAAGCAGCTGACAGACAGTGGCATCATGCCAATTCTGGTCTGGTTTGGAGGGGTCCTGGCTCAGCTACAGCCGAACCTGAGCCAGGTTGCAGCGGTGGTCACGGCTTCAGAAAGCAGTGCCCCGCCACACAAAGCGGCTCACGCACTGGTCAAGCGCGCCCAGCGGCAGGGGATTCGTACCTATACGCTGCAGCACGGTTTTGAAACCGTTGGCCTCAATTACCACGATGAAACCTATCCTCGCCAGTCTGTGCAGTTTGCCTCAGAGATTATTTTTACCTGGGGGCCGCCGAGTAGCTTGCCCGATTGGCTGGATGCAAGCATTCGCTGCCGTTGTTTGCCCGTGGGTCACATTCAAGGCACGGTTACAGCGTTAGATGCGGCTTCCGGTCGGCCATCCTTATTCTCAGCCACATCCCAGACAGTTGCTATTTTTGAAAACTTGCACTGGCAGCGCTATAGCCCTGCGTTTCGGGCTCGGTTTGTGCAGGATTGTCAGATGCTGGCCGAGGCCTTTCCAAACGTAAATTTTCTAGTCAAACCCCACCCGGTTGGTGCATGGCTGACGGCCCAGTCCGAGGCTCCACTTGCAGCGCCAAACATCACGGTTCTGGATCCTCAAGATCCGCAATCGGTCGTCTACACCGCTGCGGTTTTACTCTCCCAGGTCCAGGCGGCGATTACGACCCCCTCAACGGTGGCAGTAGATGCAGTTCAGGTGACTTGCCCCGTGGCAATCGCGGGCTACGACCTCTCGTTACCGGCCTATCAGCCGTTGCCTATCTTACGGCAGGGGGCCGACTGGCAACGCTTTGTGCAGCAGGCCCTCGATCAGCCCAACGCTTTGGCCGCAGACCGTCGCGCGTTTCGCGATCGCTATCTGCTAGATCAAGATCCGGTCCCGGTGATCTGCGATCTCATCCTCACCGATAGCCTTGCGTGAGACTTGGGGCGTTCCTCATCCAATTACCCTTTACTCTGCTTGTTCATCTGTCAATAGCGCCTGAATTTTGTGAGAAAACTGCTGCCAAGAAAACTGCTCTACCGTACTGCGGATATCGCCATCGAGTTGGTAAGCCGATTCAATCAGATCACAGACGGCTTCAACGGGGCTATCCACATCAAAAATAAAGCCGTTTTTGCCATGCTCGATCACATCTGGTGCAAACCCAGTTCGGCTCGCTACTGGAACAGCGTTAGCAGCCATCGCCTCCAGTAACGGAATCGGCCCGCCTTCGAGCTTGGCAGGCGAAACAAACACATCCATCTGTGCGTAATAGGTGGGGTAGTCGGCATAGGGCGCTTCGACATAGGTAAAATTGGGCAGCGCCTGCATCTCAGCAAACTTGTCATACTGCTCCCACTTTCGACCCAGCAGCAAAAAGCGGCGGTGGGGCATCTGTTTGACAATTTCAAACACGCGCTCAGGGGATTTTCGCTCATAGTAGGCGGTACAAAATCCTACGCAGCCACCACCGCGATCGTGGGGCTGAAAAATGGCGAGGTCGACACCGCCAACCGCATAGGTTAAATGGTCTGACGCTACCCCCTGCCCCTGCAACCGCGTGACCAGACTGGAGCACATACATACCAGCTGATGAATTTGGTTGAAGGTGTAGATCAGTTCTGCATCAGAATAATAAAAAAAAAAATGATGGGTATAGAAAGCTAACGCCTTACTGCCCCACACCTGAGGGTTTCTCTTAAGAACGGTGGGTAGGAAAGAGTAATGACAGCAGTAGTATGCTTTGGCAGGCGGCACGTCCAGCGTCGAGTAGTGGAAGTGGGTTTTCCCCTCAAAGTAGTTCGCAATTTCTTTTCCAATGGCTTCTAAAATCCAGCCTCGCCCATCCTCAGGCAAAATCAGCACCAGGTCATATACAACCTCAGCCTTTCTGCCTTGGTAAAGCAACTTGTAAAGCAGCTTAGAGATAAAGAACTCTACCTTGAAAAGCTTTTTTCGAAGCTTTCGGATGGAAGGCCCCAATAAACGATAGTAAATGAAGGGAAAAAGCCTAAACGGATTACTGAGAAAATTTCCTAGGCTCTTTTTAATATCGTTAGCGTTATCCCAAACTGGAGGCATCTGTCCATCCTAACCCGAGTGCAGTTTACTGCTTATCGCCGACGACTAAGCAAGTAATGTAGTACCGATGACGCTTGAACTTGGATATCAGTTTGAAAACTTTATTGGGAAGCTTTGGAGAAACGCCAAACAGCTCAAACATCAATGGCATCAGGTTAATTTCATTAATGTGATACCGATGGGAGACCTTAAATCCGGCTGTCTCAACCAGGGCACTAATACTGTCAATATCAAAGAAATTGACGTGGGTGCTATCCAACCAGTGACCATACAGCATATTGCTCTTACTCATGCCTGCGGTGATATCGCAATTAGGCACAGTGAGGATGACGTTTTTTCGGCATACTCGGTAGTATTCTTTTAGTGCTTTATCGGGCTCACTCAGATGTTCTAAGGCTTCGAAAGAAGTAATCGTGTCGACGCTATTTTCCGATTGGTCTAGCTCTGCCGCATCGGAAATAGCAAACTTATCGGGACTTTCCTGCCAGGCCTCGAAGGCCTGATAGTCAACACCGGAGATGTCGTACTCTTTGGCGAGGTCTAGCACATAGGCACCGCTGCCGCAGCCCACATCTAAAATTGACGACCCAGCATACTTGCGAATGGCCTCAAGTCGCCACGGATTGGTACCGCGCTTTGCGTAGTTAACCGTTGGAACCGGCATCTGTAACCTCTTGAGACACTGTGCCTAATTTGTCTAACATGCGATCGCTCACCGACGATATCATCGGGACTCTAGCTTTCGTTTAACTTTGCCCTTGAGTTGCTTAAAGCCACTCAGCCAGCCTGCTTTTTGGGTACGCCCTTGGGAAATATCAGGACTATCAATATAGTCTTGAACTCCCCATTCATGACATAGGTGGACAAAATCTTTTTCGGGACTGTCTAAGCTTACAAATGGCGTTAGGCTGACCAGGCTGACGCCTCGCTCCCGCAGGGCTGAACGGATTTCGACTAGCCCCTCATAATATTGCTGGTACCTCAGGTTGGGGTCAGCCCCCTTCCACCGCGTATGCTGCTGGTGAGCATGGTGATTGGACAGTAGGGCACAGTTATCGCAGCCGACCAGAATAATGTTTTTAGCGCCCATATTGGCGGCTAGATTTGCACCTGTTTGGGAGATCGAAGACCACTGGTAGAGCTTATTTTCAGTCGGCTGACGGACCCAATCAATAACTCTGCCTGCATCGCTGGGCTGCCCTGGAGGCTGGGTGTTAGGTCGCCCGTCCATCTCAAAATAGTAGTAATGTTTGTCAACGTACTCAAACTGTGCGGGCGTTAGTAGCTTTTGGGATTTCTCTCGCTTAGTGACCCAGACAATGTCAGGTCTGGGCTGCTCTCCCGCCATGAATTCTGGGATGTTTAGGTCGGGATGAATAGTAATTCCGTACTGTACAGGCAGAAGTTTCCACGCCATATTCAGCCCAATGACGATCTTCCCCTCGAAAAACGCTTTTGGAAACACCCTCAAACTGCTGCCGGTTCCCACGACGTATATATCTGAATCTGGGTGGCAGTTATAAAGTTCGGAAACGGGCTTCATTAGGATAAAGCAAAATATAGCAACGAAAAGACAGTAGCATAAATGAATTTTCCCTAATCAAGCGCTTCAAGCAATTCAAAAGCATCTTCACGAAGATGGTGCTTGCGGATTTCAGACTTCAGAAAACTCTCGTCAAATACATTTTCATTTAGGCATTCTTTAAGCAACGAAAAGAAAAAGCTTTCCTGCTTCGGATCCGGATGTTTCCTATATACGCCTTGAGGAAAGTAGCGTTCGCCTTTAAGGAATGCCTTTGTGCTGGCTATCCAAGGGCGTGGTATCAAACCCCATTTCTTATCAACTTTCTTAGGCCTTTTCTTTGATGTAAAGTCAATCGGCAAGCCTGTTTTCCAAGGTTGGGTTAAGCGTCCGGTGTTGTGAAGCAGCTTAGTCTGACTATTCAACGTATCGTAATGATTCCACTCTTCTTCCAAAGCGCCAATACTCCCTTCTGGCTCAAGCAGCAGCGAAATCCAAGGGCGGTAGTCTCGCTTCAGTCCAAACATCTCATTGATAGATTCATCCCAACGCCAATGCGTGAGCTTTTCGCAGTCTAAGAGCATAACGCTGGAACCGTAGTAAGGCGGACGACCATCTGTCGGCTCTATCCTCCGGCAAACTATGGCGTTGCCTGCCATGTCACGGTCAAACAGATCGTATATATCGGCTAATGCAAAAACATCCGGATCAATGACAATAGCTTTGCCCTCATATTCCATGAGCTGTGGAGGCAGAAATCTGAGTGGTGTAAACGACTGTAAATCATTATTCTTCCAGGTGACTTCTGTCCCCTCCCTCAGATAGGTTTGGCCATCGCGTCCGTAGAGAAGCGGATAGTCTTCTAAGTTTAAGATCTGAATATCAAATTTTGGATTGTTGTTTGATGCTTTTCTAATCGAAAACTGGGATACTTTTGCACCAAGAAGTTGCTTAGCATTAGATTGAATATAAACTCTAAACATTGAACTAGACCTCTAATTTCCAAGCTAACTCATCAGTCAGCGTCTTGCTCATCAGCACCAATAGAATTTTATATTTCATGGAGTTTAGGACATCACTTTCTGCCTCTACCGCGAGTAGCTGCCGAAAGATCCACCTATTCCATTTCGCTCTTATATAGGTCGGAATGTGAGCATAGGGCGATGCGTGAGCCGCTTTTTTTAGTGCTATGTAGGTATCCCAATAAACTTTCATCAGTGCCTTTCGGCCTCCCTTGAAGTGAATCAGCCTTCGCTTAGCTTTAAAGGGGGTTGCAACCGACCTAATTTCTCTCTTTGGGAAATAATTATAGTGATTGTAGTTTAATAAAAGCACATCGGCAGTAACCCGTTCAAGAATAGTAAAAGGCAAATAGCCATAAATTGATTCCCTGCCAATAGTTTCCTCTATTGCATACTGGTCTCCCCACCAGTTGCAGCAATCTCCGTAATTGGTAATATACGACTTGAGAACAGCTGAAAAAAAACTTAAGACCCTGTCCTTGCGTTTATTCTTGACAAAGAAAACGCCGCCATTAATCAAGCACTTAGTCTCTGGTCTGATTTTGGTGTGGGTAAAGGCAACGTCAAACGGTTTTCGAAAAATTTCGTCAACGTCCCCAAGAATCAGCATGTCCGAGTCGAGAAAAACCAGCTCTGTATCGCTGCACAGTTTAATGAATTCAATTTGAGCCTTCAACCTACTCAACATTAGCTCAGCAGGGTTTAGGTTCATCCGCATGACTTCTATTTCAGGATCAACACCGTCTAAGCAGCTGTCCGTATCGGTGATTAAGACTTTCCTAGACTCAGCGTAAACAAGATCAACCGAGCTAAACATCATATTGATCATGTCAATATAATTCGCTCTACGCTGCTGCTCGGACTCCGTCTGCCCATGTGAGCCATTGTCAATGTGAAACGTTATAAATACTTTCACTGTTATTCACCAAACCATGGCATCACGTACTCATCTATCCCAAGATATCTTCCTTGACATAATTGATGAATTTAGTCATCACCTGATATCTATCGATGCAGCTTTCCCGAACGTCCTCAAAATTATACGATAAATACTCAGACAGCCTTCTATAGTCGCATACTGGAAAATTTAGGGATTGGGAGAAGCCGACACATCTTTCGTCAACATACGTCAAAAATGTTTTTTGGGATTGGCTCAAGCAGTAAAGATGGGCATGTAACCTGCTGCCAACGTGAAACGAACGATCTCTATAGAAAGCAAGAAAGGTGTCGACTTTCTTGGGCTTAAAGAGCTTGAATCCAAGCGACTTTGCATAGGCCTCTAGGTTAAGCGTTGGTCTGGTTCTTTGTTTTCTAGAAGGTAAAATTCCGTAGCGAGGTTCATAAAACTGATGGAGAGACAGGAACTTTGGGTATGACTTAAACTCTCTGTGGACAAAATCTATTGTTGTTCTTTCTCTTTCTGTGAAGTCCTCTCTGTCCGTTACGGTTACAATCACTTTGTTGAAGTCATCCTTAAAGGGTTCTCTTTGTAGAAGCCTAGGACCATAAACCACCGGGCAGCTTGTCATTAAAAATTTTTCTTGTATCTCAGGTAAGTGTTCAGACAGATACTTGACAGACATCGGGCAGCGCCAGGAGGAGAATTTTATTCTTCTATGTATTTCTCGCAAAATGTCCATGGTGTTCTGAGACATTCCTTTATTCATGTCGGGTTCTCCATGGATTCCTATGCCAAATGGAATAATGGGAACCTGTATGCGGTTCAGTTCGGACTTGGTCATGCCGGGGACAACCGAATACGAATCGTTCAGTTGGTTTGCACCTGCCAGAATTAAAGCTTTTGTGGAGTTTATTTTTCTGATTTCCGCTTCGGATAGCCCTCGTCTAGTTGAGAATATAAACTGACATTTGTGAGGGGATAACAGGTTTCGAATTGCTGTTAATATAAAACCATCCCCAATATTTACGCGCTTGTAATCTCTCATCTCTCTGGGGATGATATATGGGGAAAGGATAGAGTAGCTCACGTATATTGATTGGTAAATGTACGATGTAGACGGTTAAGGGAGTTAGTCTACTATTGTATAGCTATAGTTCTCGTCGTTATTTGTAACTCCTTTTGTAAGCGTAGGATCGATCGCCATCGATAGTAAACATAGAAAAAGCTTCAGCTTTGGGTTGGTAGCTGTTTCGGCTTTTCTCCAGTCAATAAGATGAGCTACAAGATTTCGGCTTTCCTGATACTCTTTTGAAGAACAAACTTTTAGAAATACGCTGTCAATACTTCCTAGAGGGGTACTCTTATAAAGATTGTTAGTGCCTCTCGGGCCGAACTTTTCCCTTTTCAAGATAGACTTAGGTAACACGCCTTTCAGTGCCTTCGCGAGGCAAATTTTGTCGGTTCTGATGTCGAAGAATTTAGATAGTTTTGTTGTATTTGAAGGGTCTTTTATTTTTAATTTACTGGGTATAGAAATTGCATAATTATAGATATCATCGTACAGATATGGCACTCTCGCTTCAATGCCAAATCTCATAAATAATCTATCTATCCTTGATAGCTGAGAAAATTGTAGCTGGTACTTTATATCAAACAGAAGAAAGCTGTCAAGCACGCAATTACTTGAGGGATTGACTATATGAGAAAATATTTCTTCCTGAGATTGAATTCTGCTGTTGAGAGCGGTTTGACCTGCTTCTGTAAGATATGGATAAATCTTCTCAGATAATGACCGCCGTTTTGAATAGGCCTGAAATAGGTGTTGGCTAGACTGGCTGAGGGTCTCATCCCGTGCCAGTAAATGCCATGGATAGCCGCCAAATAGTTCATCGGAACCTTCACCCACCAAAGCAACTTTGTAACCATCTTCTTTGACGGCCTTAGCCAAAAAGAAAGAGTTTAATGTGGCTATATTCGGTATCGGCTCTTCCAGGTAGTAGATAACTTCTCTAAGAAAACCTTCGAGATTATGAATCTGACTTAAGACGACTCTATGCTTTATGCCTAAATATCGGCACAGATCCTTTGAGTACATGACCTCATAGTCATGATCAATATCAAAGGTATTGGTATACGCTACGAGGTTTTTAGTCTGCTGGCTGGCCAGCGCCGTTACGGCACTGGAATCTAGTCCTCCCGATAAAGTCACTGCAACAGGTACGTCGGCTAGCATGTGTAGCTGGACAGATTCTGCTAGACGGTTCCTCAGGGCAGAGGGCTTAAATCGAGCCTTCTCAACTTTTAATTCAAGCCTTTTCTCATTTCTTAGAGAGGTTTCTATGGCCTTATTTTTTCGCTGGATACAAAGAAGCTGTCCTGGTGGTATTTGTTGAATATTCCTTTGTAGGCTGTCACAAGAGAAATGGTATCCGAAAGACATCAAGTCCATGAGCACTTCTGAATTTATAGGCTGCTCTTCCTTTTGAAATTCTCTCAGTGCTTTTATTTCAGAGGCGAACACAAATTCCTTGTCGTCAAAGGAGAAATATAAAGGCTTAATGCCAAAACAATCCCTTATAAGGAAACAGCAGTCT
>CAWUKV010000018.1:0-38559 GCA_963923025.1 uncultured bacterium
AGACTATTTTAACCCTTGTTAAAACTCCAGGTTTCAAGATGGATGAGGTTTATGACGTTATCCTTCTCGAGTTTGAGCACATCGAACATCTTGACGAAAGCATCAAAACGTTCAGCTAAACCAATCGCGAATTCTAGATAGAAACATTGATCACGCATTAGCTCATTTCAGCGCCCTAGATTGGTTATGTTCAGACGCCACCATAATGAGCACTTGGTTGTTGGCTCAACCAAGCCCAAAGCTGGTCGCCCAGTGAAAAGTGCCACCATTCGTTTGGGTGCTGACGAAATCTGACAGCGGTCATGGCATCAGTCAACAAACAGCGGTTCTGATGGTAGGTTTGCGCTTCCCTAGATGCTGCTTTTTCAAAGTGATTGGGATAGGACCGCTCAGAAATCTCGTCGATGAGAGACCCCATATCTACTGGATTTTGTTGCTCATCTACCAATGTGAGATCAACAACGGCCCCTGTGCTGTGGGGCGGTGGCGTCGTCGGGTTGGGGCTAGGCGGTGCCCAAAACTGGTAGACCTGCTCTAGCAAGTCCTGCCGTTGAGATTCGGTCATCTTTTCTACGATCAGTTCTTGACCCTCTGCAAGTTGCTGAAAGGTGTAGTCCACCATGAACTGCTGTACGGCGACTGGGCGATACGCGTCGAAAATTTGTAGCTGCCAGCCGGGGCGCTGCTTTTGTAGCTCAACTTGGGCCTGTTTCAACGCCTCCAGTACGGGCTCACGCAGGTAATAGGGTGATCTGCCCCCATAGGGTGCGCCCAGTACCTGGTAAGGGTGGGGCGACACGATGGCGAACTGCTCTAGCGGAATCGGTACCAGCGGGTCACCGCATTCTTCAATCGGAATGGCGTAATGGGGCTTCATCAGGCCGTTACGAGCTGCTTCTGCTGTACCAGCTCCACAAAGTTGGCTAGTATCCGCAGCCCCGTGTGGGACGACTTCTCGGGGTGGAACTGTACGGCCATCAGGTTATCTCGTGCGGCGGCGACGGCGACGGTTTGGCTACCGTGAGTGGTAGTGGCGGCTGTGATGTTGGCGTCTGTCGGTTCTGGGTAGAAAGAATGGACAAAGTACACCCAGTCGCCGTCACTGACTTGGTCCCAAAAGGGCGTATCGGGCTGTGTGAGTGTGAGCTGGTTCCAGCCCATGTGGGGAATTACGATGCCCGGTTCATCCTTGAAGCGGCGGATGGTGCCTTTGAATGCGCCAATGCCCGGTTCGCTGCCTTCTTCAGACCCTTCGAACAGAAGCTGGAGACCAACGCAAATGCCCAGGAACGGTTTACCGCTGGCGATAAGGTCCAAAATGGGGGAGACGAGGTTGCGATCGCGCAATTTCTTCATCGCTGGGTCAAAGGCCCCGACCCCTGGTAGCACCACCCCATCGGCTTGCTGTAGCTCAGCCATATCGTGGGTAATCACTGTTTCCGCGCCCGCAAACCCTAGCCCCTTGCAGGCCGAGTGCAGGTTGCCCATGTCGTAGTCAATGACAGCGATGGTGGTCATAGGTTTGGCGTTGAAACACGACACCTATCATCCTATGGGCTTTCTGACGTTTTGATGCACCCTCAATGCCTGATTTAACGCAGTAAAACATGACCCGCACCCCCATTCTCATTACCTCCTTTCGGCCCTGGAAAGCTCACCAGACAGAGAACTCTAGTGAAGTTATGCTGTCTCGGCTGGTTCATAAACTGCCAACCCATGTCCGCTGGCTACCGGATCTGATTGTTAACTTCGAGCTGGCCCCAGTGCAGGTGATTGCCCAGGTACAGCAGCATCGACCCAAGCTAGTGCTCTGCTGCGGCATGGCTGAGAAGCGCAAACATCTGACGGTGGAGCAGTGGGGCAAGGACAAGGATGACAAGCGAGAAACGCGATTGGACCTGAAGGCATTGGTGACTGACACCGTCGATACTCACATCAGTGAAGATGCCGGGTCGTTTGTATGCAATCATCTCTACTACCGCCTGCTGACCCATGTGCAGACCGAACAGATCGAGACCTATGGGCTATTTGTCCATGTGCCAAAGCTGACCGGCAAAAACTGGCCCGTGATTGAGTTCGATTTTCTGCGGTTGGTTCGGCGGCTAGACGAGCTGCTGTAGAAGGGAAAGAGAACCATGCTGGGATGGCTGTCGGCAATGCTGATCGCACAGGCGGGGGCACCGGAACCACCGGAACCGCAGGAGTATGTTCGTCCTCAGGTGGTCTCTCCGCTTCCAGGCCAGCTTGATGACGTGCCCGTTTTTAATAGCAACAGCCCCGAACTGGTCGGCAACCCAGGCATCTTGCTGTCCACTTTTCCCCCTGACGGCTTTGCTAACCCCGATGCCCACCTCGACTTTGCCGTTGAAGGCCGGTTCGACGTATTTGCCCATCACGTCTATAAGGCTGAAACCGAAGACCTGACCGATCTCTACCTCGGCATTCTGGTTCACAACCCCACCGCTGAGACGGTGACGGTGGATGTCTTAGCCGGGGCTAGCTACCTGAGTCAGCCGGATGCGCCATTTATTACACTGCCTGCGGTAGAAGCTTTCTCCGCAGATAACCCGGTCTACGCCGGACCGGGCAGTCGTGTAATGGGCATGCTGCTGAGAGACGAGCGGCAGGACAGCCTGCCGGGACGATTGACCCTGGCGCCTGGCGAAACCCAGATGCTGCTGAACCTACCGATTCCAGTGGCGGAGCTGGACCCGCCGATTAACGGACGCTCGACGCTAATGCGGCTGCGGTCGAGTGGTTCGGTTTACCTGGCCAGCCTGGCGCAGTATGCCGATGCCGAGGGGAATGCGCCAGCGCTATCAGACTGGCAACAGCTGTTGGCTGGGGGGGAGCTGTCTGAGCCGCGCGATCGCATCCCTACGCCCATTGTCGATAACCCCGAAAACGTTATCTATGGCCGTGTTGCTGGCGTTTCTCAGGGGAGCCAGTGGACGGCCACCGTAACCGATGGTCCGGCATCTGGATCGCTCACGATTCCGTCACCGGGTGACGCCCAGTCCTTTGGTATCAGCACCCTCTACGTCGGACGCTTGGGTACCGGGCAGAACCAAACTGCCGAGATGCTGGTGCGCTACCCGGATACGGCATACCAGGCCCACGGCAACTACGGCGTTGAGTACGACCTGGCGCTGCCGCTGTACAACCCCACCGACCAGCCCCAAACGATTTTCGTCACGTTGGAGACGGCTATCAAAGAAGACGATCTGTCTACCAATGGCCTACGGTTTTTCGCGCCGCTGCCGCCCCAGACCTTTTTTCGAGGCCCAATTCAGCTCCGCTATCGGGACGACAGCGGCCTGCCCCGTATTCGTAACTATCACCTGGTTCAGCGCCGGGGACAGCAAGGTACGCCCCTGGTCCAACTCACGCTGCAGCCACAGGAACAGCGTCGGGTCGAGGTCAACCTGCTGTATCCCCCTGACTCGACGCCGCCTCAAGTATTAACGGTGCAGACCTTACCTTAGGTCGAACTGAATTTACTCTTCCTCGTCCTCAGCTTCCTTCTCATCCCCTGGCTCAATCGGTGGTTCGTACAGTGACAGCTTTTCGCGCACCAGCTTGTCGATCTTCTCCGCAAAGGCTTCGTCTTCTTTTAGGCGCAGGATCGTGTTGTCCCGTCCCTGGGCTAGGTTACTGCCGACGTAGCTGTACCAGGCCCCCTTGCGGTTGATCACGCCCGTTTGCTCGGCCATGTCTAGCAAGCAGCCCAGACCAGAAATGCCCTGCCCAAATAGAATGTCGAACTCGGCAATACGGAAGGGAGGGGCAACTTTGTTCTTGGCTACCTTAACCTTGGCGCGAATGCCAAAGTTTTCGTCACCCTTTTTCAGGGTTTGAATGCGGCGAATGTCTAAGCGGACCGAGGCGTAGAACTTGAGTGCATTACCGCCCGTCGTGGTCTCAGGGTTGCCGTAGGTGACACCGATTTTCAGGCGGAGCTGGTTGAGGAAGATAACGGTACATTGTGACTTGCCAATGTTGCCGGTAATCTTTCGCAGCGCCTGACTCATCAGACGGGCTTGAAGGCCGACGTGGGAGTCGCCCATTTCGCCTTCAATCTCAGCGCGAGGGGTCAGGGCAGCAACCGAGTCCACGACGATAATGTCCACCGCCGAGGACCGAACGAGCTGATCGACAATCTCTAGCCCCATTTCGCCCGTATCTGGCTGGGAAATGAGTAGATTTTCCACATCGACACCGATTGCTCTGGAATAGACCGGGTCTAGGGCGTGTTCTGCGTCCACAAACGCTGCCACCCCGCCGTTCTTTTGCACCTCTGCAACCGCGTGCAGCGCTAACGTCGTCTTACCCGAACTCTCTGGCCCATAAATCTCAATGACGCGGCCCTTGGGCAAGCCGCCCCCTAACGCCATATCCAGCGTCAGGGCACCTGTTTGAATGGTGTCGACCTTCATCCGGCTGGCTTCGCCTAGCCGCATAATGCTGCCTTTGCCAAAGTTGCGCTCGATTTGGCCCAGTACTTGCTTGAGCGCCTTTTCCCGTTCTGCTGAAGCGGTGGCTGCCATAGAAACCTCAAACGATCTGTGTAGAGAGCAGTCCAGATCCAGCGCTCGCAGACGATGCACATCTAAACGTGTGCATCTGGATCAGCCCTTGGTAGGATCTGGTTTTTCGTAGTATACATGAACTAGACTGTTGGTCAAGAACGCATATACTATTTTTTGCTTTCCTTTCTTATTCCGGCGGCTATCCCCCTCATCCCGTAACTAAGATCCCGTAACTGAGATCCCATAACTGACTCCGTATGAACATCATTCAGCTGACGCAGCTTCTTGCTTTTCCAGGCTGGCTTGTTGCCACAGGCTACGCGCCAGAGCTGGGCTACTTTTGCTGGGTTATCACGCCGGAGCTGCTAGTGCTCGATGATGGGGAAGTCTATCGGGATGACCAGTCGGCGCTGGCTGTGGGCTGTGAGCTGGTCCGTCAGTCCCTGCCGGAAGATTGCTTCCCCGTCCGTTAGTTGGCTGCGTCCCGAGGCAATAGTCCAGCTAAGTCAATAGTTCAGCCAGTACCCAGATACAACCTCGTTAACTTGAGCTATGATTGTGAATGCTCTGATTTTTTTGATTGGCTAGAGGCTTTTGGTAGCGATTCATTGATTGAATTTGCACCCCTCTAACCAGCCCATCCCAAAATTTGTCAGACGCTACGGATCGCAGTCCCGCAGCACACAAAGCTAAAGTTTGCCGCGCATAGTGTTGCCGTCCTGCCCTATTATCAACATTCATCAATCAACTAGAAAAAGGAGTATTGACCCCGCATGGCTCAGGTAATCGTTGGAGAAAACGAGGGAATTGAATCGGCACTGCGCCGATTTAAGCGGCAGGTTTCTAAGGCCGACATCTTTGCAGACATTAAGAAAAACCGCCACTTCGAGACTCCGCTTGAGAAGGCGAAGCGCAAGGCGATCGCGCGTCGCAAGAAGCGCCGGATGCGCTCGAAGCCGCAGAACTAATTGGCTGAGTTGCTCTAGCAGGGGCAAGCATAACGTGGCAAAACACCGTGCAGATGACCTGCACGGTGTTTTGCTGTGGACATATGGTGCGATCGCAGATTCGGTATACAGGGGAACTCACGATCACATTTTTATTTGGCGGTCAATTAAAGATATGATTTTTCGCATCTCACTGAGATGCCCTCTGCCAAAGAATTTCAGCCCAAAGGCTAGGGCTCGATTATCGCCGTAGCTGTATGTAACGCTGTGTATCTTTCAAGACATGTTGTCGATGATGGGCTGGTGGTGTAAAGAAACTCTATAGATTTTCTAAGGTGCATCGCTATGACGCCATCCAGGTCTGCGGATTCGACGAACGCTCAGGTATTTCGAATTGTTCTCCACACAGTACTGACCAGCGGCTCTATTGTCGTGCTGAGTCTGGCACTACTTCCCGGTATCGTCCTGTCGGTCGGTGCTAACCTTCTGGGGCTATGGTCACTCATGGCCGGGAAGCGGGACAATGACCGGCTGATTGCTCAAATAAAGGAGCTGGCGGATGAAATCTGTTCGCTCCAGGCCGATCGGGATACGGTCCTACAGGAGGCTGAACAGCGCCTAGAGGAAACCAAGATTGAGTACATCTGCGTGCAGGAAAGCACTAAAGCCCAGTACAAGGAGTTGATTGCAGAACTTAAGGCCCAGCACAGTGCCCAGCTGGCTCAGCTGGACGCGCAGCTAGCTGGGCTGCGTTCTGACTACAGTTGCCGACTCCAGGCCAAAGACTTGAAGCTAGACGCCATTGAAACGGCCCGTCAAAAGTTGGTCGATGAATATGCAGAGGCCAAGGCGTCCCTAAAATCAGACCATGCCACCACGCTCAAAACTACGAAGTCCCAGTACGAAAAGCAGGTTCAGTCACTGAAAGGTGACTACAACAAGCAGCTCAAGTCCTTAAAGGGGACTCTGGCAGACCTAACTGCCCAGGTGCAGGCTTTACAGGAGCAGATGACAGGTGTGAGGACGGTGCCGCTGGCAAAAGGTAAAGCTGGCAACGAAGCGATCTCCGTGATTGACGACATCCTGGCATCGCGTCAGAAAGGCCCCCTGAGCGATGCCCAGGTTGCCCGACAGCGGGCTGCGATTGCCACTGAGCTGATCCTCAAGCACAAACCGACGCCGCAAAAGCATCTTAAGGTTGCTTAGCGCACGGTCAAGCCAACAGTAGGGACCGGCGAGACCTTAGATTAGCGAGCGATGTACTGCCATGAGGGCAAGGTCGTGGGGGGAGCTATCCTCTTGCGGCCTTGTCGATCTGAAGCAACCGTGTTGGCGTAGCAGCCCCACACTAGGCGGCTAGTCGCAGCGTGTTCCATAGATAGGCACTGGCGGTAATGAAGGCTAAAGCAGGGCGACCAAAGCTATGAAAACAAGAAGCGTTGTTCAGCCTAAATAGGGAGTCTCAACTCAACCTTACGTAGTTTGACGGATAAATGTTACGAAAAAGTATTCAAGATTACAGTAAATCTACGTGTTTTTTCGGAGACACTCGAAACTTTTGCAATTATTGAGTGGTCTCTAGTGTTGTGATTGCGGCTGCACTATTCCTCATGGATGGGTAACCGTAATGGACTCATCAGGGATATTGCATGCCAATTGACAAGCGCTTTGCCCGTTTGACAGCTGCATCTACAAAGCTGCCAGGGCAGCGCCAGCCATCGTTGCAGGTGCGTAACTCAAGATTCGCACTAGCGCACTGATGGTTTCGAGCAGACCTGCCGCCGGGGACCGCTGCATTTGCTGAGCCGACATCATTGCTCCCATTTTGCAGCATAGCGGCTACACGGACTGACCCAGTTCGCTTTCCAGACCTCCCACCCCCGATAACGCCTCCTATCTATGGGATATTCAACGGCTGACCCCACCTTCTACGAGGAGCACGCCGCAGCTGGCACCGTGCCTCCTTCTCTTGAGCGGTCTAGTATCCGCAAGCGCGTCAACTTACTTAACGTCGAAATCGATAGCCTGACCAAAGAAGAATTTCTTGCTGGGCTGACGCAGGGCGTTGTGTTTACCCCTAACGTTGACCATTTGATGAAGCTGAGACGAGATCCTGACTTTCGTTTGGCTTATCAAAGTGCTGACTATCGCGTCTGCGACAGTCAAATTTTGCTGTATGCCTCTAAGTTCTTGGGTAGACCTATTGAGGCCAAGATTTCAGGCTCCGATTTGCTGCCCTGGTTTTGTGCTCACCACCGCCACAACCCCGATGTAAAGATCTTCATGCTGGGTGCGAAGGAGGGCATTGCCCAACGGGCTCAGCGGGCCATCAACGCACGATTTGGGCGAGATATCATTATCAGTGCCCATTCCCCATCCTATGGGTTTGAGCAGAATCCCCAGGAATGCCAAGACATCGTTGACAAGATTCGAGCTTCAGACGCTAACGTCCTGGTTGTGGGGCTGGGGGCACCTAAGCAGGAAAAATGGATTGCGAAGTATAAGGCGCAGCTTCCCAACATCGATATTTTCATGGCGGTAGGTGCAGCCATTGATTTTGAAGCAGGCTATAAGCCTAGGGCACCTCAGTATGTCAGTGAGCTGGGGTTGGAGTGGCTCTACCGCATGTTGTCAGAGCCTAGACGACTGTGGAAACGCTATTTGTTTGATGACCTGCCCTTTGTTTGGCTGGTTCTAAAAGAAAAGCTCCAGCTGAGACCCATGACTAAGCTAAGGAATGGCAACTAGCAATTCGTTTAAGCGACTAGTTTAGGCGATTAGTTTGGGAACCCCATTGCACGTCTCCCCCCTGGGCAGGCTTGCAGTGGGGTTTTGCGGTGTAGATTGTCTGGGTCTTGTTTAGCTACGCCTTGGTGGTGTCATTTCTGTCTAAGATGCTATAAGTGTCTTTCTATTTCAGCCCATGACCTCGCCCCCGACCTCTGACGCAAGCGGTCGAACTAGCCAGTCGGCACTGACGCGGGCTCAGCAGGCCGTGCGGTGCTCTCCGTTTCGCATGGATTTGCTGTCTGCAATGCGATCGCAGAGCATTGGCCTCAAAACCATTGCCGAAGATAGCGGTTACCTCAAAGGCTACACTCGGCACCCCGTTGCAGAGCTGAGTGCAGAAAACGCACTGCTCTGGCTGATGTCTGTTGGGGTACTCCGGCGTGAGGTGGATGGGCAGGGATTGACCGATAGCTTTCGCCTGACGCCGCTGGGGCGGCAGTTGCTCACTCATTGGCAGGATTCGGGTTGTCCGGATTGGCACGGTAGCTTGATGGATTATTTACTCAATTCGGTTCGGCGTTGGGTAAGACGGCCCAGCTGGCTACCTTAACGACGCGTGGATCTGCTGATGGGAGTTCGGGATCGGACAAGTCGGCAGTGGTGCGATCGCAGCTTTATATAAAGTTTTGGGTAAATTTTAGAGAGATGCCGACCGTTATCACATCGCCAGACTAGCTACGGTACAGTCGAGGGGCTGTTGTGGGCGCTCTCTGCCAGTGTCAGCGGGCTATGGCTTGAGGGATGTTGCCCGACATAGTGCCCAACGCAGTGCCCTAAACGCAGGGACAGATGCAATATTCAAACCGGCCAGATTCAAGGGGCCATACTGAACAGGGGAGACTCACGGAATGAAGGCAATCATGGTGGTAGGGACGACCTCCCACGCAGGCAAGTCACTGATGGTGACGGTACTGTGTCGGTTGCTGAGCCGTCGGGGCTGGCGCGTGGCCCCCTTCAAAGGGCAAAATATGGCCCTCAATGCCTATGTCACTGCCACCGGTGCAGAAATTGGCTATGCCCAAGCCGTGCAAGCCTGGGCGGCGGGCGTTCCGCCCCAGGCCGAGATGAATCCAATCCTGCTGAAGCCGCAGGGTGACATGACCTCCCAAGTCATTATCAAAGGGCGTCCCGCTGGCCGAACTACGGCTTCCCAGTACTACGAGCAATTTTTCGATGTGGGCTGGCAAGCCATACAAGAAAGCCTGTCGCGGCTTGACCAAGAATTTGACCTGTTGATTTGTGAAGGGGCCGGTAGCCCTGCCGAAATCAACCTCAAGCATCGCGACCTCACCAATATGCGGATTGCGACAACGCTCGGTGCGCCCACCATCCTAGTGGCTGACATCGATCGCGGTGGGGTGTTTGCCCATATCGTCGGCACGCTAGAACTGCTAGAACCCGAAGAACGCGACCTAATTAAGGGGATCGTGATCAACAAGTTTCGAGGACAGCGGGAGCTGCTACAGTCCGGCATTGATTGGCTGCAAGAGCGTACTGGTATTCCCGTTTTGGGCGTAGTTCCATGGCTCGACAATACGCTGCTGCCAGCTGAAGATTCCCTGTCGCTCATGGAGCGTCCTAAGGTTAAGGCCAACGCTGAACTGAATGTCGCCGTCATTCGTTTACCGCGAATTTCCAACTTCACGGACTTCGACCCACTGGAAGCTGAGCCCTCCGTCAATGTCCGTTACCTCAGCCCCAAAGACGATCTGGGCTATCCGGATGCGGTAATTTTGCCAGGGACCAAAACCGCTATTTCTGACCTGCTAATTTTGCAGCGTACGGGCATGGCCGAAGCCATTCAAGATTATGCGGCGGCGGGTGGCACCGTACTGGGCATCTGTGGTGGATTCCAAATTATGGGCCAGATGCTGGCCGACCCGGAGGGGCTAGAGGGCCAAGAAGGTCGCTACCGGGGCCTGAGCATTTTGCCCTTGCGGACAGTGATTACCCAAAACAAAGTTGCCCGACAGCGGTCGGTGAGCTCAAAGTACCCCCAAGAGGGACTCCCGGTAACCGGCTACGAGATTCACCAGGGCCGCACCCAGCTGGTCGTCACCAGCGAAGCCAACAATCAGCCTGCCACCCCCACCTTCCTTCCCATTTTTGATGACCGTAGTCTGGGTATTGTGGACGAAACCCAGTCGGTTTGGGGGACCTACCTGCACGGCATCTTTGATAATGGCCCTTGGCGACGAGCTTGGCTCAACCGACTCCGCAAGCAGCGGGGGCTGTCCTCACTGCCAACGGGCATTGCTAACTACCGCGACCAGCGTGACACCATGCTCAACACCTTGGCAGACCGCGTTGAGAAGTACATTGACCTTGACGTGATTTTGTCTGAGGTTTCTTAGAACCGAGGTTGTCTAGGTCAAGCGTCACATCGTCCGCGGTCTGCGTCAGCGAAGCGTAACCCTCTCAGGTGTTGGGTTTCGTCCCCGCAGCGGTATACTGTCGGGGAGATTTCCCTTGATCGCTTTAGCTCTTGAACATTGTTGATGTTGCCTTGCTTGCCGGGGGCGGACTTTTCGCGGGTATCCTTGCCGGATTTTTAGGGATTGGCGGTGGTGTCCTGATGGTACCGCTGTTGATTGCCTTGGGTTTGAATGTGGACCAGGCAACGGCAACCAGCCTGCTCGCCATTCTGATTACGGCCTCAGTTGGCAGCTTGCAGAACTGGCGATTGGGCTACCTGAGACTGAGACCTGTCCTGCTTCTGGGGCTGCCTGCGGTCGTTATGGTGTTGTTGGGGACGACCGTGGGTGGGTGGCTACCAGAAGCTGCTAGGAGAGGAGCCTTTGGCATACTGTTGCTGGTTAATCTATACCTGGCTAGCCTAAAGCGACGAGCTGCTCAGCAAACAGGCAGTGGGACCGCCTCTCCCAATCTTCTGTTGGCCAGGCTGCTAACCGGCGGGACTGCCGGATTTATGGCCGGTTTGTTTGGGGTCGGTGGCGGCGTCATTATGGTGCCGCTTCAGATGCTGCTATTGGGCGTCCCGATCAAAACCGCAGTGCGCACAAGCCTAGGCGTGATTGTGATTACCGCTGCTGTGGCCTGTTTGTTCAACGCAACCCGCGGGGATATTGTGCCATTGGCCGGGGTGATGCTAGGACTCGGCGGGTTGGTTGGGGTGCAGTTTAGTACTCGGTTCTTGCCTAGACTGAGCGATCAGTGGGTGAACCGTCTGTTTCAAACGCTGCTGGTTGTGCTGGCGCTGTACATGTTCTGGCAGAGCGCTCAGGCGGTTGGATAGTGCAGCTTTTATGCACTGCCCAAAACAAAGGAGCGCTGGCATTCACCAACGCTCCTGCGGAAGAATTCATTTGACGGCTATGACCTCATCAAAGGCTGTTGCTCGGCCATGCATAAGCCATGCTACGAACCCGTCTCTTTACTGTTGGTTTGAATGTAGAGAATAAGTAAAAAGACCGTGGGGACTAGAACGAACAAAATACTGGCAACAAAACCTAGATTATTAACTTCCATGGGTTTTAAGCTCTCTGACAACAGCATGCAATCGCGCTTTAAGCATATCACTCCAGCCGTACCCTAGCTGCGGTCAGATTCGCTGGTTGAGGCCCCAGGTTCGGTATAACAGACGTGAGATCAGAACATCTTAGGGGTTACCCCTAGGGAAGTTCTCGTTTGCCGTAGGCTCATTGGCTATTTTGCGGGGCTATTTTGCGGGGCTATTTGGAGGAGGCTTCGGGTGTTGCAGCCCCTTTCGACTCATCGGTATTGTCGGTTGGAGGAGCCGGTGAAGGCTGTGGTGCGGGAGGAGTAGATTGGGCTTTAACTTGGCCCTTCTGACCGCGCTTGAGCTTGGGCGGCTTAGTCACGACGCTGATGGGACCGTTGACCATGGCTTGACAGGCCAAACGGCAGCTCGGTGGCCGCTTTTTGAGCATCCGCTCTTCGACAGCGGTGCGGGGAGAGAGGTTAAAGCCCCCTTCGGTAACGTCAACGACGCAGGTACCGCATTGACCATAGCCGCCGCAGTTCATTAACTTGCCGCCAAAGGTATAGAGGTCAACTCGATGTTCCATGGCCTTGAGGCGCAAGTTAGCTCCGCTGGCGCAGTCAATCTCGACGTTTTCTTTAACAAACTTAATAGTTGGCACCAAACACCTCCCGGCCGCGTTCTGTATGGTTCTGCACGCGAACCGTCTATAGCCTAACTTGCATTTGATTCTGGGGTCTAGTTACACTTCTTTATACACATTCATTTTTCAGCGGTTTGCGATCGCACCTCCAAAAAATGTCGAACTGGTCAGCCGCTATCGGCGGTCGGCCAGGTTGTGACTAACTTTGTGGAAATCAAGCGTGTGCGCCCATCCTGAATCTGATAGCCTAAACAGTAACTACCCCCGTTAAGGGACTAGCAATATTTGGCTAAATTTCTTTGTGAAGTCTAGTTCGTGAATTCTAGAGGAGGCGTGTAGTCAATGGGACTACCCTGGTACCGAGTCCATACGGTCGTGATTAACGACCCCGGACGACTGATCTCTGTGCACCTGATGCACACTGCGCTGGTCGCAGGTTGGGCAGGCTCTATGGCGCTGTTCGAGCTGGCTACTTTTGACCCCAGCGATGCAGTTTTGAACCCCATGTGGCGTCAGGGCATGTTTGTGCTGCCCTTTATGGCACGCCTGGGCGTAACCGGCTCATGGGGTGGCTGGAGCGTCACTGGCGAAACTGGCTATGACCCTGGCTTCTGGTCTTTTGAAGGTGTGGCACTGGCTCACATCGTTCTGTCGGGTCTCCTGTTCCTGGCTGCCGTTTGGCACTGGGTTTACTGGGACCTAGACCTGTTCAGAGATCCGCGTACGGGTGAACCGGCGCTGGATCTGCCGAAGATGTTTGGTATTCACCTGTTTCTGTCTGGCCTACTGTGCTTCGGCTTCGGAGCCTTCCACCTGACGGGCCTTTGGGGGCCAGGGATGTGGGTTTCAGATCCCTACGGCCTAACGGGGCACGTTCAGGCGGTAGCGCCCGAGTGGGGGCCTGCCGGATTTAACCCCTTCAACCCTGGTGGTGTGGTGGCTCACCACATTGCCGCTGGCATTGTTGGCATCATTGCAGGCCTGTTCCACCTAACTGTTCGTCCGCCGCAGCGTCTGTACAAGGCTCTGCGTATGGGTAACATCGAAACGGTTCTATCCAGCAGTATCGCAGCCGTGTTCTTCGCTGCGTTTGTGGTAGCCGGTACAATGTGGTACGGCAACGCCACAACACCTATCGAGCTGTTTGGGCCGACCCGCTACCAGTGGGATTCGGGCTACTTCCAGCAAGAGATTGAGCGTCGCGTTCGTGCAGATGTTGCCGGTGGTGCAACGCTAGAGCAGGCCTACAGCGACATTCCTGAGAAGCTGGCTTTCTATGACTACGTGGGCAACAGCCCTGCCAAAGGCGGTCTGTTCCGCGTCGGTCCGATGGACTCTGGCGATGGTATTGCTGAGGGTTGGCTCGGTCATCCTGTCTTCACCGACGGGGAGGGCCGTGAGCTGACGGTTCGTCGTCTGCCCAACTTCTTCGAGACGTTCCCGCTGGTGTTGACTGATGCTAGTGGCGTGGTTCGTGCGGACATTCCTTTCCGTCGAGCCGAGTCTCGCTACAGCTTTGAGCAAACGGGTGTTACGGCTAAGTTCTACGGTGGTGAGCTGGACGGTCAAACCATTACCGACCCCGCGCAGCTGAAGATCTACGCCCGTAAGGCACAGCTAGGTGAGCCCTTCGAGTTCAACCGCGAAACGCTGGACTCTGACGGTGTATTCCGTACGAGCCCTCGAGGCTGGTTTACCTATGCCCACGCTGTGTTTGCGCTGTTGTTCTTCTTCGGACACATCTGGCACGGTTCTCGGACGCTGTACCGCGACGTGTTTGCAGGTGTCGATCCCGACCTATCTCCCCAGCAGGTGGAGTGGGGCTTCTTTCAGAAGGTGGGTGATAAATCCACTCGGTCCACCACTAAGGTATAGTGCGGCGCTGGTAGCGTTTGCCACCTAGGCGGTTGCGCAACGAAGGACAGTGCCCAGGGCTTCCAGTAGGCCGCTGGGCACTGTTGATTAGACGGTAGACTATAGACACGTTCTCTCATAGGAGATTTTGATCATGGAAGCTGTTGCTTACATTCTGATTTTCACTTGCATCATCGGCACGCTGTTCTTCGCGATCGCGTTCCGTGAGCCCCCTCGGATCACCAAGGACTAATGTCCTTTAGCTAGATCTTGTCTAGATTTGCGCCGGGTATCCCAGCTTTGACCGATGTGTCTGGGGACCCGGCGTTATTCATAGCAGTGGGTGCTTGACTTAGGCTTCTGAGTACAGCTGTAGTAGCTGATAAATCAAGATCTGCGTAACGCTACCGATAGCGTTTTTCGCCCTTATATGAGCATTCATTAACGCTAAATATTAAGCAAATTGTCAATATATCCTATCCTTTTATTGAGGTAGCGCTTTACCCGTAAGATTTGCCTGGGTATGTCCCAGCCTGTTATTTGAGGCCCGACTATGCAGTGCCCGTTTTGCCAGCATCCGAACAATCGCGTGCTTGAGTCGCGCTCCGCCGAGGCCGGTCGTAGTATTCGACGGCGGCGGGAATGTCTGAGCTGTGAGCGGCGCTTTACCACCTACGAGCGGATTGAATATGTACCGGTGACGGTGATCAAGCGTAATGGCGATCGCGAGTCTTTTGACCGATCTAAGCTGCTGAGAGGCATTGTTCGAGCCTGCGAAAAGACGGGTGTATCTGCCATCCAAACTGAGGCTGTCGTCGACGAGATTGAGGCCGCGCTACAGCAGCGAACCGTTAGAGAAGTCAGCAGCGAAACCCTTGGCGAGCTGGTACTTGAACGGCTCAAGACCTTAAATGAGGTCGCCTATGTCCGGTTTGCGTCAGTTTATCGTCAGTTTCAAGGTATTCGAGATTTTGCCGACACCCTAAGTCACCTTGAAGATCATTTTGCGTCTGATGCGAGTTCGGTGGCTTCCCCTGCTGAGGTCAACGGGGCACCCAATGGCGCAAGTCGTCACTATTCCACCGATGGGCAGTCACCGTCAGCGCTGCATGCCTAGATGATGTGCGGGCAGTCAGTACGTCAGCTGACACACGACTCATCTCATTTGAGCGCAGTAACTTTCGTTGGCAGGGATGACATCAAGACTGTATTCGCTGTAGTATAGTGAACCCTGCAACAAATTTTTCTTGGGCAAATTCAGCCGATTTCATCTAGGATGGAGTTCTGGATGAATGGGCTAACTGCCTCTGCTTTGGCGCGGTTTGAAACTCGCCTGATTTGGATCGCTGCCACCCAAAGAACTATAGCTGCAAACCCCAACGGAGAGAACAGTAGGACACCTTTAGTATGGCGAATGAATTGATGGATGCTGATATTGGGTTTACCCATGAAGATTTTGAAGCGCTTTTAGACAAGTACGATTACCACTTCAGCCCTGGCGATATTGTTCCGGGCACGGTTTTCAGTATTGAACCCAAGGGTGCGCTCATTGATATCGGCGCTAAGACAGCTGCGTTTTTGCCGATTCAAGAGATGTCCATCAATCGAGTCGAAGCCTCTGACGAAGTCCTACAGTCAGACGAAACTCGTGAGTTTTTCATCCTCACGGATGAGAATGAAGACGGTCAGCTGACGCTTTCCATTCGCCGCATTGAGTATATGCGTGCCTGGGAGCGGGTTCGTCAGCTTCAGAACGAAGATGCCACTGTCCGTTCTGACGTTTTTGCCACCAACCGAGGCGGTGCTCTGGTTCGGATTGAGGGTCTGCGCGGATTTATCCCGGGGTCTCACATCAGTACCCGCAAGCCGAAGGAAGACTTGGTTGGTGATGCGCTACCCCTGAAGTTCCTAGAAGTGGACGAAGAGCGCAACCGTCTGGTTTTGAGTCATCGTCGGGCGCTGGTGGAGCGCAAGATGAATGGCTTGCAGGTTGGCGAGGTCGTCATTGGTACCGTTCGGGGTCTCAAGCCCTACGGTGCGTTTATCGACATTGGCGGCGTCAGTGGTCTGCTGCACATCTCTGAGATTTCCCACGACCACATTGACACGCCCAATACTGTGTTGAATGTCAATGATGAAATCAAGGTCATGATTATTGACCTGGATGCTGAGCGAGGTCGAATCTCGCTGTCGACTAAGCAGCTTGAGCCCGAGCCTGGCGACATGGTCAAGAATCCAGACATCGTCTTTGAAAAGGCCGATGAGATGGCTGAGCGCTATCGTCAGCAGCTCAGAGCGGCCGAAATGGGTGAGGCGAATGGCAACGGCACTGGCAGCTACGAGATGGAAGAGGCAATCGCGAATTAAGCGCGTTAGCCACATTTGCCGATTGAGCCGACTGTTCAACCGTTTTGAAGAAGAGGGATGCGATCGCGTCCCTCTTTTTTTGCCGGTCCGCTACAGGAGCGCTCAGTAGTGACTGACATTGTTGTTCAAACTGCAAACAAAACGCACCGCTTCACCGGCATCGAGGCGGTGATTTTTGATAAAGACGGTACCCTAGCCTGCGTTGATCGCTACCTCATCTGCCTACACAAAGCCCGATTGCAGCAGCTGTCACTGTCCTCGGTTTCAGCGTTAGACCTTCAGTTCGGGGTTATGGGCACTACAGTGGACCCGGCAGGGCTGCTGGCAGTAGGCAGTCGTTGGGAGAACGAGATTGTCGCTGCGGCCCACCTGGCCCAGACCGGACATCCCTGGGGAGTTGCTCGGCAGCAGGTCCAGCAGGCGTTTACTGCCGCTGAGGCGGCGCTGCCGAATAAAGCCACCCTCACGCCGTTGGTGCCTGGTGCGTTTGATGTATTGGTGCGACTCCAGGCTGCGGGTCTTAAACTTGCCCTCGCGAGTGCCGATACCCAAACAGCTGTTGATCAGTTCGTCCGCCATTATCAGTTAGATGCGCTGCTCTCGACCTGGCAGGGTGTTAACCCCCAGCAGCCCGACAAGACTTGTCCAGCCTTTCTGCAACAGGTCTGTCGGCATATGGACGTGCTGCCCAAGCAGGTTTTGGTCTGTGGTGATTCAGCCAGTGATGCACGCATGGCCCAGAGCGGTGGCGCGGCTGATTTTATCGGTTTTACAGGCGGATGGCCCCGGCCGGTGCAGCCTCACCTGCTTTCCTTAGATGATGGGTCGTTGTCAAAGGTGGTTGTATGTCAGTTTTGTCAAATCTGCGTTCAGTGCGATGAGTAGTTCAACAGGTTGAGTCCAGCTATTGTTCAAGGCTGCCCCCTTGTCTGTATATTGGGCCTGGGTCACTTTGATGAGGAGAGCCGTAGAGCTGCTAGATCCATTAGAGTAGGCTGCAATGTTGTAATTGTGCGCGGCAAGCGCGGCCCCAGCGTGTATGGCGCTCAGTGCTGCTTGCAGCATAGGACCGGGCAATTGCTACAGCAACTGACGGCAACCCTGTAGACTTTATCGTATGCAAAGAAACCAACCGTTTTTGATACTGCGCGGGATTGGTCTCGCCTATCGACAGAGCGGTCTTGCAATCCGTTATTTAGGTTCCTCAGAGAGAAATCCTATGCTAAACAACTACAGAAATTATTAGGAGGATCGGTCATTGTCTCGTCGTCATTTCTTTACGTCTGAGTCCGTCACTGAGGGACACCCCGACAAAATCTGTGACCAGATTTCAGACACTATTATTGATGCCATTTTGTCAAAGGATCCGGCCAGTCGAGTGGCTGCCGAGGTGGTCGTCAATACTGGATTGGTCCTGATTACTGGGGAAATTTCCTCGAGTGCTCAGGTCAATTTTGTGTCTCTGGTTCGGCAAAAGATTAGAGAAATTGGCTATACGGATCCGACCAATAACGGTTTTTCCTGTGACAGCTGCTCGGTGCTGGTCGCCCTAGACGAACAGTCGCCAGATATTGCCCAAGGGGTTGACTCGGCAAAAGAAACGCGCGATGCCCTGAGTGATGAGGCGCTAGATGCGATTGGAGCCGGTGACCAAGGGCTGATGTTTGGCTTTGCCTGCAACGAAACGCCGGAGTACATGCCACTGCCAATCAGTCTGGCTCACCGCATCTCGCGGCGGCTGGCTGCCGTACGCAAGGCTGGGCAGCTGCCTTACCTAGGCCCGGACGGTAAAACCCAAGTCACCGTTATTTATGAAGACGGTCGCCCGGTTGGCATCGACACCATTCTCGTATCGACTCAGCACGCGCCGGAAATTGACGGTATTACTGACGAAGCGGCGATTCAAGACCGAATTAAAAAAGACCTGTGGACGGCTGTAGTGATGCCTGCCTTCGAGGGGCTAGCGCTCAAGCCTAACGACGATACTCGCTATTTGGTGAATCCCACGGGCAAATTTGTGATCGGTGGTCCCCAAGGGGATTCTGGCCTCACTGGGCGCAAAATCATCGTTGATACCTATGGGGGCTATTCTCGTCATGGGGGCGGTGCATTCTCTGGCAAAGACCCCACTAAAGTAGACCGCAGCGCTGCCTATGCTGCCCGCTATGTTGCGAAGAACATCGTAGCGGCTGGACTGGCAGATAAATGCGAGGTGCAACTCAGCTATGCCATTGGTGTGGCCCGTCCCACTAGCATCTTGGTCGAGACCTTTGGCACCGGGAAAATCGACGAAGAAAAGCTGCTAGATATGGTGCAGAAGCACTTTGAGCTGCGCCCTGCTGGCATCATCCAAACGTTTGATCTAAGATCATTGCCTCAGCAGCGCGACGGTCGCTTCTATCAAGAAGTCGCGGCCTACGGTCACTTTGGTCGCGACGACCTAGACCTGCCGTGGGAGAAGACCGACAAGGCAGAAACGCTCAAAGCAGAGGCCGCTGAACGTCTAGTTGGCGTCTAGTGATTAGCGTCTAACCTACCTCAGGGCACAGTCACCATGACCTCATCGGCCACGACTTCATCTTCAACGATGAACGCTTCGTGGCCGTTGCTGTTTAGGGTGACTCGAATGAGATTCTCTCCAGGCGCAAGATCGGTGATGTGGTGCCAGTTGCTGTAGATTCGGCCCCGCTTCTCACCATTCACAAACAGGTGGGCGTGCCCCTCGTCAAAGGTGCTTTCACCATTAACGCGCTCGGGGGCAAATTCAAAGTTGGTCGTTTGTAGTTGCAGGTTCCAGCCGCTGACAGGGTCCGGCGTGACCGTTATGGCAATGCTAGGAGCAGGCTGATCGGTGGGAACCACCAACGGGGGATGGTCGTGACCGTCTGCGCCGTGTCCCCCATGCCCGTCCTCATGTGACTCGGGGTTGTCATCTGCGGCCGCTGCGGCTGATTTTGGGCTGCCGTGGTCCCTGTCAGAATGGTCTATCTCTGCTGAGGACCCACTGGCTGTTGCTGCTGTGTCGTGCTGCCTATGGTCGTGGTCCATTGCAGAACAGCTAACGGTAGTAAAGAAAATCGCTGCTGTTGCCAGTCGCCAGAGGGTAGGTGTGCTCATGTCATCACAATGCATCGAGAGTCAAAAAAAAGGCGGTGTTCACCGCCAAAGTTGTCTTTAGAGTTTGCATAAGAAGCAGTAGAGTAACCGCCATTACCGGTTTAAGCGTTGAAGCTGGCCCAGTAAATCTTTCAGAATGATCTGGTCAGAACAACTGGGGGTTAATCGTATCTGCGCAGTTCTAGTGTGTCGGCTGCCCTGGGTGAATGCAAATGACAGGCCGTCAGACTTTGGCAGATTGTGTCAGCGGGTTGTACGGCTGTGCCCTGTTTTTGTAACGTGGTTTGTAAACTTACCCTGCGCCCTGCATCCGCACGTTCTTAAACCCCACCCACCCATGTCATCTTCGCCCCAGCCCCGAAGCCTTTCGCTTGGGCCACTAGAAACGGAAATCTTGGAGCTGATCTGGCAATTAGAGCCGACTACCGCCCGTGCCATTCACGAGACTATCTTGGCGGATATCGATCGAGAGTTAACCTATTCTTCGGTGGCTACCGTACTGCGGCGGTTGGAGCGCAAGGGCTGGGTTAGCGGGCGGCGGGTTGGTCGTGCCTTTGTCTGGCAGGCCAATGTCTCAGCCGAGCGGGCTGAAATGCTGCGATCGCAACAGCAGCTTCAAGCATTCTTAGACGTCAGTAGCCCTGACATCGTGGCCGCTTTCGCTGACACCCTAGACGAAACTAGCATTAGTCAGCTTGAGGCCATCACCGAACGGATTCGAGCAGCTAAGGCCAAAAATGAGGAGCAGGCGTGATGATACTAATCCGTCCAGTGCCTGGGAACGTACAACAGCTAGCTATGGCTCGTTGGCATGTTACTCATTTGAACGCAGATCCCACGGGAGCAGGACACCTGCCCATCGGGCACCTGCCCATGGGACATCTGGGCATGGGGCATCTGAGTATGGTGATAGGGGCAGTCTTACTAGCGTTTGGACTGCGATATTTCCACCAGCCGACACGACCCAATACAACGCTGCCCTTTTTCTTGGTTCCGCCCCTGCTGCTGGTGATGACGGCGATGGCTATTTTGATGATGGGGCCACAGGGGCACATGGTGAGCTGGCTGGAGGGCTGGGTCTGCTACGGGCTAGCCGGTGGGGTTCTGCTGGCGCTGACTTGGACGATGGGACGGCTGGCATGGCAGACGCACCATGCTCAGCGTCAGGCCCAACGGTACCCCAAACGGTCTATCAATGGTCAACCTGCACGGGTGCTGCCCAGTACAGAACTCTTTAGCGCCCAGGTCGGGCTGTGGCAGCCAGAACTTGTCGTCAGCCAGGGCTTGCTAGATCGGCTGTCTGACAAACATCAGCAGGCCGTTTTTGCCCACGAAGCAGCGCATGTGCACTATCGCGATACGTTTTGGTTCTTTTGGCTGGCAGGGTTGCGGCGGCTTACCGGCTGGTTGCCCTACTCAGAAGCGCTCTGGCAGGAACTATTGCTGTTGCGGGAACTGCGCGCAGATCGTAGGGCGACTCACTTTGTCGACCGGTTTGTGCTCGCAGAGGCGCTAGTTCAGGTAATCGCTTCCCCCCATGGCCTGACGCTTGGGGAAGATTGCTGTACACCTTTTAGCTGCAACGCCCCCAGCCGCCTATCCCGTCGGATTGATGCCCTCTTGGAGGAGCCGACACCTACTGCTCCGTTAGGAACTGGTCCGCTGGAGTGGACCGAACTGTGCCTGAGCCTGACGCCGTTGCTGACCATTCCCTTTCATCGCTAACCCTTTCATCGCTAAGCAGGGCCTGTCCGTAGGAACACCTATAGATGGCATTATCCAATCGGGGTGCAAATTTCGACCATAAAGCCGCTGTTATCGCTGACGTAGGCGATGGTCTGCCCCCAAGGCATCTGCTTGGGCGCGTCTACTAGCGTGGCCCCAGCTGCTACTGCGTGGTCAACCGCTGCGGCCACGTTGTCAGTGGTCAGCGCAATTTCAAACGTGGGCTGGCCGGGAGCAATAGGTGACTTACCCATGTCAACGAGCATTTGACGGCTAGCAAAGGCCAACGTCGTTTCCCCGGTTTTGAGTTCGCCATAGTCGCCTGACTCGTGGATCATTTTGCGCTCAAAGCCAAAGGCCTGCTCATAAAACGTTAGAGCTTGAGCCACGTCTTCAACGTAGAGAATGGTGTAAGCAAAATTCATGGGGTGACGCCTATAACTGCTTTGCTACGATAGCGTAGCCGTCTGTCACCACAGCCATTGTTTAAGGTTTACGACATGCTGTAAAGGGTGCCTATCCGTTAGGGTTCCGCGCTTTAGAGGCGCTAAAGCTATTTGTAAAACGATATTGGAAAGACTTATGACAATGACGACCCTCGAACAGCTTCAGGCGGGTCAGCTCAGTGGGGCTAAAACGCTGAAACTCTCCTGTGAGCTAACCGCAGTTCCTAAAGAAATCTTTGAACTAGCCGACTCTTTAGAACTCCTGGTCCTTTCGAATAATCAGCTTTCTACACTTCCTGATGAGTTTGCACAGCTTAAGCGGCTCAAAATTGTTTTTTTCAATAACAACAATTTTACAGAATTCCCAGAGGTGCTAGCCCGCTGCCCGCTGCTCTCAATGGTGAGTTTCAAAAATAATCAGATTGCACACATCAGTGAATCGGCCCTTTCCCCTAGTTTCCGGTGGCTCATTCTGACCGACAACAATTTGACACAGCTACCGCGCAGCATAGGGCAACTCAGCCGCCTACAGAAGCTGATGCTGGCTGGTAACCAGCTTCAGGCCTTACCAGCGGAGATGGCCAACTGTCAAAATTTAGAACTCACACGGTTGTCTGCCAATCAGCTTCAGGCCATACCCAACTGGCTATTGTCCTTGCCAAAACTCTCGTGGCTGGCCTATGCCGGTAATCCCTTTTGTCAGCACGCAGCTGAAGTGAACGTACCGACGATTGATACTGACGAGATTGAGTTACAAGAGGTCCTGGGCGAGGGGGCCTCTGGCGTGATCTACAAGGCAACACGACGGAGTTCTGAGTCTCCGGAACCGTCTACCATCGCCGTAAAACTTTTTAAGGGAAGCATCACCAGCGACGGCTTGCCTCAAGACGAGATGATGGCCTGTCTCTCGGCAGGACACCATGCTAATCTTGTCAATGTTCAAGGACAGCTGAGCCGCTGCATTGACGACAAGAGCGGCCTTGTATTCTCTTTTATTCCAGCCGATTACGTCAACTTAGGTGGTCCGCCCAGTTTAGAAAGCTGTACCCGAGACACCTATCCTGACGCAACAGAATTTTCGCTAGCGCAGCTCTTGAACATTGCTAAGGGCATTGCGGCGGCGACACAGCATTTGCACAGGCGGGGCATATCGCATGGCGACCTGTACGCCCACAACATTTTGGTTGATGATGAGGGAAACAGCATTTTGGGCGATTTTGGAGCAGCCTCTTTTTATGACCCCCAAGACACCGTATTGGCTTCCACCCTGGAAAGGCTGGAGGCGCGGGCATTTGGCTGTCTGCTGGAGGATCTGCTGGTGCGGTGTTCAATAGAAGACGCAGCAATGCAGACAGCGTTGCAGGGTCTACTACACGACTGTATGCAGTCAGAACCGGCGCAGCGTCCCTCGTTTTCAGTGATTCATCATCGACTGTTGGGTCTGTAGATCGTGCCATTCTGCCGGGAATAGTGGGTCGTGAGCCTGTGTCTTCTAAGGAGCGCGGTTCCTATAGGACTTAAGGTAGATGGTGATAGCAAAAATGATGAACGCGCGATCGCACTATCGTCTATCCCTCGCTATTGGCATTGCGCTAATGGTTGCGCTGGGACTGGGCAGCAAAGCTTACACCGGGCCCGGCGCGCAGTGGGTCAACCATTACAGCGGTGATGTGCTGTACGAAATCTTCTGGATTTGGCTGGTGGGCTGGTTTTGGTCCCGATGTCGGGCGGTAAAAGTTGCGATCGCGGTCTTCCTAATCACCGCTGTCATCGAGTTCACCCAGCTGATTCCCTTTCCTGCGGCCTGGCAGGCGAATATTCTGTGGCGACTGCTGCTGGGAACCAGCTTCTCCTGGTGGGATTTTCCCTACTACGCCCTCGGCAGTGCTTTGGGCGGCTGGAGCCTGGGGTACTGGCAACGACAGTGCAGAATCGTTAAACAAGCCTAAGAACCGCTGCGGGGTATCTATCTCTGGGGTCTGTTCCATCAAAATAGAACTGGGACAACCTGTGAGTTAGGAACCGCCACATGCAGCTTCACCACGCCCTCAAAGAATGGTCGGTCGCAGTTGATGCCTTGGTTCAGGGTAAAACCAGCATTCTGCTGAGAAAGGGCGGCATCCGTGAGGATGGGGGGCGCTTTTCGGTACCTTACGATCCGGTGCTGCTGTACCCCACTTTTGAGCATCAGCGTCCGGAGCTGCTAAAACCCGAGTATCAGCGTCAGGTCCAGCCGGTTGACGCAGGCTGGCACCCTGACGTCGTCCATCTGTCAGCTTGGGCCTCTATCGAGGCGGTCATTCAGGTACGGTCGCAAGCAAAGGTGCAGGCGCTACTCCCCTTACACGTTTGGAACGAGCAGTTTGTCACAGAGCGGCTACGTTGGAAGCCGAATACGCCGCTGCATGTGCTGCTGCTGCGGGTGTATCCGCTGAAGCAACCCCAAAGTATCAACTGGACCCCGGCCTACGGCGGCTGTCGCTCGTGGATCGAGGTTCCTGAAGTAGCTATCACCCACGGGCAGCCCGTACTGTCCTACGAAGAACATAGCCGTCGTCAGCAGACCCTGGAGGAGATTTTGGCATGAGGCCCTTACCCCCCCAACAGCTGCTGGACCTAGACCGCCGCCACGTGTGGCACCCCTACGCGGCTATGCCGAATGCGCTACCTATCTTCCCAGTAAGGTCGGCCCAGGGTGTGCATCTGACACTGGAGGACGGCCGCCAGCTCATCGATGGCATGTCCTCCTGGTGGACCTGCATTCATGGTTATAACCATCCAGCACTGAATGAGGCGGCCCATGCTCAGATGGAGCAGATGTCCCACGTCATGTTTGGTGGTCTGACCCACCAAAGCGCGGTGCAACTGGCGATGAGGCTGGTGGACCTAACGCCGGAGCCGCTGCAGCAGGTATTCTTCTCCGATTCGGGGTCGGTATCGGTTGAGGTGGCAATGAAAATGGCGGTGCAGTACTGGCACAGTCGAGGTCGCCCTGAAAAGAACCGATTTCTGACGATACGGGGCGGCTACCACGGAGATACGGTTTCACCCATGTCCGTATGCGACCCGGTGACGGGCATGCACCACCTGTTTCGCGGCACGCTGACGCCCCAGTACTTTGCCGACCGACCCCGCATCCGGTTTGAACACCCTTGGGAAGACGCCGACATCGCCAGCTTTGAATTGCTGCTACAGGCGCATGGGGACACGATCGCTGCTGCTATCTTTGAGCCGATGGTGCAGGGGGCTGGCGGCATGTGGTTCTACAGCCCAGACTACGTGCGGCGGGCGCGAGAACTCTGCGATACCTATGACGTGCTGCTCATTCTCGATGAGATTGCTACGGGGTTTGGGCGCACGGGCCGAATGTTTGCCTGTGAGTATGCAGGCATTTCGCCAGATATTCTCTGTGTGGGCAAGGCCCTGACGGGCGGGTTTATGTCTTTGGCCGCAACGTTGACCACGCCGCACATTAGCGAAACCTTTAGTCAGGGCGAGGCGGGCGTGTTTATGCACGGGCCAACCTTTATGGGCAATCCGCTGGCCTGTGCCGTGGCGCTAGCGAGCCTAGGGCTGCTGACCCAGCAGGACTGGCAGCAGCAAGTTCCACAGATTGAGGCGCAGCTGAAGCGGGAGCTAACGGGGCTGCGATCGCACCTTGCGGTCAAAGATGTGCGGATTTTGGGCGCGATTGGGGTGGTGGAGCTGCACGCGCCGGTGGATATGGCTGTTGTTCAACCCCAGTTTGTGGAGCACGGCGTTTGGCTGCGGCCCTTTGGTCGCCTAATCTACACGATGCCGCCCTACGTCATTAAGCCCGATCAGCTGAGTCAGGTGACGCGGGCAATCGCTGAGGTGGTGGCGCAGCTGCCCAGCGCAACGCCCCAGACATAACACATCAAAACCGACTGGCTGCGGAGCGGCTGGGCACTTCGCGAGGTGCTCTGTTGGCCCCATTGGTTGGCGTTGGAGATTGCGCCTCAGATTGTGCCCCAAGCTGTGGCTCAGGGGTTGGTTCTGGCTGCACCAGCAGCGGCAATGTAATGGTGACAACAACGCCTTTGTTCTTGCCTTCACTCATCAGGCTAATGGTGCCGCCCATCAGCTCCATCAGGTTTTTAGAAATGGCTAGCCCCAGTCCTGTCCCTTCGTAGCTGCGGGTCCGGGAGCCATCGACCATGACAAACGGTCGAAACAGCTTATGCTGCTGTTTCTGGGCAATGCCAATGCCCGTATCTCGAATGACAATGCGGACGCGGGGACTGGCCACCGTAACCGGGCGGCTGGGTGCGCCGCTCTCCATCGAGATGCTAACCGGCTCCAGCGCTACGGTCTGCGGGTCGGTTTCTTTATGCACCTCGACGGTAATGCCGCCCTTGTCGGTAAACTTGACCGCGTTGTAGATGACGTTGAGCAGCACCTGCTTGAGCTTGTCTGCATCGGCCTGTACCCACACCGGCTCGTCGAGTTCGGGGCACTGTAGGGTTAGCCCCTTCTGCCGAATTTGCAGGGCCTGGAGCCCTAACACCTGATTGAGCACCTCACGGATGTCGGTAGTGGCTAGATTGACCGATAGCGTACCGGCCTCGATTTTGGCAATGTCGAGAATGTCATTGATGATTTTGAGCAGGTGAATCGAGGCCTTATCGGCCTGCTCCAGAAACTCTAGCTCTTCTTCGCGACTGTCGCAGTCGCCGTCGCGCACCAGTCGAATGGAGTTGATGATGCCGTTGAGCGGCGTGCGCAGTTCGTGGGAGGTGTTAGCCAGAAATTCGTTCTTGGTTTGGTTGGCAAACTGCGCATCTTTCCAAGCCTGACGCAGCTCGTGAGAGCTAGCCTGTAGCCGTCTTAGCATGCGCTCAATCACTTGGCCTAGGTAGTCTAGTTCCCAGACGCTGCGATTGCGAGGGGCGGACTCTAGCTGAGAGATATCTTGCACCCGCTGGCCGTAGCGAATCAGGCGCTCTACCGGCAGCGACAGGCTGCGGGCGACATAGAGTGCCAATAGCGCATTGGCGGCAAGTAGGCCCAGCGTCAACAAGACCAGTACCTGGCGAATGTCCTTAAGGGCATGCAGTGCCTGGTTCAGCGGGGTGACGGCCAGTACGCTCCAGGTTTCAGCCTGGTCGGGGGTAATGGGAATCCGCGCACCGCTGTAGCCCGCCAGCCACTCATCACCCGCCTGCATAAAGTCAAACAGGTGAAGGGTGTCTTCTGCCCCGGTTTCAATGCCTGTGAGAATGCTGTTGAGGCGGTCAGCGGCTGGCAGATCGTCAACAGCTCGGCCAACCTGGTCAGGCTCGGGGTGGATCATGATGCGATTGTCTGCACCGATGACGACGGTATCACCGACGAGCGATCGCGGATTGGTATCTTGCAACTGGAACAGCCGAACCCGTGCCGTTAGGGTGTAGCGTAGCTGCCGATCCTCACCGTAGACAGGTGCAGCAACCGTTAGCACAATGGGAGAACCTTCTAGCGCTGGCGGCTCTGCCTCATCCGCCGTCGTCAGCGAGACCAGCAAAAATGCTGGGTCGCCCAGGGTTTGCCGCCAAGGCAAAACGGTCCGGTCTGGCAATAGCGGTTCGTCACAGGTGGTTGTGGCAATCATGCCTTCGCCTGCCCGCACTTCCATGCAGTTGACTTCGTAGGGCACCGTGGTGATGTACCGCTCCAGCGCTGTCTTTAGCTCGTCGCCATCACCGATTTTGAGCGCCTGGGTTTCGCTGAGCAGCATCAGGTCCGACTGCACCGTATGTACGTCCTGCTCCAGCTCCTCGGCCTTACGTACGGCGCTGCTGGTGAGGTTTTGACGGGCCGTTTCTAGCAGGCTGCTCCGTGCTTTTCGCAGCGTCATGGCCTGCCCAATCAGCAAGATGGGGAAGGAGAGCAGCAAAATGCGCAGCAGCAATAAGCGGCGAAAAGAACGAGGACGCTTAACCATAAACAGTCTGGTTCAAGAAACAGTCTGGTTCAGGGAAGACGGCGCTGTGACGGTATGGAGGTCTAACCGAGTGGGACTACGCGCCGTACATCAAGCAACGATAAGGGAACCGAACAGTAGCAGCGTCATCACAGTGCAATAGCGACTGCGGTATTGACCTGCGTGCCTAAGCCTATCCTGTCACATGCTATTCACTATGGGTATTTACTGATGCGCGGACAGTCCGAAAGTTAAAATCTGCGCCCGTTAGATGAAGATTTAGAGGCGCTATCCGCCAGCCGCAACCTATCAAGATTCTCCTCTCAATGTTACCGCTTCCCCACGTCACTGTTGTCCTAGCCATGAGTGCTGACGGCAAAATTTCCGATACATCCCGTAGTCCGGCCCGTTTTCCCTCATCCCAAGACCAGCACCATCTGCAAATGTGCGTTGCCGCTGCCGATGCCACCCTGTTTGGGGCGGGCACTTTACGGGCTTACGGCACCACCTTATCCGTTAGGGATGCGGCGCTCTTGACCCAGCGGCAGCAGCAGGGCAAGCCTGCCCAGCCGACCCAGATTGTCTGTTCCGCTAGCGGCCAGCTTGACCCCAGCTGGCGGTTCTTCACCCAACCGATCCCCCGTTGGCTGCTGACGAGCTCCACGGGAGCCTTGCAGTGGGCCACTATCTGTGACAGGGGCAGTCCTAAAACTGAGCCCTTCCAAAGCGTCTTCCCCTGGCTAACCTCGCCAGCAGACTGGCCGGCCGTACTGGGTCAGCTCAAAGCTCAGGGTATTCACCAGCTGTTGGTGATGGGGGGTGGAGAATTGGTTGCAGCTTTGGCAGTAGCAGACGCCATCGACGAGCTGTGGCTGACGGTGTGTCCCTTGCTGATTGGTGGTCGTCAATCGCCCACGCCCATGGACGGTAGCGGGTTTCACCTGTCAGAAGCTCCCTGGTTTCAGCTGCTGTCCGCTGAGGCAGTGGGCGACGAGGTTTTCCTGCACTATCGGCGGTCTAGACGATAGGGTAGTGCGTCGTCTCAATGGGCAAGAACACCGTCCAGGTCGACCCCTGTTCGGCCTTGTCACGCACCGTCAGCTTGGCGCCTAACGCCTGAAACAGGGTTTTGGTCGCGTCCAGATTGAGGCTGAGCCCACCAGTTTCGGGTTGGAACATCAGCAGATGGCCCAGTGACTTTAGCGAGTGGGTCGGGCAAGATCGTGTCACGGGCTGTCCAGACTGCTGAGCCTGAAACTGGAGCTTGAGTTGGTCGCCTGCCGCCATCACTTGTAAGTCGATGTGGCTGGCCGTAGGCACGCTATGGGTAAACAGCTCGACCAGGCCCGTCAACACCTGCTGGAGCATGGAAGGGTCACTCGCTACCATTGGCAGCTGTTTAGGCACATCGACAGCCAGCGAAAGGCCCCGGCGGGTTGCTGCCTGCTGCCAGTGCGGGATGGCCTCGTCAAACAGCTCGTTTAGGGGCGTTGCCGTCAGCGGCGATCGCGGTGCCGTGTGGGTCGCAGCTTCTAACTCCACCGCCTTAAAAATTAGGCTGAAGCGGTTGATTTGCTGAGTACATTCTCGGTCGATCTGCTGCAGCCGCTGGGCTGCTTTGCTATCAAGATCTTTGCGGCGTAGTAAGGACCGGGTATAGGTACGGATGGTGGTCAGCGGTGTGCTGATTTCATGGGCCATTGCCTTAAGCAGTTCCAGGTCGCCTTTGAACCCGGCTGTGCTTGCTGTTGTCGAGTCATCAGCGTGGGCGACCTGAGGTGAGCCGTTATGCTCTAAGGGGGGTGCCGCCCGGTTTTGGGCACGGTAGCGATCTTCGGTAGTGGAGGGCTCTGGCAAAGCGGAGAGCATTAGCCGGGTGAACTGGCTAACCCAGCGATGGTCTGGGGCAGGTCGGGTGAATTTGTTGACCAGCGCATCGATCGTGCTGAGATGGGCGGACTGGAGAACGGCAATGCGCGATCGCAGCAGCTGCCACACTGACTCGATTACCTCTGGGGTAAACGAAAACTGAAAGTGCATCTCTTGATTAGCATCTTGGCCCAGCACCAGTACCAGGTTGAAATGCGTTGTCAGCAGCAGGCAGAAGCGCTCTGCGGTGAGCGGATCGCCCTCAAATAGGGGCAGCAGTCGAGCCGCCGGACTGGTCGCTTCGGGAACCGGCTTATCAGCAGGCATCAGGCGGGCAAACTGCTCTTTGAGCAATTGCTCTCTCGACTGGGGTACAAACGTCCAATTCGACAAGGGGGCTGTTAGGCTGACGGCGTCTAATACGGGCGATGGCCCACAGAGCAGAATGCCTCGGACATCTTCGCTATGTCCCTTGCTATTTTGATTAGGACTGGGGGCTGGCTCAACTGGTAGTGTCTGCTGGAGCAGGTGCCGTACCGATGACACCGCTGCCTGCCATTCACCTTCAGCTCGCCGCGCTTGCCGCGCCAGCCGCGCCGCCTCGGGCAAGTTGGATGCTGGCTCAGCCGGTTCAACTGCCGTTTCGGGCAGGAACTCTCCCAATGCCACTAGGCTGCTGATTGTTGGTAGAAATTGTGTGACCTGATCCACCATGCGCCCAGAATGACCGTGATTAACAATCTGTAAGTCGTCCAGTCCGGAAAGACCGGAAAGCCAGGACCACTTTGAGGATCCTGCTTGATGAGAGTTTTTAAGCCGTCATGCTTTAAGACTACTGCGTGGATTAGGGTGTGGCTATGGTGTAGAACCGAACGTTGGACATTAGGAGCGACCAGATGAACGGCATTAGCTGGGTGATTTGTCCGGGATTGCACGATCCGGTGCTGACGGACGACTTTACGGCGATCGCCCAGGCGCAAATCCCTGCCCTGCATACCGTCCAGCAACTTGTCCCTGACCCGTCCCAGCTGGGTCGCCCTATCCTAGCTGCAGACCCCAAGACGTCCCCAGCCGTGGGCGTTATCGCCTTTAGTGCCGGTGTTGTCGCTGCAGTGGCGCTACTCCAGCGCTGGCAATGGTCGGGCGGCCAGGTGGCAGGGCTGATTGCCCTAGATGGGTGGGGCGTGCCGTTGTCTGCCCGCTACCCCACCTTTCGCCTCAGCCATGATCGGTTTACCCACCGCAGCTCGATGCTGCTCGGCAGCGGATCGGTGAATTTCTACGCGGATCCGGCGGTCCCCCACCTACAGCTTTGGCAGGCTCCGCAAACGGTCTCGGGCTGGCAACTTGACACCACCAACAGCTATGCCGTGCAGGCCACTACGGCGATTGACTTTCTGGCTTTGGCAGTAGACACCCTGACAGATCACGCCAATTCCAAGAAAGCGTCCTAATCCAACTGCGCAAACGCCTGCGCTACCAACTTGCTGGCCTTCTCATCCAAGCGAATCCAGTCCACATCGTTCATCTCTTCGTTGATCAACGAGCGATCCACCGTCACTGGCAGGGCAGGGTCGTTCGACACCCGGCAGACGCCGTAGCACAGCGCCCACACGTCGATCTGCCGCTGTTCTTCGCCCTTTTTGAGGCACAGCGTGTAGGTATGCTCTGGCTGGGGCAGCTGGTCTATCGCCTGCTGCAACCCCCCTTTGTCTTCTGGCGCGGCTGACACCAGCAGCTTCTGTAAATCGGCATAACACTGGCGCTGCTCAGGCGTGGCTTGTTCCGGCCAAACCTCTTCATCTTTATAGCTGCCCGTCCACTCAGACTCGTCAAGCTGCTTGCGAAGGTTGTCGATGATGCGGATCAGCGCAGGCTGCATCAGTGCCTGGGTGAGTTGCTGGTCATATGGCGTGGCAAAGCTAGGCATAACGGCATCGGTGAAAAAACGGTAAAGCCCATCCCTATCGTTGGGCCGTGTCGGGAATCGCAAGACGACGCTCTGAAGGGAATTCTAGAGTATTCAACCCTCCCATAAGATCTATGCTAGCCCGTTTTCTCACCGCCTTGAGCCTTGGTACGTTAGTCACGCTGGTCGGTAGTTTCTGGTCGCAGGCAGCAGCCGAGCTGGACCCAGTGCTGCTGGCCGAAGGGCAGGTCATTGAAGTAACCGGTCAAGGCGAAGCAACCGTCACCGCTGACAAAGCTGAGGTCACGCTGGTCTTACTGACGGGCGACTTAGACGAGCTGTTTGCGGAGCTGATGGAACTCTACGAAGACGCGGTCAACGAAGGCCAGATTTCCACCGTGCTGGGCAGCATTAATCAGGCGTTGGAAGACATGGAGCCCATCACAGAAGCGCATCTTGACCCGGTGGTGACGGCCTTGGCAGAGGCTGGCATTGACGCCGATGAGCTAGATATTGACCTAGAGTACGACGTTTGGGCTGCGGGGCCGGTTTCCAACATTCCAGGGGCCGCTATTACCTTTACGCTAGAAGCGCCAACGGAAGAACGGCTGGGCGAACTCTCGGATGCCATTGATGATGCGGTGCTAGACGAAGATGAGCTGTTTTTGGTGGAGCGGCGAGCGTTCTACACCACCAATAGCTGCGATGAGCTAGAGACGCTGGCCTATTTAGATGCAGTGGATGATGCCCGCGATCGCGCCACAGTAATTGCCGATGCCCTTGATGCAGAACTAGACGGTGTGCCCTCCGTGGCCCAGCTGTCAGCTGAATATTCCTACTACGAGGCCCAGTGCGCTGAGGACGGCAGCGTCCAAGGTGGCTACGGCGGCTACAGCTACGACCTGTTCGAAGCTCAAGAATTTGAGCCCCCCGAAATTTCGCTAACGCGGTCCCTACGAGTGACCTACTCGATTCGGTAGGGTTTCGGGTGGTAGGGCTGTAGCATGCTGTGGCCCTACCACCCCAAAATTGCACACACCGACTATGCTTAAGGCTGCTCTTTCTCAGACAGATCCTCAGCATGGTTCAGACTGCGCCCTACGGTAGCTGGAAATCTCCTATCACCGCCGATGTCATCGTGTCCAAGTCGATTCGGCTCGGTGGGGCCTATCTGGATGGCAAAACGGTTTACTGGAGTGAATCGCGTCCGCAGGAAGGGGGCCGTACGGTGGTGGTGTGTCAGGGGGCCGCAGACGACAGCCTAGACATTACTCCTGCGCCCTACAACGCCCGTACGCGCGTTCATGAGTACGGTGGCGGGGCCTACTGGATCAGTGAGGGGGAGCTGTTTTTTACCAACTTTGCCGACCAGCGCCTGTATCGACAGCCGACCGGGCAAGCGCCAGAGCCGCTTACGGCGGAGGGGGCCTATCGCTATGCCGATGGCCGGGTTGATCGGGGGCGCGATCGCATTATCTGCGTCCGAGAAGATCACAGCCAAAGCGACCAGGAAGCCGTCAACACTATCGTCTCCATTTCCCTTGCCGACGGCAGCCAAACCGTCCTGGTAGAAGGCAACGATTTCTACTCCACCCCGCGCCTTAGCCCGGACGGTTTTCGCCTGTGCTGGCTAACCTGGAATCACCCTGACATGCCTTGGGATAGTACCGAGCTGTGGGTGGCGGCTATTGCCGATGACGGTAGCCTGCTGGAGCCGCAGAAGGTCGCAGGCAAAGGCGACGAGTCCATCTTTCAACCGGAATGGTCCCCCGACGGGGTGCTGTACTTCATTGGCGACGCCACGGGCTGGTGGAACCTGTACCGCTGGCGGGGTGGGGCCAGCCCTGAATTACCCACCGGCAGCGCTGAACCGGTTTATCCCCTGGAGGCCGAGTTTGGTGCGCCCCAATGGGGGTTTGGCATGTCTACCTACGGGTTCGCGTCAGACCGCAGCCTGATCTGCACCTACATTCAAGACGGCGTGCAGCATCTGGCCCATCTGGACCTGGCAACCCGTCAGCTGCAAGACATCGAAACGCCCTACAGCAGCTATGGCAGCATCAAGGCCGGGAATGGATTTGTTGTTTTTTTGGGCGGTTCGCCTAGCCGGCCTTCGGCGCTGGTGCGGCTCAATCTCACAACCGGGGCAGCGACAGTACTTAAGCGGGCCAGCGATTTGGAAATTGAGCGCGGCTATCTCTCAGCGCCCCAGGTACTGGCCTTCCCGACGACCGACGACCTGACCGCCTACGGCATTTACTACCCGCCCCAGAATCAGGACTGTGTTGCCCCTGATGGGGAACGCCCACCGCTGCTGGTCAAAAGTCACGGCGGTCCCACTGCGGCTACCTCTGCCAGCTTTAACCCCAGCATTCAGTACTGGACCAGTCGCGGCATTGCCGTGTTAGACGTGAACTACGGCGGTAGCACAGGCTATGGCCGCGCCTACCGAGAACGGCTGAAGGGCCAGTGGGGCATTGTCGATATTGACGACTGCGTGAACGGTGCAAAATTCTTGGTCTCTAAAGGACTGGCTGACCCCGAGCGGCTTGCCATCGACGGCGGTAGCGCAGGTGGGTACACGACGTTGGGCGCACTGACCTTCCGCGACGTATTCAAGGCTGGGGCCAGCTACTACGGCGTCAGCGACATGGGTGCCTTGGCGCGAGACACCCACAAGTTTGAGTCGCGCTATCTCGATAGCCTGGTGGGGCCGTATCCCGAACAGAAAGAACTGTACGATGCGCGATCTCCGATTAACTTCACCGACCAGCTCTCTTGTCCGGTAATTTTTCTCCAGGGTGACGAGGACAAGATTGTCCCCCCTAACCAGGCAGAGCTGATGGTGAATGCGCTCAAAGAAAAGGGTATTCCCGTCGCCTATCTGTTGTTTGAAGGAGAACAACACGGGTTTCGCAAAGCTGAGAATATGAAGCGGTCCCTAGAGGCGGAGCTGTACTTTTACAGCCGTGTGTTTGGCTTTGAGCTAGCAGACGCGGTTGAGCCTGTAGAGATCTCGGGACTCAGCTAGACGAGGCTATGACGTTACCTTTAGCAGTGTGAAGTTACCTGCTGTATGTACGGCCTCCATCTGCTGAAAAGGGACATCAGACAGTTGGTCGCTATTTTCTAGCAGTACATAGTCGTACTGGCTGAGCACCGTCTCCCAGGGAATGGACTGACGGCTGTTGTAGACTGTCCGCTTCGTTTCTGTTGCGGTGACTTGGTAAGCGGGCTGAAACTGTACTGGCTGCTGTGTTTCAAAGGCGAAGAGTGAGGGTACAAATGCCGCTTTTTGAATGACGGCGTAGGTGGGTAGGTGCATCGTGGGGGTAGCACTTTCGTAGTTGTCGTGGCCCATTGCCGTGAACAGCCGCTGTCCGGGCTGTATTTGCGTAACACAGTCCACTACCGCTTGGTAGGTGGGCTGATAGCTGGCCCAAATGGACTGTATCAGCGCTATGCGAACCGACAGAACAACAGCCGCTGCCGCAATGCCGCCCCATGCTATCCAGCGATATCGACAGATTTGAAAGCTAGAGACCCATAGGAACGACAGCGGTACTAAGAGTCGCCAGTCGGCATTGGCTGAGGTGGAGAGTTCCTTAGGTAAACAGACATAGAGCAGCGTTAGCCCGACCAACGGCAACAGCATTTTGTGACTGAACTGAATTTGCTTGAGCCATACGCCCAATATGGGCAACAGTAAAACCAGTGCCAAAGTAGCGATGCCCAAGGACAGGCTGTAGTCGTCCGTCAGCTTCCACAGGTACTTGAGCTTAGTAATGGCCGAATTCCAACGGGGGGTGCCTAACACTTCTGAGCCAGTAGGGCTGAGTTTGTAGAGTATTGCTGGGATGATGAACTGAAGTAAAAAGGTGAGTTTGTTTATGAGCGTTTGTTTGGGTTGGTGCGAGGGGCGCGATCTCACCCCTTCAAACCCTTCATAACCCACCACCACCACTGCATAAATGCCTAGCGCATACAGGTGGCAAAAGAACAGCATCACCGTCAGACTGCTAAAAATCGCCAGCCGCATCCAGCGATTCCACTGCTCACTCAGCAGCCACAGGGCTACACCCCATAGGGCTAGTCCGATACCGAAGGAAAAATTGACAAAACCCTTCAAGAAAGCCTGGTTAAACACCAGCAGAAAGGACAGCAGCGGCAGCGGATTCAACCGCCCAAACAGCCCGTAGTTAAGCGCCACAGTCCCACTGGTCAGAACCAGCAAACACAGGGACAGCATCAGCTTTCCAGCAGCGTGAATGCCTACCCAGTGGCTCAACCCCGGCACGACGAAGTCCATCGCCAGGTTCGGCAAAATCGAAAACTGAACCTGATAGAAGTTGCCGAGCTCGGGTATCGCATCGATATTGGCGATGATGAAATTGCGGGCCAAGTGGTTGGGGTAGTCTTGCAGCGGTAGACATTCATGGCCCCAAATCGGCAGCAGTATCAGCCCCAAAAAGAAGGCAACGCCAAGCGCCAGCGCGAATCCTGAATAGGCGGCTGGGTTAGCCCCCAGACTTCGTACAGGGCTAGAGCTCATCCGTCCATCCATGGGGCACCTCCTGCCAACGACACCCTTCAGTGAGCCCGAAACGGCGCTAAAAGCTGCAAGGACCCTGGCAACGGAGCGGTGACCCCGCTCGGTTGTGAAGATACGAGCAAGAAGCGGGGCTCTCAGCCCCCTCTCATTTAAGGCTCAGGAAAGATTTGGTCAAGGTTTCGTAGGGTTTGCAGTGAACCATCCGTGATTTCACTACCGCTGTAAAAATCACTGCATTCGCTCTATGAGTATGTCTTTTCTAAAGCCCAGAGTTTTGATGGGTGCTGCCCTAGCGCTGCCCGCTACCCTACTGGCCCTATCTACCGATGCCTTAGCCGTGACGCTCAGGGTCACCGTCGAAAATATCGCCCCTGACGGTGGCGTTATTCTGACGCCTACGTGGGTCGGCTTCCATGACGGCAGCTTCGACCTCTATAACCGCGGTGAGTCCTTGGACCTGTTTCCGGGCATGGAGGCACTGGTCGAGGACGGCAACAACGCACCACTGTCGGCCGAGTTTGCTGATCAAATGCCTAACGGTGTAGACGGGTCGCTGTTTGGCCCTGGCATGCCGCCAGTGATTACCCCCGGCACCATTACCAGCGAAACGTTTGAGGTTGATACCAGCAACCGCTACTTCAGCTACGCCTCCATGGTCATCCCCAGTAACGATGCCTTTGTCGCCAACGGCAATCCGCTGGCCTTCGAAATTTTCGATGACCTGGGCAACTTCATTGAGACCGAGTTTGTCGTCACGGGCGCTCAGGTGCTAGACGGTGGCACTGAGGTGAACGATGAAATTCCGGCCAATACGGCTGCGCTGGCGCAGGCTACACCGAATACGGGGGTGGACGAGAACGGGGTGGTAACTGAGCATCCCGGCTTCTTACCTGGCGGCAACGTCCTTGCGGCGATTCCGAATGGTGACTTCACTGTGGACGGTTATCAGATCGCGCGCATCCGCGTTGAGCAGGTGGACGTGCCGGATGCAGCTGATGTGCCTGAACCGGCAACCGTTATCGGCTTGCTGGCCGTTGGGGGGAGTCTGCTGGCGATGGGTCGCCGTCGCCAGATGCAGGCTTAGGGAATTTTTTGGGGGGTGCGATCGCATTTTTTTGATGCGATCGCAACTCCCTAAACGATTTCAAAACTCGCACTTTATCCACAATGGCAGTACGGCGCTTATGACAGCAGCCGATTGCGACCATCTACGGCGGCGTGACGAGAGGTCAGTAATCTGTGCCGTGCCTCAATTCGGTAACACATGACGAATCGGGTTAGCACCAAGTATGGTGGAGCGATTGAGTGCGATATTGAAACCATGATGACTCGAATCAGACCCAATAAAGTTTGTCAGCCCTTGTTAGGTCTGATGCTGCTAGCACCGACGGTTGCCACCGCCGATAGCATCACCCCAACACCCCCGGCAGGTTGGCAGCTCAACAACGATGCGCTGGAGTGCATCTACGAGCTGACAGATTTTGTTGACTCGGTTGAGTTCGTTAATCAGCTGGTTGAACCCTCAGAGCGGCTGAGACATCATCCCGAAATCGAAATTGTTTATAGCCGAGTGTCGATATTGCTGACAACTCATGATGCTGGAGGGCTGACCGAGCTGGACTTTTTGCTAGCTGAGGAGATTAGTACAATTGCTGCCCAGCAAGACCCACCGTTACAGTGTGTGAACAGAACCTGAGATAGCAACAGCCAACAAGGTGACACTGTCAACTAATGCTCAAAGGATAGACCTGTTCTTTTCTGTTCTAAGAGCACTGGGTCCGGTGTATTCGTTGAAGGTTTAGATAGTGCCGCCTCGACAGAACTGTAACTCAGATTGAGAAGAGACTATACATCTGGATCAACCCCTAATTCCCTCAATTTAGCTGCTAGGACCTCTGCCCGATGACGTTCGGCATCAGCCTGTTCTGCACTCCATAGCAACAAATTGCCCGCCTTATCCCACCATCGCAGCCAGTGTATCGTGGTCCCCAACCGCTCCCCGTACCATAGCCCTAGGTGTAGCCCTAGCTCAGGAATCCAAAACCGCCCCTCACTATCTGGTGGGCGTAACTGATATTCTCCGGATACTAACTGACGAACCTCTAAAGCTAGTTTGTAAGGGTCGTAGGTGACATAGGTAGGCACCTGTAAAATCTGCTCGTAGAAGTAAAGTTTGCCGTAGGGCGGGCTCGATCGTACAGAGAGTTCGCCATAGTCTCCATCAGACAAAAACTCCATTACAACGCTTACCGGCTCTCCCTCGGCGTAGGGCGTATAGCTGCGTCGAATGTTCCCCTCAGGCAGTGGGTTAGCCCGAGTCACATAAAACCAATCCGGTGCTTTAACAATGCTTTTTTGGTCGAGGGTAGCACCTAGTGCAGCGTCAGGACTAAAAATTAGGGTAGGCAACAGAGCTGTGGAGAGC
>CAWUKV010000019.1:0-37886 GCA_963923025.1 uncultured bacterium
CTAAAAAGACAATTCTGGCGAGCTGTTGGGTAATCGTACTCGCGCCCTCTACCAGCTCACCACTGCGCACGTTGGCGACCACTGCCCGAGCAATGCCTTTGTAGTCCAGCCCGTCGTGCTCGTAGAACCGCTGATCTTCAGCGGCAATGAACGCCTGGATCAGCGGGTCAGGGATGTCGTCGTAAGCGAGGTATTCTTTGGTTGCCGGCCCCAGCTTTTGTAGCACCGTGCCATCACTGGCCTTGATCGTGATGGTGCCCCGGCGTTCAAAGGTCAGCGCATTAGAGACATCGGGTAGGTTGGCATTGGCTTCTTGCCAGAAACGATAGGCCCGGGTGGCGGGTACTGCCGAAAGCCCCAGCAATAGCAGCAGCCAGAACGTGAATCGCTTGTAAACCGGACGCGGCGGGCGACGTGGCGGTCGGTGCCCGTTGCGGATAATCTCTCCCGACGCAGTGACCACTGGGTCCGGCTGGGGTGCTTCAGCAATGCCGTCTGCGATGCCATTAGCACTAGGGTCAATATCGCGCCCCATTTTGGGGTTTATCCGCCGATGATTTGAGCCGGGTCTGAGCCCGGGAATCCAATTAGCCACGTTCAGATCCTATCTGCTGAGCCTTTCGTAAATGCTGACCAACGTACACTGCCCTGGACAAGCCGCCTACAAACATTGCGGAGAGGATTCTCCAAGCTGAGGAACAAAGCCAGTACAGAAGTAAAAATGACGCAAGCGTTGAAAAGACAAACTGATTAACTTAGCCCGATGTTGCCCAATTGCAGATCAGTTGGGAGGCACTGAACTGGATAGACCCAAGCTCACAACCTGAAACAACAGCAACAAACTGTTCGCTGGAGCCTGCAATCTCATATTACTTAACCAAAGCCTTTTATTACTTAACCGAAGCCTTTTATTACTTAACCGAAGCCTTTACAAAGGCTAGCAGACCCACCCCCCTCTGACCAACCCCCCCCTCTGAGCAACCCCCAGACACTGGGCATCCCAAAGCGGCAGCCCTTAATCGACGTTACCGCAAGGCGACAAGAACCCTGAGGGTTGGCAGTTTGATCGCGCTGACGCGCCGCGCCACCGCCCTAAGTCATCCCCCTTAAGTCATCCCACCAGCGTTGACGTGTGGCCCAATGCCAAGGCCACAATCAGCATGCCGAGGACGAGAAACGGCTGAGCACTCGCCTGATATTTAACGTCGTTATTGAGTGGATCTCGTAGAAAGTACATGTCTTGGAATGTAATCTGCGGAATGATCATCAAAATCAGCAGAACCGCGTATAGGTTTTTGTGGATGCTCATCAGGTAGGCGGCCATCCCACCCTGAAAAATGTCGATCATCAGCACACAAATCCAGGCGGCAGTACCAATGCCAAACATCACTGGTAGCGATTTAAGCCCCAGTTGCTGGTCGCCCTCAACGCTCTTGAAGTCGTTGACCACAGCAATGCCCAGACCGGCCATGCTGTAGATCAGCGTGAGCACCACAACAGTTGGGTTGAGCACCCCAAACAGCGCATGACCCGCCCACCAAGGCAAGGCAATGTAGCTGGCCCCCAGCGCATAGTTGCCCAGCCAGCCGTTCTGCTTGAGTTTCAGCGGCGGCGCAGAATAAATGTAGCTGAGGAACGAGCCGCCCACAGCCAGGACCGTAATCGTGGGAAAGGCATGTCCCGCCCAGCGGTCTAGTCCGTAGGCAATGGCAATGCCGCCCAGCAGCAGGACCCAAATCTGGGCCTGGACCTGGGGCAGCGAAATGGCACCGGAGGGAATCGGTCGATAGGGTTCGTTAATTGCGTCTAGCTCACGGTCGTAGTAGTCATTGATCGTTTGGGTGTAGCCCGTCATAAACGGCCCCGCCATTAGCATGCAGGCCAGGGAAATCAGCACATGCTCCAGCGACCAGTTGAAGTGACCAGACGAGGCCGCACCACAGACGACGCCCCAAATCAGAGGAATCCAGGTAATCGGTTTCATGAGCTGAAGCCGAATTTTGGCGATGCTGGTTTCCCCTGCTTCAGCGCCCTTCATTCCGAGCAGTTGACGGGCTTTGCCGCCGCCGGATGGACTATCTGTTTTAGCCGCTGATGTCGTTTCTGAAGGCGTATCGTTTAACGAAGTGTCGGTTGTCTCTGACATAGGCTGTTACCCGGCAAAGTATTAACAGGGCTAGTTAAATAAGGATCAAAATCGCTGACTACAGCAATGGTATGGCAGTTGCAGGTGCGGCTGAAACATTGGGGCGTGAACATTGGGTCGTGCCCAGCGATACCCGCCCATAACAACCGTTAGCCAAACGAGATAATCAAGGAATCGTCCTGGAACTTAGCGCCGGTAATCGAACGACGCTGAAGCTCCTTGGGCAAAGACAGATTACGACGCTGATCGCCAGCCTCAACGGTCACTTCCGGCCCATACTGGGTCAGCTCAATTTGTTTTTTATCAAAACTAGGCAAAAACAGCTTGACCGTCAGCGCGTTCAAATCCACCGTCATTGGCGCAGGCACGTCAGGCACTGTCTGAAAATCGGGCAGGGCGTCGACCAGGGGCTGCCAACTGCTGCCATCGGCCCAGTCGGGCAGCAGGCTCATGGGTAAGGGAGAAAAGGACGGACCGACCGCTGCATCGGCTCGGTTAACCAAGGCTCCACCCACCGTCAGCCCAACCTGTTGAGCGGCACCCCATAGGTAGCGGGCGGTTGCGATCGCACCTGCACTACCCGTAGACACTAAATATGCACAGACCCGAGCCGGGCTGTTAACCGCGGCCTTGCCCTCAGTAATCATATTGGTGGCCTGATTGACCTGGGGCTGGTCAATCAGGTCACTACTAAAGGAGACATTGCTGAATACTGCCGCCGTGACCGGCTGGATAAAGGGCGTTACTGCCTTGTAAAACTGAGAGGCCTGGAACACCTGCTTGAACCGACGGAAATACCAGTCCATCCCCTCGGGCAGCCCCCACATCCGCAGACTGGCCTGGTCGCCGGGGCCATCGTGAACAATCACGTCGTAGGCCCCGCTACTGTCGTACTCGCGAATGGCATTGAGCGCCAAAGCCGTATCCATGCCTGGCAGAACGCTCAGCTCTTGCCCGTACACCGCCTTAAAAAACGGGTCGCGCAGGTACTGGGCCTCCAACTGCTTGACCATGTCCCAGTTTTGCTGAAGCAAGGCCGTGGACTTGAGCTGGAGGACGGTGAGATTGGGCTCAACTGCGCTGGGCTCAGCACTGACTGCGCTGCCCAGCAGCAGGCCAAAGGCAGGTCCCACATCTTGAGTGAGCAAGAGGACGCGCTGCCCCTGAGCGGCCAGTTTCTTAGCGGCTGCGATCGCACAAACCGAGCGCCCCACACCGCCTTTACCCAGAAATGTCAAAATTAGCGACATGTGGAAGCCATATCCTTAAATAGTCAGTTCTTTTGCGGTGTGTGCCTACCCAACGGGTTTCAGCTCGTCCTCAAAAAACCAGGTGGAATAGCTGTCGTCAAACTCTACGACAACGCCGACACCGCTGCCATCGACCATCTTGAACTGCTTAATTTCGCCCACCTTGCCCAGGCGACCTGCCACCTGATTCGAAACCCGATCCCTCAGGCGAAGAACCTTAACTTTCTGGCCTACATCCAACGGCATGCGCTTCACGACTCCCGACGTAAATATTAAGAATTAAAATCAATCCTCAGTTTATCAGCGTCCCGGTTCGGTGCCTACGACATTTTATCGAGGTCAGTGCCTAGCCTTGGGGCAGTCGCGCGACTGCCCCAACACTTGAAATCTGAAAAAACGATGGCTTAATCGCGTTTCTGCCACAACCATGCGGTAGGGTATGTATCGGTTTCTCCGCTTCTACCATGCTTGCCAAACGGATTCTGCCCTGTCTTGATGTCAAAGCGGGTCGCGTTGTCAAAGGGGTCAACTTTGTCAATTTGAAGGATGCAGGAGACCCGGTGGCCCTAGCGCAGGCCTATAACCAAGCGGGGGCTGACGAACTAGTGTTCCTAGATATTACAGCCACCCACGAGGATCGCGATGTGATTTTCGATGTGGTGTATCGTACCGCCGATCAGGTTTTCATACCGCTGACGGTGGGGGGCGGTGTCAATACACTTGACACGATTAAAAAGCTGTTGCGGGCGGGTGCCGATAAAGTCAGTATCAACTCAGCAGCGGTGCGAAATCCAGACTTCATTGGCGAGGCCAGTGCCCAGTTTGGTGCGCAGTGTATTGTGGTGGCCATTGATGCCCGCCGTCGCCAGGGGGGACAGTCCGGGTGGGATGTGTATGTGAGGGGTGGCCGAGAGAACACGGGACTTGACGCCGTCAGCTGGGCACAGGAAATGGTGCGACGGGGTGCAGGAGAACTGCTGGTCACCAGCATGGATGCCGACGGCACTCAAGCGGGTTACGACCTAGAACTCACACGCAGGATCGCGGCTAGCGTTGCGGTCCCGGTGATTGCTTCAGGGGGCGCAGGGACCTGCGAACATATCCATGCAGCATTAACCGAAGGCCAGGCAGAAGCGGCACTTCTGGCCTCCTTGCTGCATTACGGACAGCTCAGCGTGCGCGAAATTAAAAGCTATTTGGTCGAACGAAATCTACCCGTTCGACCGCTCAATGACGGTGTTTAACCCAGGCTAGCGCGGACTTAGCCATACAGGCCAATGGGCAACACCAATAACAGGCAGCACTATTTTGGTAAATCTGCAAGATGGCGTTGAACAAATCTGAGAAAGCGCTGTTACAATACGTAATAGGTCTCTCAGGTAACCACTGTCTCCAGGCTGGGCGTCTCCAGGCTGGGCGTCTCTGGGCTGAGCGTCTCCGGGCTGGGCCAGCTCTGCCAGCGTATGCAGACAGGCTTACATCCATGCCTGGTGGATAGAAGCGTTAGTCGACATGGGTAACGTCGGTTTGCCTGAGTGCGCTTCGTGCCTATGCCTCGTAGCTGCTGTAAGCCCCACGATTCTAACTTTCTTTTTGCCGATTCGGCTCCATGACGTTCCTTATTATCCTTATCGTCACAGGTTTAGTTGCATGGGCGCTCCGACTGATGGAGCGGGCCTTGGTCAATCAAGAATTTTCGCTCATGTTAGCGGGCTTTTTGGTGGCCTCCTCAGCCGTAGCAATGATGGGCGTCTATTTTCTAATGGGCGATTACCTGCTCTACATTCATCAGCTTGAGGGGCTGGAAGCCTCTTACAACAGCGGCATTGAGTTCTACGCTACAGAACTCAATGGCGAGCTGCCGTCTCCGCACTTGATTGCCCCGGCTCAGTTGCCCCAATAAAACCGATCCCAGTAATGCCTACAACTTAAAGGGGCCCATCAACGGGTTATCGGTAGCCACATTTGGCGGACCTTACCTTGAATGGGTTCTCCTAGCCAGGATGTGTTGCTGGCGGGAGAGCAGAGGTGTTCTGGTGTAACGGTCCAGGTTGCGGCGGGGTCGAAAAGAACCAGCTCAGCCGGTTGGTCGGGTTGAATGTTGGGTAAGGGCTGGTTGAGGCACTGGGCTGGATGGGTGCTGAGGTAGCGCCAGAGCTGCCAAGCTTGCCAACGTTCCGATGCAACGAAGCGCTGCCAAAGCAGCGGCAAAGCCAGCTGTAGGCCCAACGCACCCGATGGTGCAGCGCCAAAGGGGACGGTTTTCTCTTCATAGGTGTAGGCAGTGTGGTCAATGGCGATCGCGTCAATGGCACCTGTCTCTAACCCGTCAATCAGTGCGGCCTGGTCCATTGGCGTCCCCAAGGGTGGATCCAGGCGTAAGTTGGGATCGTAGGTCGATAGATCTGGGGTACTGCACAGGAGATGCAGCCACACCACACTAGCTGTGACTGGCAGCCCCCGCTGCTTGGCTGACTGAATCAGCTCAACGCTACGAGCAGTGGAGACTCGCATGATATGAACCGGCGTCAGGGTTTCAGCAACCTGTTCCAAAATCATCGACAGCGGCGTGGTTTCGCTGGTAGCGGGCAGTCCCGGTAGACCCAGGCGAACCGCATCGGCCCCGTCTCGAATCAGGCCCGTTTGGGTGCGATCGCAGGGCCAAAGGGCAATGGGTCGATCCAACGGTTGGGCGTACTCCAGCAAGCGGCGGACCAGCACGGTCGAAGGCTGCGGTTGCCCATCACTAAAGCCGACGATAGGACTCTGGGCCAGCGTGGCTAGCTCGGTCAGCTGTGTTCCTGCGGCCGCAACAGTAACTGCCCCCCAGGGATATAGCTGGGGCTGTTCGGGGGATTGATGGCGCAGCAACTCACTAACTTGGGCCTGAGTATCGACCACGGGTAGCGTTGTCGGTAAGATACCAACCCGAGAAAACCCACCGGCGCGGGCGCTGGTCAGCAGTGCCGACAGGGGCTCACGGGATTCGTGGCCCGGTTCACTACTTTGGCTGTAGAGGTCCACCAGACCTGGCCCCAAAACACAGCCAGTGCCATCAATAACGGTTGAGGGTGGTCTGGGCAGATCAGCAATTTCTGATGCGCTCAACGTGTCGATAGACTGGATTTTGCCATCGCTCAGCAGCACATTAGTCACGCGTTCCGACTGGCTCAACGGGTCAACCAGCCGGACAGATTGAATCAGTGTCGAAACTGTAGACGACATAGCTGTTCCTGCGATCACGCGGACGACTGTAACACAACCGCTACAGCGCGCCTGCGGCAGTCATATCGAAAATGCTGCCGGAAAGATGGGTTGTAATATTGGCGGCGCTGAGCATAGCCTGGCTACCTGTGCCGTCAGGGTAGTCGATAACGCTGCCTGCCCCGTTCCCCTGCTTAAACTGCCAGAAGGCCGCCGGACCCAGCCCTGTGACGTACGCCAAAATGGCCTTGTTAACGGCATCGTGGGCAACAACTAGAATCGTCTGCGGTTGGTCAGCGCCGCTGTATTGGGCAACGAGATCATCCCACGCTGCTGTCGCTCGGTCCCACACCTGCTGTAGGTTTTCTCCTTCAGGCATCTGCACGGTCTCAGGCTGGGTTTGCCACTGGGCCAGCAATCCCGGATACTCGGCCTCAATTTCGTGCTCTAGCTTGCCTTCCCAAAGGCCGTGACCGATTTCCCGGAGCTCATCTGAAACGGCTAATGCAACCTCCGGATGATGCTTGAGAATGCCCTCAGCCGTTTCTTTCGGGCGCAGCATTGAACTGCTCAGCGCTGCATCAATGGGAATGGCCTTGAGAAAATCTGCGGCCTGAGCCGCCTGGGCATGGCCATTGTCATTCAGGGGAATGTCAATTTGGCCTTGAAAGCGCTTGTCTCGATTCCAGTTGGTTTCGCCATGACGGACCAGCAGCAAACGCGGCCCCTTAAACCCGCTGCGCAGCTTGGGCACGGGTAACCCCAGGTGACTGGTCAGGTTCATTGACTCCAGTTGAGCAGGCTGACGGCCATCACCCTCAAAGTTGAGCACATTAACGCAGCAGTTCATCTGGTAGAGGCGGTTGAGCCCTTCTGGCCCAATCCCGATGGCAGACCCAATCAGGGCTCGATTAATCGCACTATGGGCAACCAGTAGCACGGTTTTACCTGCCTGGTCCGCCAAAAGCTGTTGCAAGAAAGCTTGGGCCTGTTCCCACACCGCCCGTACGGGGTAAAACGTCTGGGTTTGGCCGTCTGGCCCTGTCAACGGCATGGCCAGGGTCTCGGGCTTATGACGCCAGGCTTGATACTCCTCGGGGTATTGAGCTTCTACGTCGGCAAACGACATGGCTTCCCACAATGGCAAGCTGATTTCCTTGAGCCCATCGCGGGGCTGGGGGAGTAGGGTCCCGACTGCTGCTGCAATCAGGTCAGCAGTGCGACGCGCCCGCTTCAGCGGGCTACAAAAAATAGCGTCAATGGGCACTGATTTGAGGAGTTGCCCAACCTGACGCGCCTGCGCTTCACCCTGGTCCGTCAGGACAGACTCATCGTGATGGCCTTGGATAATGCGTTTGACATTGAACGTACTTTCGCCGTGGCGAACAACGATAACCCGAGTCTTCAAGCAACTGTCCTCTTGATGTTGGATGTGATGCGCTACAGCGAATGAGCCAATTACGCCTGCCAAGGCCAACCCTGTGCTGCTGGATGTTGCAGCCAGCGACGTATCACCGAGTCGACGCGTCTACTAAGCTGCGACCCCCACGGGCGTTGCAGCCTTGCCTTAAGCAGCCTTGCCTTAAGCAGCCTTGCCTTAAGCAGCCTGCCCTGACAGCCGCCACAGGTCAGCTTGTTGGCTCGTGCTGATTTTATCGTGAGAGTTCCCCTCGTCAAACCTCAGCCAGATGGCGCAGAACAAAGCCTAAGCAAAGGCACTATTTAAGTAGTTATGCCGATTGAATACATCCTTGTGTAAAGCTGTTATAAGTTATCAACATCAGACTTCTAAAAAACTTAAAGCTAAGGTCAATCATTGCCCCCTAATATTGATTTTGAGCATTCGAAAAATAGCCAAAACGCAGCGTTGGTAAGGGCTTTTTTCTTGAACCCATTTTTTTTGATTAGTATAAAAAAGCAAGTTGGATAATTCTACTCTCACTCAGAAAAGCATTGATCATAAACAATTAAACTGTTGCGAATTCGAAACTGACAGGCCGAAGAGTCTGGTAATCCTATGCAATCGTCTTCCCGTTTATCTACTGATTCTGGTCGTCCATCTTCGACCTCGTCTGCAGCCAACGAGGTGGTGCAGCCGTCCTCGTTGCCTCGCTCAGATAGCAATGTGATGTCGCTGGTTTATCCAGATGGTCGCGTGATGACGATTCAGCTGCGGGAGCAGCTCTCCTAGGCCATCCTGCTTTTTCTGACCTATTCGCTTGACGGTGATTAAATGTTCTCATCGCTGCTGCGTACATTTTTGAGCCCGCCCTGTCCGCTTTGCGAGCGCCCAGGTCATCCCGTATTCTGCCGCGACTGTGAGCGTCAGCTCGATAACTGCCAAATCACCAGCACTACGGTTGTTCGGGCAGGCCGTGACTCAGCGGCAGACACCTCAGATGCCGCAGCTTCGTCGGCCGCATCGCCCTCCCCTATCTTTGCTTGGGGCACCTACGGTGGAGCGCTAAAGCGGGCCATTCACCTCATGAAGTACGAAAATAGGCCAGAGATTGGCTCAATGCTAGGGCAGCGCCTGGGCGAGAGTTGGCTAGCGCGGTCGGCTCAGTACCGCAGTCGGCGTCCGCTAGTTCTAGTTCCGGTGCCGCTCCATCGCGACCGGCTCAGGCAGCGGGGGTACAACCAGGCGGAGCTGATTGCTTCGCGGTTTAGCACAGTGACGGGGGTGCCCTGCTTACCGGCTGGCTTGCTAAGGGTTAAGGCTACAGCGGCCCAGCATCAGCTGAGCCCGAAGGACCGACGGCACAACCTTAAAGGGGCATTTCGGCTCGGGCCAGATTGGACCATTGATCGAATGTCGTCTCGGGTGCTGCTAGTTGACGACATTTACACCACAGGGACAACCGCGCGTGCTGCCGCCACTGAACTGCGTCGAGCTGGGATCAGTGTGATGGGCATTGCTGCCGCTGCACAAGCCACCTTTATCCGTTCTGGACGTGAGGCGCTGGCCGCTTAACCTTTGGCTGACGCGGCAACAGTGACACGTCTATTAGTGACACGTCTTTACTGTTACAGCATGGGTCACTTTGCGTGAGCCACACCGAGCAACGGTGTCCCAGCAGATAACGCGCGAGACTCGAATGGGCTTAGCCGTCTCACAAACCGTCTCACAGATGGCTACAGGTCAGAAATGGTTGTGACCTTATTGTCTGTTGAGTTATTTTCTCTGGATTCTTTGGTGTTCTTGACCTTGCGGGTCTCTGTCGGTAGTTCGTCAGAGAAGTCGTCCAGCTCATGAAAGGTGACTTTGGCATCGAGCCCCGTAATCTGCTCGAACTGCGGAGCCGTCAAACGATAGGTCACTCCCTCAGCCTGCCACTGTTCTAACCGTGCCTTTACCTTTTGGAGATAGGCCACCCCCTTAACCATGGGCAGCTCCGACCAGCTTTCAACCAGGACCTCGGTCAGTGCTAACTCTAATCGGGCTGACCGATAGGCCTGAATCAGGCCATCTAAGCGCTGGGTAAACGACTCTGCTTCGTCACCCGCTAGGCAGTAGCTGTCAACGATATATTTAACGCGTTGACGGTTGATAAGCGCTTGCATTTCCATCGGGGTTAAACCTAATCTGGCGTAGCTGAATCATGATGCGATTAGAGTCTGGACAAGGTATCGAACAGTTATAAAGCTTGAATGCCGATTAACCGCTGATAGCTAACAGAGCTTGGGGCTAACTTGCAAACTTGCAGATCGCTAAATTGTGGCTTGCGTCCATGCTAGATCGAGATGCGATCGCGCCAAAATTTGCGCCCAAAACTTAACAAAATGCTGTAAGCCCAGGAGTATCCACTTACCCACCGGCTTGGCGAACCCGCCAGTCATGTTGTTCGATTGCCTCCAGTAATTGAGTCGTGTTAGACGAAACCGTTGTACCGTCAGAAATTTGGGATAGGCGAGTACGAATGGCCCGCAGTTCGGGGAGCTGATTGGGATTGGTGGGCACGCTGGTCAGCTGAGAGAACTTTTCTTGGGCCTCCGTATAGATACGAACGGCCTCCTGTTCCTGAGATTGACGCTCTCTGATGACGCCTAAATTGTTTTGGTAGTTTGCTTTCAACTGCTGAGCTTCGGTGTATGCGGTATCGGAGTCACGAACTTGATCCAGCTGTGCGATCGCGTTTTCCCAATGCAGCGCAATGCGGCCCCAGGTTTCTGCAGAATGGGGTGGGTTTTGGCTTTCCTGACTGGCTGTAGTTGCAAAGCTTCGAGCGGCGGTCAGATACCGATTGGCCTGACCTGACGCGGCACTGGTCCCGGCCAGCTGGCTATAGTCCCGCTGAAAAGCCTGTAGACGAGTTCGAGCGGTCTCCCCTGCTAGCGTGTCGGGGGCGATCTCTGCCAGTTTATCCATCCCCGTTTGCCAGGTTGCTAAAATCTTGGACTTCTCCTCAGTCGTCTGTACAGCCTCGTAGCGGTTTCGGGCCGTTTCTACGGCCAAGGTTGCTTCTTCCAGCTGAGTCAATGCATTCTGTTCTTGAAAAAGCTGCGCCTCCATGCGGCCAACCAGCGCCCGTGCCGACTCAAACTCATCGAGCGTGAATTGCCAGCCGCAGCCAAACCAACCGCAGTAGCGTTGTGGGTAGTAGCCCAAGAACCAAACAGGTAAACGGTCTAGATGTTGCTGTGCTTGTTTTGCCTTTTCTGCCCCAAGCTCAAAGTCAGCGGCGCTGGTGGCCGCGTTGATCAGCTGGTCGGCCTGCTCGACATGAATGATGGCCTGCCTGTAGTTGTGGTCCATTTGCATGAAACTGGGCAGCAGCAGGATAGGGGCCGTATTGGCAACGGGCCAACGGATCATCGGATAAGGCAAGTTGATCACCCACAGCCCGCCTGCCAGCGCGCCCACGGCGGCAGCGGACCCAATCATCCATTCCAAGGTTTTACCCACCCGATTAGGCTGGTTGAGCTGGGCAGCTTTCTTGAGGACCTTGTCGCTAAATTCTGGGATGACGTCTACGGCCATCTTAAGCTCAGCGTAGCCAGCGGGTTCTCCCTCTCGCTGACGGAGCCGCTCTAGCCGCTGCAGCACGAGGCCTCGGTTAACCTGAGCGGTGGGTGAACTGCCACAAACTCGCTTGAGTTCTTCTTCGAGCAGCAGAAAGGCGCGATCGCAGAGACGTTTTCGGGAACGGGGCATAGGGCGTGAGCAGATAGATAAGTAAAGTGCTGACACCTGTTTAAACAGTCAGACTTAATGAAACTCCGGACCTATTCCCGAAGTTAATCCTCTACTGTTGTTCCCTCAAAGCGGTGTTGGCTCACCATTCTGGGCTTAGGTACACCCATAGCATTGAGCTGACTGGGTCGGTCCAATCGCCCTATCGCGGCCCTTCCCGTTCTAGACTTGGCCGTGATACAATTGCAGACCGTGTCAATTCACACCAAACCATGCCCAAGCTGAAATCTCGAAAGGCGGCAGCGAAGCGTTTTCGCCGCAGCGGCAGCGGCAAAATCATGCGCCGCCGCGCCTTCAAAAACCACCTGCTCGAACATAAGAAAACCAACCGCAAGAGCCGCCTATCTAAGGCTGCGGTTGTCGATGAAACCAACGTAGATGCTGTAGAAGGCATGCTGCCTTACTTGTAAGCCGGTCAGGCTATACATCCATCTCCCTCAGTAAGTTTTCCTTCAGATTGATTTAGGACCTCTAGACAATGGCACGTGTAAAGCGCGGCAACGTTGCTCGTAAGCGCCGCAAAAAAATTCTCAAGCTGGCTAAGGGCTATCGAGGCTCTCACTCCAAGCTGTTTCGGACGGCGAACCAGCAGGTGATGAAGGCACTGCGGTACGCCTACCGCGATCGCCGCAACAAAAAGCGCGACTTCCGCCGCCTGTGGATTGCCCGCGTCAATGCAGCTGCCCGACTGAACGGCACCACCTACAGCCGTCTGATTGGCGATCTGAAAAAGGCCAACATCGAGCTCAACCGTAAAATGCTGGCTCAGATGGCCATTCTTGACCCGGCGAGCTTTACTAAGGTTGTTGAGCTTGCAGGCAGTAAGAAGTAGCCCTATTTAGCCATGCGGGCTGCGCTGCTTGGGATAGGTATTTGGTGGGGGGTACAGTGTTCTGTGCCCCCATTTGTTGTGCCGTCTTTTTTGGGCGTGTTTGTCCCGGCTGCCGCTGCGGCTGAGCTCGATGAGATTCGGGCGCGGGGCTACCTGATTGTGGCGGTTAAGGACAACTGGTATCCGATGGGCTTCCGCAGCGACTCGGGTGAGCTGGTAGGGTTCGAGATAGACATTGCCCGACGGCTGGCTGAGGAATTGCTGGGTGACCCAAACGCGGTGCAGTTTGAGCCGGTGAGCAACGTAGACCGGGTAAATGTGGTGGTTGAGGGGGACGTGGATCTTGCGATCGCATCTGTCACCGTCACGGCCGCCCGACAGCGTATCGCTAGCTTTAGTGAGCCCTACTACCTGGACGGCGTCGGCTTCATTACCCGTAGCGATAGCATTCAAGCTTTAGAAGACCTGGGTACTCGACGGGTCGCCTTGCTCAATAACAGCAGTACTGTTGCCCACGTTCGCTACATCTTACCCGGCGCTGAGCTGCTCCCCGTCGATTCGTACCAGGCGGCCCTGGCCTTACTGGAAACAGGTCAGGCTGAAGCCTTTGCCGGAGACGTTACCGTGCTGACGGGCTGGCAGCAGCAGGACAGTGAGTACCGCATTTTAGACCGCTTAATCTCTGCAGAGCCGCTGGCCATTGTTTTACCTAAAGGCACCCAATACAGTCCCCTAAGACGCGACATTAACCAGCGCATTCGGGCTTGGTACGACGAAGGCTGGCTGCAGCAGCGGGCCGCTGCCTGGGGGCTACCCACGCCAGACTCAGAAATCGTGACCAATCGTTAAGCTCGGCCCTGGCCTGCCAACGTTTTTAGGCCGACGTGGGAAAATAGGAAGCGACATATCTAAGCCATACATTCCCTGCTGCGGTCCCCTGACAATATGGAAAACACGAGCTACCTGCTGGTTTATCTCTCATTTCTGCTGGCGCTGTTAGGCGTTGCGGCCTTTTTTGTCCTGCGCCAGGTGTTTAAGACCAGGCGGATCGAAAACACCCTGTCGCGCCTGCAAAAAAAACTTACTAAGCAGAAAGGCACCGCTCAGGAGTATTACGAACTGGGCACCTTACTCCTGGATAAGAAGCTATTTACCCAGGCTGGGATTTACCTTCAGCAAGCCCTGAAGACGCTAGACAAAGACGAGGAAGAAGCCGAGAATGCTGCGCTCATCCACAATGCGCTGGGCTATACCTACTTTGCACAGGAACAGTTTGATCTTGCGATCAAACAATACAAAATGGCGCTTAAGAGCCAGCCCGGTTACGTAACAGCACTCAATAACTTGGGGCATAGCTACGAGAAAAAGCAGCAGATTAAGCAGGCGTTAGAAGCCTACGATGAGGCAATGCAGCTGGATTCCGGAAATACGACTGCGAAGCGCCGAGCCGAGGCGTTGCGAAAGCGAGTTCCTGCTGCTTCAAAGTAGGTCTCATCCATAATTGCGGGTGATTAAATCTTGGCTACGTCCAGAACTGGAGTTTTGCCGGTGGGGAGCGCTAAAGGTTCCAACTTGGACGCGGTTTATAGCTATCAAGATGCCGTAACAATACGGGGACAACCTTTCAGGATTTGCAACCGCTGACCTAAATATGGGCTCACTAAGGGCATCGGTCTTTTGTCTGTTTGCAGCCCATGCTTTTCCAAGCACCCAAAAAGTTGCGCACTTCTCATCAACTGAAGCGCATTCTCGTGAGTGGCACTGCTCTAGGTGTTTTGACGACCAGTACCCTGGTTGCATTGGTGAGCTGCGTTCCCTTAATCCGGCAGTTGCGAGCTGGCGAAGGACAAAACTTACACTTTGCCCTACAAACCCGAGAGCTTGCGGTCGAAGAGTTTATTCGTAGAGCTAAAGATACCGGACAACAGATTGCTAGTCGTACTAAGGTACGGCAGGAACTGGAGGCCTATCTTGATGGTGAAAGAAGCTTCTCGGAAATGCAGGCCGCTCAACAGGTAGCCCTCGCTGATGCGATGAACAATGCCCAGGATGTTGCCGCGATTGTCCGCTTTACTGCCGAGGGTGAACAAGCGATAGCGCTGGGGATACCGGTTCCTTCTGATTTACTCGATTTGCGAACAGCTGTGCAAGATAATCCGGTTGTTCAAGGCCCGTTTGATATTGAAGGGCGACAGTTTCTGCTAATTTTCTCTCCGATTTTTAATACAGAAAGAGACCTGATTGGCATTGATGCTGTTGCCTTCAGGACCAAAAGCTTGCAACGGTTAGTCGAAGATTACACGGGGCTGGGCCAAACTGGAGAGATGGTTCTAGCTGTGGAAAGGGGTGAGGACGTCGAGCTGATATTTCCACTTAGAAGCGGCCAGCAGCCGACGCCGGAGCTGGTTGATGCCCTACAGCAAAGCCTAGCAACACCCGAACGTAGTTCGTCGGCAAACCCAACGATGACCTCTTCGACCGAGATGATTGTGCACCGAGGCGTTACGGGGGCAGACTGGGGTATGGCGGTCCGCATGGCCCAGCAAGAGCTATATGCCCCGGTCAATCGCCAGGTTTCACTAACTGCGATCGCAACTTTGCTGCTCAGTAGTGGATGTACGGCAGGGTTATTGCTACTGCTCAGACCGCTGCTCCATCGCGTCGCCGATGCTGAAGACCTTCAGGCCCAGGTTGAACAAAAGGAAGCTGCCTTAGATCAATTACAGCGGACTCAATCTCAGTTGATTCAGTCCGAAAAGATGTCGGGTTTGGGGCAGATGGTGGCAGGCATTGCCCATGAGATTAACAATCCGGTGAGCTTTATCCATGGCAACCTAAAGGTCGCCCAGCAGTACAGCGACGACTTAATCAGGTTAATTTATCAATACCAGCAAGACTATCCCGTACCCTCTGATGCAGTCGGGGCACTGCTGGATGAGATGGATCTAGAATTTGTCCAGCAGGACTATCCTAAAATCTTTGCGTCGATGCACACCGGCACTTCGCGAATCCGGGACATTGTTCGTTCTCTTCGAACATTCTCGCGGTTAGACGAGGCCGCGTTAAAAACCGTTGATGTGAACGCAGGACTCGATAGCGTACTTTTGTTGTTGCAGAGTCGCTGCGAGAATCAGGCTGGGCAGCCAGAAATCTCAATATTACGATGCTATGGCAATTTGCCTGCTGTAGAGTGCTTCCCCAATCAGCTGAACCAGGCCTGTTTCAACATTTTGACCAATGCTATTGATGCCCTGCAACAAAGCGAACCGTCTGGCTGCCAGATTCGGATCAGCACGACTCAATGCGAAGATAACCGGATTGTCATTACCATCGCTGATAATGGACCAGGGATTGATCCGGTTATTCAGACCAAAATCTTTGACCCATTTTTTACCACCAAACCTGTGGGTAATGGAACAGGTATGGGCTTAGCCGTGAGCTACAACATCATTGTCGAAGAGCATGGCGGAGAACTGACCTGCCAATCTCAACTCGGGAAAGGCTGTACCTTTGTCATTAAAATTCCATTGACCCAGCAGCCTCAAACGTCGCAGCAACTGGCTGCGGTTTAGAAGCGCTACCGAAATAGTATGGGATAAATCTTCTTTGAGGCTGCGATCGCAAGTCCCACTAAACACACCACCAGCCACAGCAGCGACAGCAGCCAGTGGTCGGGTACGCCCAGCGGCCACCGCAGCAGATCGACCAGTGCGGCCAGGGGCAACACATTGGCAATCGTCTGTAGCGTTGGTGGCAGGGTATCTCTGGGGAAGTAGGTGCCGCAGAGGGTGAACATGGGGATGATGACAATGAACAGCGGCACGTTGATCTGATCGACCTTACGCACAAACCCGGCAGAGAGGAGGCCAAACGCGGCGAAGGTCAGGCTCCCGAGGACGATTAGCGGTAGCGAGAGAATCAGGTCCTGAAAGCGATAAAGACCGGCAACAGCGGCCACCAATCCTGTCAGCGTTCCGGCAATGATGCCCTTCGTTGCAGCCCAGAACCAGTCGCCCAGAAATACATCCATGTAGCTCAGCGGCGCTGTCAGTAGCGCCTGCCAGGTCCGTTGAAAGTTCAGTCGAATGAAGGTGCTAAAGGCCCCTTCCACGTAGGACTGAAACAGCACCCCAATAGCGACCATACCTGGTGCGATGAACTGGGTGTAGGGCACCGTACCGCCCAGGTAAGCCACCTCTCCCACCAATGGCGTCAGGCCGTAACCAAAGGCGGTCAGGTAGACAATTGGCTCGGACATGGGGGGGAGAAAATTGACTAGCCAGGTACTGCGGTACACCTGGAAGTGTCGCCACCAGACAGAATAGACGCCCCAGGGGTCAGGTAAGGTCTTAAGGGTCGTTTTAAGCGAGGGCATGGGTCGTCCTGGTGGGGGGATGCATCGAATATTATGCGTGATTTTATCTTGTCGGGCTTGGATGATGGAGGATGTGGGGGAAGGGGGAACTGGTCGGTAGTGGGATTAACTGCGGCTCCCTAACATTTGCGAAGCTGTGCCTTGGGGTATTGCAGCGCACGATAGCCTAGGGGGCAGCATCTGGAGCAGGGTGATATGGAGACGGCGGATCGGGTTGAGTGGCTGCGGTCGAATACGCTGTTTGCTGATCTGCCCATGGATTTGGTGGGTGCGATCGCGGTTTGCCTTACGGACCAAACGCTGCAGGAAAACCAGCGGCTGATTCTGGAAGATACCGTGCCAGAAGCGCTGTACATTCTCAAATCAGGGCGGTTGGAGAGCTACCGCAGCCGTCGTACGACAGCAGCCCAGGTGCTGAGCCTGCTGCCGGGTACGGTGCTGCACTTGCAGGAGCTGCTGCTGAACCAGCCCACAGAACAAACGATTGTTGCCCTCAGCGAGTGTCACCTGTGGCGACTATCTGGGGCGCGGCTAATGTCGCTGTCGGAGGAGTATCCCGAGCTGAATCAGGAACTGAATCAGCTATTGGCAGACGAGCTGGCGCAGCTGTCGGCACAGCTGTTATACGAGCAGGAGCGTCAGCAGGCATTGCGCCCTTACTTTGTGCCCAGGGTAGAGCGGGGTGTGGTGGGGGCCAGTCGCTACGCGGTGCGGCTACGGCAGAATGTACGCGAGGCTACCCAGTCAGAACCGAACGAGGCCGGACGTCGGCTGCCGGTGCTGATTTTTGGGGAGCCGGGTCTGAACAAAGACAACCTGGCAGCACTGATTCACTTTGGGTCTGCAAACAAGAAAGAACCGCTGATCAAGGTTGACTGCGAAACGCTGCGTGCTGCCGACCTATTCGGTAGAGGCGAGAGCAGGCCAGGACTTTTGGACTGGCTAGAGAACGGCACGCTGTTGCTCAACAACATTCATGACCTAGACCCCTCGCTCAAGCCAGATCTGCTTAGGCTGATAGAAACAGGCACGTATCAGCCGGTTCAGCGGCAAGGGGATGGCCCGGTGCCGACTAAAACCAGTCCTGCCTGGATTTTGATGGTGTCGGAGCAGAGCTTGCCTGACGTTACCAAACGGTCAGCCCATCAGATTAAGGTACCGCCGCTGCGGGTGCGCAAGGGAGATATTGATGCGATCGCAACCTACTACATCCAGCTCAACTGCAAGCGGCGAGGCATTGCCAGACCTAGACTTACACCAGAGGCTTTGCGTAGTCTGCAGAGCTACGACTTTCCCGGTAACCTGCGAGAGTTTGAGAGCCTAATCGAACGGGCCTTGACCCAGGCCGAATGCAGCAACCTGCTGACGGAAGAACTGTTTTGGTCGGCCAATCAAAAGCCTCGCCGCTTCCGGGTGAACCTGTTAAATGCTTATCCCAGGCTACGACAGTTTTTACGCAGCCCCTGGTGGCCGGACCGGATCAACTACGGCTTCACTGCGTGGTTTTATCCCATCGTGGTGGCGGTGTTGTTCTGGGGTCCGCAAAACCGCGATAGCAACGCTGCGCTCAATCTGTTTTGGGCCTGGTGGTGGCCGCTCATTCTCGTCGGCTTCCCGTTTGTGGGGCGGCTGTGGTGCGCGGTGTGCCCATTCATGATCTACGGCGAAATTACTCAGAAACTCTCCCTGTGGCTGTGGCCAAGACCGCTAAACAGCTGGCCGCGCCAGTGGGCCGAGCGCTGGGGTGGCTGGATGCTCTACGATGGCTTTGCGCTGATTTTGCTGTGGGAGGAGCTGTGGAATTTGGAGAACACGGCCTATCTGTCGGGCTGGCTGTTGCTGATCATTACCGCAGGAGCCATCGTTTGTTCTTTACTGTTTGAGCGACGGTTTTGGTGCCGATACCTGTGCCCCATTGGGGGCATGAACGGCCTGTTTGCCAAGCTGTCGATGGTAGAGCTGCGGGCACAGCGCGGCATATGCTCGGCCACCTGCACCACCTACCAGTGTTATAAAGGGGGACCAGACAAAGGCGAAGGGCAGGAGACCGGCGGCTGTCCGGTGTATTCTCACCCGGCGCAGCTAGAAGACAACCGCAACTGCGTGCTGTGCATGACCTGCCTAAAGGCCTGCCCCCACCGTTCGGTTGAGCTAAACCTGCGTCCGCCGGGCATTGAGCTGTGGAGTACGCACAACGGCACTGCTTATGAAGTGGCGCTGCTGCTGCTGCTGTGGGGGGCGGTGCTGCTGCATCGACTGCCCGCGCTGACAACGCTGATGATGGGAGATGCTGAGGTGTTAGCGGGGTTTTGGGGACATGCCGTTGCATCCGCTATTGCCCTCTTTTCTCCGGTTGCCCTGACGCTGCTGGCCTATCAGCTTGTCCGCGTTCTCAAAACCCAGCTGACTGCGCGCCCTTTCACTCAACTGGCGTACGGCTATCTGCCGCTGGTACTGCTGGCTAATCTGGCCCATTATTTGCGGTTGGGGCTGACGGAGGCGGGGCGGCTGGTCCCTGTGACGATGGCGATGGTGGGGCAGGGCGGTGGCGGCAGTATGATCATTGTCGCCCACCCGGCGGTGATAGCCTTTTTGCAGGGTGTTTGTTTGGTTGCGGGGGCAGTGCTGAGTAGCCTGCTAACGCAAAAGATAGCGCGTCAGCCGTGGGGGAAGCTGTTGCCGCAGCATGGGGTCATTGTAGGGAGTACGGTGCTGCTGTGGCGGTTAATTGTGTAGAGTCAGCATTTGTACTATCGGGAATAGGCTAAAAGCATCATGAGGTTAGCGAATGTTGTTATTCCAGATGCCAAGCTATATGACTATTTACTAGCTTGGCGACCAGTAGATGACAAATCGAAAATGCTGGCTTTGTTAGGGTATACCCTAGATAACGCGGAAGAACTGAGGCGAGCGATAACCTTGATAGTGTTAACGAATGAAGCGAACCTAACAGAAGAAAACCGCTATGGTAAAAAGTCTGCGGTTCATGGTGAACTGGTTGGCCCGTTAGGAAGGCGCCAGATGTTAACTATTTGGATCGAGCGTAAAGAGAGCATCGGGCTTTACTCTTTTGTTACACTGGTTCCGAACGATTGAGGGAGGCACAAGATGGCTATTGAGTTATATCAACGTGTCAAATTGACTACCGCTATCGAAGATAAGGGGCTCCAGGTAGGCGACACTGCAACTGTTGTAGAAGTGTTGACTGACAAGGAGGGCAACGTCGGCTACATGCTAGAGCTTAGCCCTGATCACCCCCAATATAAAATTGACGCCGTGCCTATGGTGGATGCGGATGTCGTTGAACTTGATTGGGCGTCTCTGTATAACGGTGAAGAATTGACTGATGCGGGTATGGATTGGGCCAAGAAAATAGAGGCATCAATACCTGCCGATTTAGCCGATGTCGATGCCTATCGGCTACAGCAAACTGATGGAGCCCCAGAAGCGTTTAAGATCGCGTATCAGGAGTTTTTGAAAGACTGGGATTACTTGCTAGCTAGGGCCATAGGATTGTAGTTGCCGTAGGGTGGGCATTGCCCACCAAAATTTACTTCGAAGTGAGGCGTCAGCTCTGTTCAATGCAAAGGCGCGATCGCACACCCTGCCCATAAGCAACGCTCCATCTGACCGATGTTTAGGAGCCCTTGATTTCCGCAAAGGCTTGTTCGAGCTGGGCGCGGTGAGCCCGAAAAAGCTCATATCCGTTGTCGATGCGTAACTCCGTCGTAGCCGTGGATGGCGACCATCCTGCGGTCAGAGCCAGCTGAATGGTGAACCGCGCGATTCTTGGGAGGTTGAGATTGATGGGTTGGTTGGGGTGCTGGTAGTCGAGGACGACGCCTGCCTGTGATGGGTAACCGGGACCGTGCTGGGACGTTTCTGGAAAGAGAATCCGAACAGGGGTCTTGCTATAGCTTTCGAGGAAAGCCGTGAAGACCTCTGCGCACGGGCTGCTGATTCGTTCTTCTTCACTAGAAACGTGGCGATGGTGAACTCGCCACAGGAAGGTGTCTGAACCGATTATGATGCTTCGTAATTTCTTTCGCACCACGAGACGAGAAGATTAGTGTGTTCGCCTAACCAGAACAACGGTTACAGCTAGAGATATGCCTGCATAACGTGAAGCTGAGCGGCGGCCAGATTTTCTGCATTGAATTCCGAACTACTCATGCCGTCCGCTCCTGCGCAGTGTTAGCAGTATTTTCTACTCAAGCCTAGCGGATTCTGCAGCAACGTGACCGGCTAGAGACGTTACAAATGTTCTTAACCCAGTCATAGCCGACATTTCTGAAAACTCACCATTTTCCATGGAACTGCGGGGTGAAGCAATGAGTGTAGCAGACGTATAGAGCTGTTCCTGTACTAATTTTTGACAAAGTAAATCATACCGCGTGAGATAAGACGTCTCTTTGAAATCCTCAAAAATGGGGAAGTGAGGAGATGTATTTTTCACGGGACACCTGGATTTTGGCGAATCTTCAACCATCATCAACCATCCAACAAATGGACGAGGCTGCTTTCCTAATGCGCCCTCACGATAAGCTGTCCAGAAATCATGTGCAGTACCAATGGCTTCTTCAGTGCGATTATTAAAATTATTTCCAAAAGAACCCACTTGGCTCTTTAGCTCGATAGCTGCAATTAGCTCATCTCTATAGACAACAAGAAGATCCCACAGTTTAGTCGGTCGAAAGTAGCCAGGTAGTGTCAACATTGCCCGATTCTGGTAAATATCGGCGTTATCCAGCCCATTAGCTTTGATTAAATCAATAACTAAACCAAGAAAGCCATCCATATTTTTACCTGCTGTGACACCAGTACGTTCACCTTGGTCAGCCTTGCCTGATTCAATCTGCTTTTGTTTCGCTGCTTCTCGATTACCCCAAAACATTTTCACAGCGTTGCGTGCCTTCTGCTCGTAACCCACAAGATCAAGGGTCATAGATCGACAGTCCCTCCTAATTCAGATCGCTCCGCAGCGCTTAAACCGTAAAGCTTAAACACAGCATGATTGCAGAGTTGACGATCTTTTTTAATAGCAGCTTCTATTAACTTTATACGCAAATTATCAGGTACATCTACCCAGCTTGGAAGCCGAATACGACGCAAGTATTGTGCTTGAAATCGCAGAAAACCACCTCTCATTTTCGTTGAGTAAGTTGAAACAAAAAGACGAGTTAGCTCAGAAAGCATAACAGCTTGTAATGCCCTCAGATCCCAATGTTCAGATGTCACGTAATACAGATTATGATGTGGGTAGAGCTTTCCCTCTTCAAAAACAATATGAGATTCACCTTTAATGTCGGGAATTAAAAGCTTTGGCCTTGATGCTAACCCTGGAGTGATGCGATCTATCGTACGATACCAATTAGCAGGTGATTTTTTGGCACAATGGCGATTAGCAATTACTTCCCGGTGAGCATCCAAATAGCGACGTAAGCGTGGGTAGTCGTCCAAACTGACAAGACCACCATGTTCTGCAAAGGGATTGATAACGCCCTGCCCACGCCATTTAACTTCACCGCTTGTAATATCTTTTGTCATCACAAGTGGTAGCTTACGATCAGGTTCTACATCAAGACTTGCATAGTCGTCTATAAATACTTTATCTGCACCAGTTGCAACACCAATGCCAACTTTACAGCCAACTTCTTCCAGTTTTGGAAACTGTTGTTCAAGACGACGAAGTAGAATCATTTGCTCTGATGATTCTAGCAACCATGGTTCTCCACCATTTGCTACTTGAGCTAGTTCTCGCACCGTTTCAGATTTCTTGGGTAGAATTCGAACCCGTAGCTTCTCGGCCAAGTTTTTAAGTTTGGCCCGATCAGTGCCAGAACAGTGGGCAATGCGAGTGGGACCAGGAGCATTTCGACTAATGATAGTAATAGCCGGGTAGGCACTGACTTCAGACTGAAATGCGGAAGCTCCGACCATATCCACATAAATCTTTAGATGAAACTGCTCAGCTATAAGCTTACGCAGAGGGCCACCATAGCGATTTTTCATCCAGCGATCTGCACATATAAAGCCTAACTTACCATTTGGAGCAAGATGGGATAAGGAGTGTTCGATAAATGGGATGTATAAATCGGCTCGGTCATATATTGTTTGATAACGACTTCGATACTCTGCAAGCAGAGGATCAGGTATCATCTCTTGTCGCACATATGGCGGATTACCAATCACAAAATCGAATTCACCCTGCAAAGAAGCTAATAAAAAATCCCCTTGAAATAACCATCGCTTTAATAAAGCTGTCGCTGTTTGTGTAGCTAGCCCTTCTTTCTCAAGTAAAGAAAGAACAGCTGCATATGTTTTGTGATAAGTCTTCCTGTGTAGTTCGACAGCATTGATTGCACTACCCAGCTCATCTAATGTACCTTTCTTATTTCGCCATGCTGATAGTAATCTTTTTGCAATAGGCAGCAGAAAATCACCAGCACCAAATGAGGGTTCTAAAATTCGCTTTTTATGGAGTGGTTGGTCATTGGTGTAACCAGCTAAATCAAGGATAAAGTCAACCACCTCCGAACGAGTAAAGATTGCTCCACGCGATTCAGAATTATCAGACTCAGATAGCTTTTCAAGTGCAGCAGAAACCTTGGGCGAAGGAGAAATACTAGAACCCTGATAAAAATCTAAACTTAGTTGCCTGTGTACCAAATGAGGAGCCTCTATTTTTATCTAGATTAGCTCAGACTTGCTCTAGTTCATACGAACTAAATAATTAGCTAAACTTTAACAGCAGAATAGGTGTTGCAGCGATTAAATATCTGGCTTATTGAGAAAATTCTGACTTATTGAGAGTGAAGCAAGATATGAGTCAGCTTATGTACTGCTAACTATTGATTGGACGGACTTTGTCCATATATCTACCCCAGATTAGGTGGATATATGGATAGTTCGCATCATATCTACCCGAATCGGATGGATATATGGCAGATTGTCCACATATCACACTCACATTAGGCAGATATATTTCAACTTGCAATACATCTATCCTGAGCAAGTAAACATACTTAGCAGCTCAAGGTTTGGAGGAGGGAGGATGCCTACCGAAACTCACGATATGGCCATGCAACCAAAGATATGGACGTGACGATCTTTGAACATACAAAACAAGGCTACTGAGTATCCGAGGTGAGATATCAGCGTTGGACCCTACTGCTAGCCTGTGCCTGCCCAATGCTGAATGTCAGCATTAATATGTAGATATGGCCTGCCACCACCCACAAAAGTGACATTGGCAGGTTCAAAATGCCGGTTTGAACCTGCTAGACGCTGATCGAAACCTTCCGGAGGCCTTCACGAGCCTTCTGGACGCTGATCGATGTGTTCTGGAGGCCGATCGGAATGTTGAAAACACGATCTGGAAGGTTTTGATCGCCTTCACGAACCTTCTGGAAGCCTTCGCGAACCTTCTGGAAGCCTTCGCGAACCTTCTGGAAGCCTTCGCGAACCTTTCGGAAGCCCTCGTGAACCTTCCGGAAGCTGATGCAAAGGTGTAATTTGATGGGTCAAGTATCGCTTTAGCCGATTGAACCGTTGAAAATGCGGAGACCACTCAAGACCGATTTTCTGTCAGCATAAGTCGAATGCCTAGTCCAAGCAGTATGGAGCCTAACACCTGGTCTAGCCATACTGACAGCCGCCGATTGTTGCGAAAAATGCTGGTTACTCGCGCCGCAGCCAGTACAAATAGCCCTTCTACCAAAATGGCGACCAGTATCACCAGCAGCCCTAAAATAATGGTCTGAAAAGCGGCGGGTCCGGCTTCAGCTCGAATGAACTGCGGCAAGAAGGCCATGAAGAAGATAGCAACCTTGGGATTTAGAATATCGACTAGCATGCCCTGCCGAAAGGCTCTCCAGACGGATACTGGTGCAGATTTCTTAGCATCTACTGCAAACTGAGCACCCTTTGACAACAACGCCTGCACGCCCAGGTAAAACAGATAGGCCGCGCCAACGTACTTCACAACGGTAAACGCTACCGCTGATGTGGCAAGAATGGCGGATAGCCCCAGCGCTGCCGCTATCACATGCACTAGTGCCCCAGCACAGACGCCGAAACTTGACGCTAGTCCTACCCGCTGTCCCTGGGCAATCGTCCGCGAAAGAATGTAGACCATATCAGGCCCTGGTGCGATGTTCAGCGCCAACGCCGTAGAGAAAAACACTAGCCAGTAAGAGACATCGATCACAGATTGTTGTTCCTCATGTAAAGCCGCCAAACTGATAGTCTTGAGCGCTCAGTCTAATAACGCACCCGTCAGTCGTAAAAACACATCTTCCAGATTGGCGGGGCGCTGCGTCAGCGTTATTGGAGAGAGTTTTTCTAGCTCTTGCCACACAGCTGTCCCCGTACTGTTGGGTAGCGTCACCAAATAACCCGTTCCAAACGCGCGAGTCCAGAGTTCGAAATGGTCACCAATAAACTGGATCTGCTGTGGATCAACGCCGGTAACCTCTGCAACCGCTGGGCCAACCACGCGGTCAATTAGCTCACTCGGTGTTCCCTGATCGATAATTTTGCCCTGCTGCATGAGTAGAATGCGATCGCACAGTCGTTGCGCCTCATCCATATAGTGCGTCGTCAGTAGTACCCCGGTCCCCTGGGCCTTCAAATCCAGTACCAGTCGCCAAAAGTCCTGCCGTGCGTCCGGGTCAAGCCCCGTTGTGGGCTCATCCAAAAACACCAGCTGAGGTCGGTTAATCAGCGCTCGGGCCAATACCAGCCTGCGCTTCATGCCACCGGACAGCTCATTCACCTGGGCCTCCCCCCGGTCCGTCAGGTTAACCTGGGCCAGCAGCTCCCCGGCACGCTGTCGTGCGGCTTGGCCGGTGATGCGGTAATGGTGAGCAAAATGGGACAGATTTTTGAAAACGGTGAAGTCGGGGTCAAGATTGTCTTCTTGGGTGACGATGCCAATTTGCTGCCGTGCCTGCTTGGCCTGCCCCGGAATCTGCCACTGATCCACCTGAACAAACCCACGGGTGGGCTTGACCGCACCGTACAACATGCCGACCGTCGTGGTTTTGCCTGCCCCGTTGGGGCCGAGCATGCCAAGAATTTCCCCAGCTGCGAGAGAAAACTGCACACCCTGAACGACAGCAGTGTTGCCATAGGTTTTCCAGAGATCGTAGGCGGTGAGGGGCATTAGAGAAAGGAGAAAGGCAAAGGACAGAAGGCAAAAGGGGTGTTTCCGTAGGGTAAGCGTCTCGCCTGCCTGAGGCAAAGGACTCCTAAACTTCAACCAGCGACAATACATATTCGCCCTGGTTCATCACTTCGCTGGAAGAGACATCGTAAATCAGGCCGCTGTGCTGGGCTTTAACCGTTGTGACTCTGGGCTGCTCGCCAGACTTGTTGAACTGAACGACTTCATACAGCAGGTCTCCTGCAGCGACCGTTGCAGCAGGCTCGACTCGGTTTTGTAGAATGCCGCCTGCTGCTGCGTAATATTTGTGAACCTGATGACGGCTGTAGAGGGCCATGCCCGGATCGGGCGGGAGCCCTTGGGTCTGAACCAGCCCCTTTTGCACCAGGTAATTTTGCACACCGCGCAGGCTTTTTTCTGTTGCCAGCGGATCGACCTTCATACCAGTGCCCACTTCCAGCGTGTAGGCTTCGACGTCGCAATGGAGCGGATCGCCTGCTGCTGCGCAGGCTCGTTCCAAGGCTAGCCAGGGTTTAATGAACGATTCGTCAAAGGCGTCACCGTCGTACTCGTCCAAAAGAATGCCAAAATCAAGCGAAAACAGTCTTGCCCCCGCTTCCCGTCCGGGAAAGTAGTAAAGGTAGGCCATGCCCCGGTTCGAAGAACTGTGTAGGTCAATCACATAGTCGGCATCTAACATCAGGGACTGCAAAACGGTGCGGTAGCGCTGCTCCAGAGAGACGCCCTGGGGCTGTTCTAGACGATGCTGCTCTGCTTTGAATGCGTCTAGAATCTGGCAGCGATAAGCCTTTACGACCGTTTCTGCGTCTCCCTTAATGGGTGAGATCTGTACTCCAGTCTTCTCGTAGTCCCAAAAAATACGGTTCCAGTCGTCGCCCTCGTATGGGCTGTAGCGTCCGGTTGGGAAGTGGTGCATGCGGGCGTTGACCCCTAGGGGGTTACAGACTGGGACAAGGTGAATTTCACCTGCGATCTCGCTTTCATCTAGCGTGTTCAGCCAATCCATCAGCCGGTGAATGACGACATTTCCAGCAATTTCTGCACCGTGCAGATTAGCTTGAAGGTAGGCTTTCTTACCGGGCTGTCCACCTGAATATTGATAAACCTGAAGGGCAATGGAATCGCCAGACGCCATCTGGAGTAAGGGAATGGTACGGATATAAGGGTTAACCATTTGTCTTTGTTGGTAGACCAAAAAATGTGTCAGCAAACGGAAGATACGGTAACAAAAAGACACGCTAATTAACGAAGTTTGCGTAAAAATGCGGCGTAAAGCAAATCTTCAGGATCGGTGAAAAGTGCTGGCAAGTCTATCGCCGCGTCCGTTTATCCGAAAGTTAGTTGATAGAAAAGACTATTAAGTTGAGCCGGATTTCAAGAAAACGACGCCACAATAAGCCATGTAGCAGTCGTATCTGATCAGCAGATCAGGCTGTAACGCCATTGGGTTATGAGCTAGAGGCGACGCCCCGACTCGTGACGTTCCGACTCGGTGTCCTGATCCAAATGACGTAGACGACCACTCCAGTTGCCTAAATAATCCCAACCCGATATGCGCCCAATTCGTACCTTTCACGTTACGCCTTCGCTACCACCTGAGCTAGCCCCCCTGCAACGGCTGGCTTACAACATCCATTGGGACTGGGATGCCGATACTGTTGATCTCTTCAAGCGTATCGATGCCGCCCTATGGGAATCCTGTCGCTACAATCCCGTATTGATGTTAGGCAGCGTTGAACAGCAGCGCCTGCGCGAACTCGCGGCGGATGACGGCTTTTTAGCTCAGATGAACCGAGCTGCGGACCGACTTGACCACTACCTCAATGACCCGTCCTGGTATCAACACCATCGGTCTAATCCTGTGCCGGACGAGTGTTATGCCTACTTTTCTATGGAGTTTGGCCTGACCACCTGCCTGCCGGTCTACTCCGGTGGTCTAGGTGTGCTAGCTGGGGATCACCTCAAGTCCTCTAGCGATTTGGGTCTGCCACTGGTCGGCGTAGGGCTGCTGTACCAGGAAGGTTACTTCGCCCAGCACCTGAATGCCGATGGCTGGCAGCAAGAGCGCTACCCGATCAACGACTTTTATAATATGCCGCTGCATCTCGAAAAAGATGCCGATGGCAACGAGCTACGGATTTCCGTAGACTTTCCCGGTCGCCGGGTCTACGCCCGGATTTGGCGGGTGCAGGTAGGCCGCACACCGCTGTACCTGCTGGATACCAACATTGAGCCCAACAGCGACTACGACCAAGACATTTGCGATCGCCTCTACGGTGGCGACATCGACATGCGCATTCATCAGGAGATGATGCTAGGCATCGGTGGTGTACGCATGCTAGAAGCGCTGGGTCTGCAGCCCTCGGTCTACCACATGAACGAAGGCCACGCGGCCTTCCTCTCCCTGGAACGCATTCGCAAGTTCATGGACGAGCAGCACATGGGCTTTGCTGAAGCCCGCAAGATTGCCCAGTCCAGCCAAATCTTTACCACCCATACCCCGGTACCTGCGGGCATCGACCTGTTCGCCCCGGATAAGATTTTCCACTACCTGGGCTACTACGCCGCCCGCTTTGGCCTGTCCCACGAGCACTTTCTAGCTTTGGGCCGCGAAGATACGGGTGACCTGGCCGCTCCGTTTAGCATGGCCGTTCTCGCCATTAAGATGGCCACCTATGTGAACGGTGTCAGTAAGCTGCACGGCGCAGTGTCTCGCCACATGTTTGGCGGCCTATGGCGCGACCTCCCCGTGGATGAGGTCCCGATCACGTCCGTTACTAACGGGGTTCATGCCCGCAGCTGTGTAGCCAAGTCCACTCAGGAACTGTACGACCGCTACCTCGGTGAGGGCTGGTCCGCAGCCGGGGTAGACGATCCCCTGTGGGATCGAGTGAAGCAGATTCCCGATGAGGAACTGTGGCGTAACCATGAGCAGCGCCGGACTAACCTGGTGGTGTCGGTCCGCGACCGGCTATGCAAGAGCATCACCGAGCGGGGCGGTTCCTACAGCGAGCTAACTCGAGCACAGGAAGTCTTGGATCCCAAGATTCTGACGATTGGCTTTGCCCGGCGCTTTGCCACCTATAAGCGGGCCACGCTGTTCCTTCGTGACCTGGAGCGCATTCGCAAAATTCTCCAGGGCAACGCGGGTCGTCGCGTTCAGTTTGTGATCGCCGGTAAAGCCCACCCGAAGGACATTCCGGGTAAAGAACTCATTCGCAACATCATTCGCTTCACCCACAACGAAGGGCTCGATCGGTCCATCGTCTTTGTGCCTAACTATGACATTCACGTGGCCCGATGGATGGTCTCCGGCTGTGATGTTTGGTTGAATAATCCCCGCCGTCCCCGTGAGGCGTCGGGCACGAGCGGCATGAAAGCAGCGATGAACGGCCTGCCCAACCTCAGCGTGCTTGATGGCTGGTGGGACGAAGCCGACTATGTGAAGACCGGCTGGCCCATCGGGCATGGTGAAGACTACGACGATCCCAACTATCAGGACGACGTCGAGGCCAATGCCCTATACGAGCTGATGGAAGACGAGGTGATCCCGCTGTTCTACGACCGCGACAGCGAGGGGCTACCCCGCCGCTGGGTTGCCAAGATGAAGGATGCGATTCGGCTGAATACGCCCCTGTTTAACACGGCTCGCATGTTGCAGGACTATGCGAACGAGGGGTACTTTGCCGCTAGCGACCGCTATCATCGCCTCTCGGCCAACCACTACCAGCCTGCTAAGGAGCTGGCAAACTGGCAGACCCACATCACCCAGCACTGGTACGACATGCGGATTCAGGAAATCTACCTATCTGAGTCGGCAGATGTGCAGGTCGAGCAGCCTTTCCAAGTTGCAGCGCGGATTGATCTCGGTGCGCTGTCCCCCGATGACGTGCAGGTCGAACTGTACCAAGGCACGATTGGTGCAGATGGTGACATGAGCACAGGTACAGCCCTAGCTATGACCTATCAGGGACCTGGGCCTGACGGCAGCAGCCTGTACGGTCTAGACACGCGCTACAGCCGTAGTGGTATGCAGGGCTTCTCGCTGCGGATCTTGCCGAAGCATGTTGATCTCGCCAAGTCCTACGAGCCCCGGCTTGTACTGTGGGCTCAGCCTGACGAGGTGCAGGTCACCGTTGGGAACCTGCCAAAACCCGCTCAGATGGCCATGTCTGTAGGTTAAGCCCTGCCTACCAGGCTGACCTCAAAGGCAGACTGATATCAAGGGTGAGCTTGTAAGGGGTGGGCTGTATGAGCTCACCCTTTATGCTTTTCGATCCCTCACCGCATTTGAGGTGAGAATCCGATGGTAGAGGAAAAAGAAGACAGGTGGACGTAGGTCTAACGCACGGAGAAGTGCGATAGACCAGCGGCTAGATCCGTTAGGGAAAGGCTGCCCTAAGGCTTTCTGAGCCATTTCGTTCTGAACTGGATGGGATAGCCTCACTCGGGGGCCTAACGTCAATGGCGCAGACTATATATATCAGGACCCTGTTTCTAATTTGGTAACGCCGATGTGCAGCTTGATTTCAACTGCCAGAATGAAATCACTAGATCAAGATTTGTTCTCGTGAGAGTACAAGCTGTGACCCCCAGGCCAGTCCCATCCGGACTGGCCTATTCTTTTGTTGCCGTCTTTCATCTATACCTATCTGCCTGCAAGGTGGGGAGTGGGCCGGAAAACAACCAACAAGATCAAAATCTCTATGGTCACAATTTCTCTAACGACTATTTTTGTGAGCCTCATCAATCCCTTTTCCCGGTTTGGCTCATTGAAAGAACTTATAGCGTTGAGGCTATGTTGGCCTAACCACCTATAGCAGAAGCTAGAATCCCCACAAATCAGGGGTTGACAGTAAGTTACGTTGCCCTCACAAGTCGACTGCTCTTAACTTAGCAAAGTCGGTTTCTGTGTTAATGTGGCGGTTATGAGCGGTACTGTTCGAACCATGTGGCTTGCTGTGCCCAACACACAAGTCCTTTACGAATCTTTACTTTCATCGTGTTTACGTTTTTGTTTGGAGAGAGACCATGTCGATTTATGTAGGTAACCTATCCTACAATGCTTCTCAGGAGGACATCAGGGAAGTCTTTGCAGAGTATGGCACCGTTGAGCGTGTTGCGATCCCCACTGACCGGGAAACGGGTCGTCCTCGAGGCTTCGCTTTTGTTGAGCTGGCTGAAGATGCTCAGGAAGACGCTGCTATCGAAGCGCTAGATGGCGCTGAGTGGATGGGGCGTGAGCTACGAGTAAACAAAGCTCGTCCTCGTGAGAACAACAACAACCGACGCGGCGGTGGCGGCGGCGGTGGCGGTGGCTGGAACTAGGGCAGTCTGCGACGGTGGATGCCATTTGGTTTTCACCTGTTAGGTCTGCTATTTCTTAGTTTTGGTTCTTACTGGCGCTGGTTTCCAGGAATGACTGTGAAATCGTTACCGCTCAAGTCAACTGACTAAGCTGGAGTAGCCAAGTCAGCAGCTGTATAGCTAGCCACTGTGCAGTCAACACTTACAAGAATAGAAAGCGCGATATCTGCGTGATATCTACAGGTCTCTAGTTACGAGGCAGCGTCAATCCCGGTTTGATTTTCTCAGGCCGGGATTGTCTATTGGTATGGCTATGGGCTCATAGGGTGTTGCAGCCTGGTCATAACGGATCGGGCGGCTGCTTACTGCCCGATGGGGATGGCCTAGCTTACCAAGGTAATCGGCTGCCATCCCAGGAATAAAAAGACCCGGTTTCCTTTGGGCTCACCCATTGAAGGACTTCAACGAGCTGGCGTACAGTGCGCTCAACGGGAAAGAGCTTGCCGGGAGGAACGCTGCGTTGAAACGGTGCAGAAAGCTGTGTGTCGGTGGTGCCAGGGTGCAGCATGACAATCGCTGTTTGGGGGCTACGCCGCCCGTATTCTATCGAGGCCGTTTTGAGAAACATGTTCAGCGCAGCCTTAGACGCACGGTAACCGTACCAGCCACCCAAGCGATTGTCGCCAATGCTGCCAATTTTGGCGGAGAGCGTGGCAAATATGTTGGGCCTGCTGTGGTTTAGCAACGGCAGTAGGTGCTTAGCCAAAAGAATGGCGCTGATACTATTGACCTGAAAGTATTGCAGCAGGTGGGCTGCGTCGATCTGACGAAGACTCTTTTCGGGGGCAACGTTGCCCGCTTGCAGAAAACCGACGCAGTTGATCACCAGGTGAAGCTGGTCAGTGTGCTTCTGGATCGTTGCGATCGCGCCAGCTATCTGAGAGTCATCTACGACGTCCATACTCAGACAGGTCAGTTGCTCGCCATACTGAGCCTGTAGTTTGCTTAACCTATCGCTATGAGAACGATAGGTCACAAACAGCCGTGTCACGGGCTCGTTTTCCAAAAAATATTGCACAAACCCCAACCCAATACCCTGCCCCCCACCGACAACCAGGGCAAAGTTCTCAGTATCTGGCGGTAACAGTGTCACGGGGAAGACCCTCAAAGCGAAGCTAGACAAGCTTTTCTATCATGCCGCAAGATCAGATACAACCTTCACCGTTTACGGTGCGACACCAAATTGTTGCACCTACAACCTGTATACGCTTCGGATATTTACTTGCTGCATACCCAATTGCCCACCGTATTGTTCCTTTTTAAATGAGCGTGTTTGGCAGCAGCAACTTGATTTAGAGGGGGTATTAAGTTGTGGATCCCTTGAAGAATCGGGAGTCGACGGAATATGAGAAAATAATAAACAATTGTAAATTAGGGTTGTATCTTATAAATTTTTTTCTATTATGCGTGGTGAAACAACGATATTGTTGCTCCTAAATTATTGTTGTGTATACAGTTTTCTGCATTCGGTTATTGCCTCAACCGTTTGCGGAGGCTGCGATATCCCAAATACAAGAGCCCCTCGTAGTCGATATCTTTTACTGCTCAACCCTGTATGTTTCCAGATTATGATGTTGTTTCTTTTATTTCAGAGTGCCTACCATGAAGCGCCGATTCGTAAATTCTAAAACAAACGCTGTTCTACACCTGACGGTTCACTCTCCTGGGCTGTATCTGTACGAGGGCAAGCTCCTGAATAGCAAGACCTTAAAAGCACTGGCGATTAAAGAATCGCCGCTGGTTACAGAGCGTCCTACGCCCGAACCACTTTGCTTTGGCAAGCCAGACGCCTACAAGGGTAAGTTCAAATCTTCTCGAGTGTAGAAGACGAGTCACCTACGCCAAGTTTTGACCAAGGCTTTTAGCACCACAATACGAACAGTAGTTTAGAGACACTAGTTGTGATGTGCAGCAGGCTTAGGATGAGCGTCGAATAAACCTGATCAGCTGGGAGATCGACCGATCTTCCAGCTTTTGTGTTGGATTAGTGCAGCGAAGTTGCACTATTGCATTAGTCGAGTTGCTAGGGACAGTTCCTGGCGCCGAAGTTCTTGATGCTGGAGCCCCTCGACGGAGTCGAATGCTTTAACCAGCCCTTTGACTGCACTACCACCGCATGTCACGGTTTTACGAGCTGACTTTACCGACCTAGCCGCTCTGCAATGGTGGCCTTAACAGTATCTGCATCTGCGGGTAGCTGTATGGCTGGGTTGGGGAACTCGCTGGTGACTTCTTCTAAGGTTGACTCGTGGTAGCCCACCTTAAAGTCTGTAAACTTGAGGCCGTGAGCCGTGCTGACGACAACGGTCTTATCAGTTGAGTTGATCTCGCCGCGCTGAATGAGTTTCTTCAGAACAGCCAATGCCACGCCGGTGTGTGGGCAGGTAAACATTCCCGTCAGGTCGGCTTGAGCTGCTGCTGCGGCCAGCTCGTTCTCAGTGGCCTGTTCGACAATACCGTTACTTTCTACGATCGCTTTAACCGCTTTGTCGTAGCTCACCGGATCGCCAATGCGGATTGCGTTGGCCAATGTCTGCTGGGCCGTCATGCTGACCTTATCTTTGAAGCCGTTCTTAAACGACTCGTAGAACGGATTAGCCCTAGCGGCCTGAGCTGCCACTAGGCGAGGCATGCGGTCAATCAGGCCCAGATCAATCATGAGCTTGAAGCCCTTGTAGAGGGCACTAATGTTGCCCAGGTTGCCAACCGGAATAATGATCCAGTCCGGGACTTCCCAGTCGAATTGACGGACAATTTCGATACCGACAGTCTTTTGGCCTTCGATACGCAGACTGTTCATCGAGTTTGCCAGGTAAATCGAGTTGTCCTGGGTGACCTCTTTGACAATCTTCATGCAACCGTCGAAGTCGGTATCGAGAGCCAACACGTGGGCTCCGTTGGCAACGGGCTGGATGAGCTGGGCAGTGCTGACCTTGCCAGCAGGCAAGAAAATCACAGCTGGAATGCCGGCATAGGCCGCATAGGCCGCCAGTGCAGCACTCGTGTCGCCTGTACTGGCGCAGGCGACAGCTTTAACCGGGCTACCCTGGGCCATCATTTGCTTCACGACGCTGACCAGTACCGTCATGCCCAAATCTTTGAAGCTGCCGGTGTGGCTGTTGCCGCAAAGCTTGATCCACAGGTCAGGAATACCCAGTTGCTGCCCCAGACGTTCAGCCCAAAACAGGTTGGTATTGCCCTCAAACATGCTGACAACATTGTCGTCCTGCAAAGACGGAATCACCCATTCGCGCATGCCCCAAACGCCGCTGCCGTAGGGCCACCGGGTGGTGCTGGCCCGCTGCTCAAATAACTTTTTCCACTCGTCAGCACTGCGTTTTTTCAGAGGCTCCCGTTCGTGATGGACTTCTAGCAGGCTGCCGCAGGTGGGGCAGGTGTAGATCACGTCGTAGATGGAGTGCTGGCCGTGGCAGCCCGCGATGCAGCGGAAATAGGTGGTCTGCGTTTGGGTGTCTGGTCTGGTGGCGACAGCTGACGACATGAGGGAGTCCTGAACGATTGATACGCTACCTTTATGTTCATATATCTCGGCTAAAAGAGGCAAGGGGGCAGACAGGACTAAACCCTTACCCATCGGTCAGCTACAGTGCGGCGGCGTTCAGCCAGGATTCACTTTTTGAGCCATAGCAAAACAGCAAAAAGGGTCAGCAGTAGCGCTTCTGTACCCATCAACCCATTGAGGACTTGGGCATCTTCGGGTTTGAGAATGAAGTGCGATCGCAGCAGCGTATAAGGTACAAATTGCAGCAGGATAATGCCGCTAAACACTAGCCAAACGGACCAGCCGAGGCCACGCCAAAGTGCGATCGCGGCCGTAAGATCGAAAATCAACAGCGCTACATCCATGCACCGCCACAGCAGCGGTGTCTTTAGCCAGGGCGTTCCCGTTAGTCCGGCCATGTTGCCAATATGTACTGTTGCTCCATACAGCAGCACAGCCGCCATTATCTTGGCGTATATTGAGGTCCAAGGTTGCTGAAGAGCCGTGTTAAAAGTATTGAGACTTATCATGTCACCTATGCAAGTGTTTAAGTAAGTAGATAGCCTTAAGTATTTGACGGCATGTCATTCCGAGCGGAGTCGAGGAATCTCTCGATGTATAACGCTTTCGCCGAGATGCTTCGACAAGCTCAGCATGACACTAGCTTTTATTTACTTGTGGCCATGTACTTATGCAAGTGTTTAAGTCAGAACAACAAAGTAGTGCAGTCCTGACGGTGCAGAAAAGACGACTTTGTTGCTCCTAGGGTATCGGTTTTTCTCGGGTTGGCTCCTCCCAAATGGGAAAAGCAATAACCACTAACAGCTACTTGTCAAGCGGAGCCTGGACAATGCCCGAGCCGACGTCTTCGGGCTGGCTCTCTTTGGACAGTGGGTCCAGTACGCCGCTAGCGATCAGTCGTCCCATTAGCAGCTGATTGTCGAGTACGCCGCGTTCTTCTAGCTGCTTTTGTGCCCAGAGCGCCGCGACACCCGACACGTGGGGGGTTGCCATGCTAGTGCCGCTAATGCTCAGCAGCCCGCCCCCGATCCAGGCAGAGGTCACATCCACACCTGGAGCTGAAATGTTGACCTGATCGTTAGAGAAGTTGGCAATGGTGAACCCGTCATCACCTTGCTGAAGCGCACCCACGGCAATGACACCCGTACCGGCTGCGGGGGGCGCAACCGAAATCTCGTAGTTGGGGCGATCGCTTTCATTACCGGACGCGGCAACAATAATGGCGCTCTGCCCAAACAGGTTTTGAGACTGGACGTATTCTGCAAGTTCTGTGAACAGGTTGATGTTGGCCCGGTAAGCTTCTAGGGCAATTGACGTGGCAGGTCGTACATCGAGCCCCTGCCCCCGTACCAGAAAGTCGACAAAACCGGGGAAGTCAATGCCCAAAGACATAGAAATGACCTGTGCGCCCTGACTAATGGCCCATTGAATTGCCTGGGTTACGGTGAGGGATGACCCGCCCCCTTCGCCCAACACCTTGGCAATCAGCGCCCGGTTTACGCCCTGGGCCACACCGATGCGTGTCCCTTCGACATCGCGGCCAAAGATGGTGCCCGCGCAGTGGGTGCCGTGGCCGTTAATGTCATTGTCCACTTCGGTGGTGAAGTTGCGCTGTACGAGATCGACGCCCGCGAAGGCGGGATGGTCGGGCTCAATGCCGGTGTCGAGTACGGCGACGGTAATGCCGCTGCCGTCATACTTGGACTCCGCCGCCCGCACCGCTTCAATGCCCCAGGTTAGCTTGGGCTTATCGCAGCTGCTGACTTCGCTTTTGCTGACGGGCTCAATCAGCTTCATGGGCATCAGGGGGGCGATCGCTCGGGTACGAGGGTCGCGCCGCAGGTCGTTGCGTTCGGCCCCGTTGAGCGAAGCCTCTTCGACCTTCATGCTAGAAGGGATGCCAAAGCTGCGCGTCCCCATCCCCAGACCATCCATGGTGGGGACGACAACATCTTCGGTGCGCAGGACGACATACTTTTGATCAGACAGCATAGTTCTCTATTCCTCAGTGGCAGCATGCGTGAAAGACTAAACTACACCCAACTCGAAGGCGCTATCGCTTCTGGACATAGGACTTCGGTACTAAATGTAGTCAGGTTGAATCTTCGACGAAATCAGGAGAGCCATGACAGCTACAGGCGGGTGTGCCGCCTTTCCAGGTTAAGGACGAAATTTCTTGATGCTGCAGCCGCTGATATGAAATGTTAAGTCGTGAAGAATCGGATACTCCCAGTCTGAAGGTTGCAGAAATCTGGATATACGCCCAGCTTGAGCTCAAGATTTACCTTCTACAAGACGGGGAGTATCAGCTGTCTACCCAAAGCCAAGTCTTTCCTAGAGTACCGATTTGCGGTTTGATTCAAATATGTCTACAGCAGGCTAAGCCGGTAGGTACACGGCAGATGCTGAAAGCGCTACATCAATACTTGAGCCTATAACCATAACTATTGCGCACCTATTTTGTACCTAATTCGCACGGTTTTTGAGTTTCGTTATTCACGCTACGCTTAAAAATGCCAGCAAAAGACCTTTATCATTCAGTCGTCAAGCAGCTTCTTATTGAAACAGGTTGGACCGTGACCCATGATCCGTACCAGCTTAAGTGGGCAAAGCGTACACTATCTATAGATTTGGGTGCAGAGCGTTTGCTAGCAGCAGAGCAGGCAAACCTCAAGATAGCGGTTGAAGTGAAAAGCTTCCTACGTGAATCTAGAGTTGCTGATTTACAGCAGGCTCTGGGACAGTACATTTTGTGGTAGTGCTCCAGAAGTAAGGATACTTTCGAAAAATCCTACGTCATAGCAAGTA
>CAWUKV010000020.1:0-37879 GCA_963923025.1 uncultured bacterium
TACTTAAACCTTAGTCCATTACTGAGTCCGTGACCCCTTTCATGCAACAACGCCGCTCGGTGTCCTGATATTGATGGCAGTCGAATGGGCCTACCAACCCTTCGACTGCGTCGCAGGGCTCCAGGGTAAAGGCTTTCAACGCCGAGAACTATCCCTAGCAACGCGACGAATGCAGATAGATTGTCTCCAGCTAATCTCCTCCATCAAACAGAACAGATGAACTTATTTTTTGTTGTATTTCCACAAGCAAGTGTAGAAATGCATCAAACTTGCTGTTCTGTTGGGGAAAAAACGTCAAAATGTGTTATCGTCACGCCCTAGAGTGTTATCTCTATTTAAGATTATGGGTATTCCAAATTAACGATACCTTTCAGCATTGACCCACTAAATTGATCTCTATGCTGAATTTCGAACAACCGATCTGAACAACCGATCAAGGACACAAGCTATGGCACAAGTTGTATTATCCCAGCTCGTTGAGGCTGAAGCTCAGTTAGCAGAACAGGAGACCATTGTTAGCGCCCAGCTCGCCGACCTACGCGAAAAGATTAAAGGGCTGCAGACCGTGATGGCGATGTTCGATGATGCTTCTGGGGAAATGACTGTCGAGACACCAGTGCCTGCTGTGTCCGAGCCTGAGCCCGAACCTGCGCCCAAAGCCGCTAGTGAACCTGCGCCCAAGCGGCGCGGTCGCCCTAAGAAGTCGACAACACAAAAAGCAACAAAAGCAACAAAAGCAACCACAACTCGCAAGCGGAGTACAGCAACTAAGACAACGGCTAAAGCCAGCGCCGACAAAAAGCCTTCCCCGGGTCGTCGTGGGAAAGCCGCGAAATGGCAACGCTATATTCGTGACGAGTTTGCTAGCACTCCCCTTCCAGATGTTGTCGCCAATATCCTCAAGTCGCAGCCTAAGAGCACCTTTAAGATTGCTGCAGTCATGTCAGAGATCTTTCCGGAGGACATGCCCAAGGCACAGTTCCTAAAAGCAAGAAATCGCGTTTCCAATATCCTGTCAGCAGGAGCCCGCTCTGGAGAGTGGTATCGAGGACGTGGGGGAACCTACAGCTGTTCTAAGAAGGTCTTAAGTTAACCGCCCTGATGTCACAGTCACCAGATCTGTTAGGGTAAAGGTTAATAATCGACACTCCTTCTAGATCGATGCCGGATCTATGCTGTTCTGGGCTCAGCAGGGTAGCTCTACTCAGTGTCCTCACATAGATGTCCTCACATCAACGGTTCAGACTGTACTTCACTAATCGGTTTTACTCTCTGTTAAGTGAAACTGTTTCTGTGCCTTCCCTTCTTCTGTCCAAGCGTTGCATCACTGCAATGGGCACTGGACAACCAGGAGGGGAGGCACTGTCATAGTAGCCGCTAGTAGCCGCAGCGCAGTTGGGACAAGGCTGCCTAGCCGTTTATTGGAACCCTCTCATTTTTAACTCAGTGGAATAGCTGGACTCGGTGTCCTCTCGTAAATGACGCAAACCATAGATGACCGAGCTGCTGTCTCTGCAAACTCACCATTCTGCAAACGTATTAATCTGGCAGTCAAATAGGAGCTATCTCTTATGGACTGCCCCTATGACAGAGGCTTTCGACGATCTCGCTAGTGCGCTGTTTGATCGCCGGAGTAATATAATGATGCTCTGGAATCAATGACTCAGCCATGACAGCGCAGTATGCAGCATTTGCTGCCCTATCTCCCACAAGTTACGCCGATGTCCTTGACCGCAGCCAGTTTATGGACTGCGGAATTCGCGAGATGTGGGCTCAGATGCCACGGATTGCGGGTCCAGCTTATCCAGTCAGCTGTGCAGCGGGGGACAATCTCATGCTGCATGCATCCATTTACAGTGCCCCTGTCGGCGCAATTATTGTTGTCCAAGCTGGCGATCTCGATTATGCCGTTTCGGGGGGAAATGTCTGTGCCACGGCACAGCAACGAGGTATTGCTGGTTTTGTTGTCGATGGTGTAATCCGCGATATCGCAGAGGTTCGGGCCCAAGGCTTTCCGGTTTTTGCCCGTGGTGTTATGCCCATTCCAGGTCGAAAACAAGGACCAGGAACGCTGAACCAGGCCGTCGTTTGTGGAGGTGTCCAGGTTCATCCTGGAGATATTGTAGTTGCGGATGAAGAGGGGATCGCAGTTATTCCTGCCCAACAGCAAGGCTCCGTTCGGGCTATTGCCCAGCAGCGTCACGATCGCGATGCGGCGCAGTCCCTCCAAGATTGGCAGTCTAATCATCGGGCCAAAATTGATGGCCTGCTCAAAGAACTGGGTTATCCAGGAATTGACGCTAGTACTGCAAATGTGTCCAAAGCCTGATATTTCCATAATATTGTGCGACCCAAGGACATCAAAACAAAAACAAATTCTGTTTTTGTAGCCGCAGGCGCTTTTTGGCGTTTGTTGGCCTGATAGCATCCAGACTCAATTCAATCTTCTTTTATGCTGATACATTTAACTGTTTTTGCAAAGCATTAACAAAAATGTTTTTGAGCAAATTTTAATTAACACTAGTCTACGGAATTTCTTTGAGATTTCCCCGCTTTTTTAGCAATCGTTCTTGTCTACTATCAAGGCAGCACTGCTCATCGCTACATCGCTCTGCTTGCGCTGGTGTTACGGTCTTCGCCGTTTACGTTAGGACACTGAGTACGGCGAGATCTTGCCTAGCGAATTAACAAAATGACGTCGCAGCCTTGTCCTAGCGGATCTGCGACGGCCACAGCAAGCGAGCTTACTCATCTGGAATTAACTGCATCTGGGGCTGAACGTACAACTATGATTAGTCTGCCAAGAACTTGGGTTCACGGTCTGACACTAAAAAATTTCCGAGGTGATTTTTTCGGTGGACTGACCGCGGCCATTGTGGCGTTACCGCTGGCACTTGCCTTTGGTGTGACCTCTGGTGCAGGCGCGATCGCGGGGCTCTACGGCGCGATCTGTGTCGGTTTTTTTGCGGCCCTATTCGGTGGCACCCCCTCACAGATTTCGGGGCCGACCGGACCGATGACGGTGGTAATGGCCTCAATTTTTACATCATTGGCGGCCAGCGATCCCGAACATGGCTTGGCAATGGCCTTCACTGTGGTCATGCTAGGGGGTCTATTCCAAATCTTGATGGGGATCCTGCGGTTGGGCAAGTACATTACGCTGATGCCCTACCCGGTCATATCCGGCTTCATGTCGGGTGTGGGATTCATTATTATCGTGCTCCAAATTGGGCCGCTGTTGGGCCATCCAGAGACAGCCAAGGTCATTGATGCCCTACAGCAGATGCCGGGCTACGTGAGCAATATCAACCCCTATGCCGCAGGTTTGGGGCTGCTGACGTTGGCAATTCTGTTTGGCGCGCCTGCTCGACTGAACCGAATACTGCCTGCACCACTGATTGCGCTGGTGGGGGTCACGCTGCTGTCGGTGGTAAGCCTTCCGTTTTCTGCTGGGCCACTGGTACCCTACGATGCGATCGCACGTATTAACGATATTCCCTCTGGCTGGCCGACACTACACTGGCCCGCCCTAACCCACGGGAACCTGCAGCTGATGCTGGGCTACAGCCTCATGCTAGCAACCCTAGGCGCGCTAGACTCCTTGCTGACCTCCCTAGTGGCCGACAACATTACTCGCACCCAGCACGACTCTGACCGAGAACTGATGGGTCAGGGCATCGGTAATTTGCTCTCGGGTATTTTGGGTGGGCTACCGGGAGCTGGGGCCACCATGCGTACGGTCGTCAACGTTAAGGCCGGCGGGAAAACCGCTCTGTCTGGCATTATTCACGCACTGGTGTTGCTGCTGATTGTGATTAAAGCAGGACCGCTGACGGAGCCAATCCCCAGTACTGTTCTGGCCGGGATTTTGCTCAAGGTCGGGATTGACATTATCGACTGGGGCTTTATTAGGCGAGCACACCGGCTATCAACCAAGGGTGCAGGCGTGATGTACCTTGTACTGGGTCTGACAGTGTTTGTCAATCTGGTGGTTGCGGTCGCCGTGGGTGTGTTTGTGGCCAACCTACTAACCATTAAACATCTGACCGATTTACAGGTTAAAGAGGTCAAAGCGGTAACGCGGGGCGAGGGTGAAACCTGGCTATCCCCGCAAGAGCAGGCCCTGCTTAGCGCAGCCAAGGGGCGAATTCTGATGTTTCATCTCAGTGGTCCCATGAGCTTCGGGGCCGCTAAGGCATTCTCGCGACGTCTTTCGATTGTGGGCAACTACGAGGTGCTCATCCTCGATTTAGACAACGTGCCCCGCCTGGGGGTAACGGCGACGCTGGCGCTAGAAACCATGGTCAAAGATGCGCTGGCACAACGGCGGGAGGTCTTCCTGGTAGGGTCCAATGGGCAGGTTGATCGGCGGCTGCTATGTCTGGATGTGTTGAATCAGTTGCCCCCATCCCATCGGGTGGCCGATCGGGTCACCGCACTGGAGCAAGCTTTGACGCTATTACATCTGCCCCAGCCAGCTGTTCGCATGTTGGGAACGTAGACCTGGCAACACCTCCCGAATATCTGTCAATTCGCGATCGACAGAGTTAGGCTGATGGGTCAGAGGTTGGCTACCGCATCAGTTCCAGTCAATGGAAACCAGTCGGCAGTCATCGGGAATGAAGCTAAACTCGATATTCAGTTGGCCAGAGACTCTTGCCGGTACCTCGGTCAGCGTAACCGTTTGTGTTTCAACGGCTTCTACCTGGCCCATAGCGTTGTGACGTTCGCCCTGGACCACCACCGTGACGTTGTTGGCAGCGGCCTCTCCCAGGTTGACAACCTGCAGGGAGACCTGTTGAGAGGGTTGCCATTGGCCCGCTTGCCAAATCTGAGCATTCTGCATCCCGTAGGTAAACAAACTGGGCTGAAACTCAGGAATGGCTATGCTTGACTGCAGCTGGGACCCATCACAGACAGCCGTGAGGTCAATCTGCCGCTCGGCTAACTCCATGTAGCAGGCCATTTCAGCACGGGCCGCAGGCACCGCAAAGACCGTGGCTGCGATCGCAACCCCGAGGGAAAAATACTTCATTTTTTACGATTTTCAGGAACAGATGAACTTTGATTAACTTAAGTCAGCAGTAGGCAACAGCTGAGGGATAACTCCGTAATTACACGGAAAATCTGCAATGTCGACAGCTCTATACAGATTGCTTAAAGTTGTCAGCCCAAAAGGTACAACAGGTACTGAGCGTTAGTACGGCACCTCGTAGCAGCGCTAGTCGATGCCATTCGTCGATGCCATTAGCAAAACGTCATACTTGTCCCGGTCCCCCGCTCAGCCGTTGCACCAGCAACCCTACTGAGCAAAAACTCTCTTCTCTTGCAGTTGTTCTAACCATTCAAAAACTCACTCAACGGCTTGCCATGCCTGAATTTAAGATGTTATGACAACCCTAGATATCTGCCCATACGATGCCACACCAGCAGCGTATCTGATGTTTCTCGGGTATATTGGGTTCTCCTGAAACATGGGTGACAGAAGTGTCCTGGAGGCCATTGGCATTCTTTGGGACTGGTTGTTTTAGACAATTTAAGTACAATACAGTTCTTTGTGCTCTGACCGACATCATGGCTCGGTCTGAGCACATCTTTACAGGGCTGACGTCTGTAACAGATGGGGGAGCGACAATTCAACGCTCCTGGCTGTATCGGCATCAGCTGCAGCGCTGGACTTTCCCCTGCGCATCTTTAAGGCCGTTTATGACGTTCGTGTCCGAGTAGCATGCTTGTTCAAACCATCCCCGTACTGAGTCTGCGTGATTTTTCAACCCGTCCGTCTGAGTTTGTTCAAGCCTTGGGAAAGGCGCTGGCCCAATTTGGCTTTTTTGCGCTAAAAGATCATGGCATTGACGATCGCCTAATTCAGTCTGCCTACGGCGCTGCTGAGGCTTTTTTTGCCCTGCCCGAAAGTAGTAAACGTCATTATGAACAGGCTGAGCTAAAGGGACAGCGGGGCTTTACGCGGTTTGGCAAAGAACATGCCAAGGACCACAGCGCGCCAGACTTAAAAGAATTTTGGCATGTTGGGCGGCCTGACAATAGGACGCTACCCAATCTTTGGCCCAAGGAAGTCCCTCAGTTTCAGCCGGCTATGACAACGCTGTTTCAGCAGCTTGAGACTTGCTCGATTCAGTTGTTGAAAGCCTGCGCACTATACCTAGAGCAGCCGGAGGACTGGTTCATCCCCGAGGTCAAGCAGGGTAGCTCGATTTTACGGGTGATCCATTACCCGCCCGTGCCCAACGATGTGACGCCTCAGAGCATGCGCGCCGCTCCCCATGAAGATATCAACCTGATTACGCTGCTGTGCGAAGCCACCAGCGCCGGGTTAGAGCTGCTCCAGACCAACGGCGAATGGTTACCCATTCAGCCCATTCCAGGACAGGTCATTGTTGACACCGGAGATATGCTGGAAGCGCTCAGTAATGGACTATTGAAGAGTACAACCCACCGGGTAACTAACCCCGATAGCCGCCGCGATCGCCGGTTCTCCATGCCGTTTTTTGTTCACCCACGGCCCAGTTTTGATTTGACGCCCTTACCTCAGTGCATTGCCAAAACGGGTGGAACAACGCGCTTTCCGGTGCAGTCCGCTGGGGACTACCTGCAAGCTCGACTGCGAGAAATTGGATTGGCCTAGGTATAGCCGGGTAACCCATAGCAGCCGCTGGTAATCCATAAACCCTGACTATGGCCAGAGCGGGAGTCCCTCCGGCGGGGGAAGCTATAGTTTTCAGCTTGAACGTGGTTGAGCAGCCGACATCAAGGTCGGCTGCAAACGCATCATCATAAAGCGTCATAATAGGGTGAGTGACTCCTGACTTTTCACCTCATGGATTTAGCAACAGCTCTGCCAACCTTTGTGATTACGCTCCGCGAAGGCGTTGAAGCTGCTCTTGTTGTGGGCATCGTTTTGGCCTGCTTAGGTAAGGCCGACCAGCGGCAGCTCAACCGCTGGGTCTATGGCGGTGTGCTGGCTGGAGTTGTGGGCAGTCTCCTCATCGGCGTTTTTCTAGGTATTGGCCTACAGCAGCTTCAGCTCGCCCTGCCCCAGGCCAAAAGTATTATCAAGCCATTGCTAGAAACGCTGTTTGGCAGCATTGCCATCATTATGCTGAGCTGGATGCTGATTTGGATGACCCGTCAGTCGCGATCGCTCAAAGGTAGCGTCGAAGGTGCGGTTCAACAGGCCATTTCCGCTCAGGAGTCCGACAGCGCTGGCTGGAGCCTATTTAGCTTGGTCTGCATCGCCGTCCTACGAGAAGGCTTTGAAACGGTCCTGTTCCTGTTTACCCATCTCAAGGCCACAGTTGCAGGCATCGGGGGCGCTATCGGCGGGCTGGTTACAGCCGTTTTAATTGGGTTAGGCCTGTTTCAGTGGGGCATTCGCATCGACCTGCGTCGGTTCTTTCAGGTCATGGGCGTGCTGTTGCTGCTGATTGTGGCCGGGTTAGTGGTCTCCGTTTGCCGAAATTTGGACGCCGCCTTTGCAGCCATTAGCCAAGCCCACACTATCGATCTCTGCTTTGCCAGTCAGTCCTGCATTCTAGGTCCCCGCCTTTGGGATGCCCACTCAGTTTTGCCGGACAAACAGTTTCCGGGTGTGGTGCTTAAGGTGTTGCTAGGATATCGAGACCAGATCTATTGGGTGCAGATGCTTGCCTATGTCGCGTTTCTTATGGGCATTGGCGGCAGCTATTTTCGTAGCCTGGGAGCAGGCCCATCGGCTCGGACACCCCAGACGGATGCTGAAACTAGCGCCAGGACCGCCCCTTCAAAATCAGCAGCTTCCTAGCCATCCCCTAACGGCTGACACTGTGCGTATCTAGAATTGTTCGCATCTAGAGTTGTTTGCATCTAGAAAAGACCCGTATCACCTACCTACACACCCATGAAACTGTAAAGCCCCCGGGAGCTACGATCCTGCAATGGTTGGTTGCGATCGCAGGCCCCAGAGGCTCGAGCTAGTCACGCCGTATCAGCTGCGCTAATTGCCTTCACGGCTCTGCTGTTCAGATTCTTCGGAGTCGTTGAAATGATTGAGAAGGCGCTCAAAACGATCTTTAGACCAGCGATCTGTGGCGTAGGAGATAGCGCTGATTTCGCTCAAGCGCACCAGCCACACGGTTCGCTGGTAGGGCTCTTCGGGTAGGTCTTCGTCTTCAAAGCCTTCAGCCACATCCACATCTACAACCTCCACATACTCAGCATCTAAGTAGATGGGAATCCCGACCAGTCGGGTGCCAGGCATTCTGAACCAAACCTCACTGCCCGTGTTTAGGGCTTCTTCTAACCGACGATACAGCCGGGAGGGGGTCGAGTGACTCGATGCATGAGCCGGGGTGTGAGTCTCTGGGGCAGCCTTGTTTGCGCGGGACTGCCGAGAGCTGTTTTGCATATTTTTCTCCTTATTTTTCGTCACAACGCTGTCCAGAAAGCCTTGCAGAACAGGCAACTTAGCGGACCCTAGCTGGTTCGATCGGGAAACAGCTGAATGGGTAGTTAGCAATTGGCAGCAATGGGACTGAGCTATCTCTTGTCGTAGGACGCACTGAAATCTGGGAGGACTGCCCGCAGGACCAGTACATGCCCCACTAACGTCGAAATCTGGCAAGGATTGAGTGTCTCATCACCTCCCGTTCTAAACTCGGGGATATACATCCAGCCGCATTAGAGGGAACGGCCTCGGACTGTAGGGGCTGGGGCAGCGGTTGTGACCTGTAGCTGATGGGATCATCAGCGGCGCTCACCATACCCCTCTCTGAAACCCTTCAGGGTAGTCTAACAAATTACCCTGCGGCCAGACAGAAACTCCACCTTAAATCTTCCCCAGCAAGACCCACACATCATCAGCCGTGCGACGCCTGGTAAAAGGCTGCGCACGGAGTTGAGCGCCGTAGCGGGCGAGGTTGGGATGGCTGAGCCGTGAGGGGTTTTGCGGCAAAGCGCTGACTACGTTAAAGGGGTTTGTCGCGTTAAAGGGGTTTGACGCGCATCAGCGGCTGGCCAAACTCCACAGGTTCCGCGTTGTTCACCAGAATCTCTACAATCTCGCCGCTGACCTCAGCTTCTAGCTCATTCATCAGCTTCATCGCTTCAATGATGCAGACGGTCTGACCGTTTTGGATGCGATCGCCTTCACTGACAAAGGGCGGCTCTTCGGGGGCAGGGGCCCGATAGAAGGTGCCCACCATCGGTGAGGTAATCTCCTGTAGGTTGCTATCGACCTTGGGCGGTACCGGCTCCGGTACCGGTGCTAGTCGTTCAGGTGCGGCCTTGGCGACGGGGGCAGGGGGGGCAGGACGGGCTTCTGCGATCGCGACTGGCGCAACGATACCCGCCGACTTTCGCAGCGTCAGCTCAAAATCATCGCTCTTGAGCGTCAGTTCAGCCACATCGGTTTGGTCCAGCGCCGCCACCAGTTGCCGCAGCTCGTCAAAGTTTAAATCCACGCGATCACACTCCTAAGCGGTCTAACGATGCAGTCTGGGCAATGCAGTCTGGGCAATGCAGTCTGGGCGATGCAGTTTGGGCGATGCAGTTTGGGCAAATAACGCCATCGGCAAGGGTACAGCCTGCTAGGACTCTCGACCCAAGTAGCTGTCGTTGCGAGTATCGATTTTAACCTTCTCGCCGATTGAGATAAAGAGCGGCACCATCACCTGAGCACCAGTTTCCAACGTTGCGGGCTTAGTCCCGCCTGTGGCCGTATCGCCCTTAACACCCGGATCAGTTTGGGTGATCTCTAACACCACAGAATTCGGCAAATCGACCTCTAAAACCTGATCGTTCCAAGTCAGCACAGTGACCTCCATCTCTTCTTTGAGATACTTCACCCGGTCCCCCACCTGCTCGGGGGTTAGGCGCAGCTCCTCGTAGGTCTCCATGTCCATGAAAACCAATTGGTCACCGTCGCGGTAGGTATGTTGCTTGACGCTCTTTTCCAGATTGGCTTGGGGCACCGACTCACCCGCACGAAACGTTCGCTCTACCACGTTTCCACCCTGCACGTTCTTAAGCTTGGTCCGCACAAAAGCTGCACCTTTGCCCGGTTTAACGTGTAGAAATTCAACCACTCGCCAGACCGAACCATCCAGCTCAATGCTGGTACCCGTGCGAAAGTCGTTGCTGGAAATCATGGTACTGGTGCGTCCCAGGGATAGAGTGTGAAACAGCCTGCCCCATAACGGCGATGAGGATGCTGTACCGGTCGTTACAGTCGGCCCCATTGTACCGCTACTGTACCGTTGAGCAAGCAATTATCCCTTGACCCGACAATTCGTGTCAGTTCGTAATCCTGCGACCTCTGACATGCTGCGCTGTGGTAGCGAACCGTCTCGGGACTGTCCCCCATCCAGCTCAATCCCCCAGCTCAATCCCGAAAGACCGCTGCCAGACTATCCCTATTCCAGACTGTTACCGGTCCCTATTCCAGACTGTTACCAGACTGTGGCAAGATCGAAGCGGCCCTTCCTCCAGTTTTCGTCCTATGTCATTTTTTCGCCGCAGTCTGAAGCTGCTCGTTAACACGCTGATTGTACAGGGGCTGGTTGTGCTGGGGCTGTCCGGACTTGGACATCTCCCCCAGGCTCACGCCTTTCCCTTAGCCGCATCCTCGCCGCTAGTGGCCTACCTCCCCCCCGGCAATGCGATTACTAACGGCAAAGCGCTGCTACGTTACTCCCTGCCCATTGAAAATCCCGAAATTCGCAAGGTTCAGCAGACGCTAGAGGGGCTGTCAGAATGGCTGCGCAGCAAACGGTGGGGACCGGTGAAGAAAGACATCACTACCGTAGAGCGGACCCTCAGCCGCAAAGGAGACAAAATTCTGGCGGCGGTGGTGCCCGATCATAAGGCTGATGCCGAAGCGCTAATTGCCAGTCTGACAGCGGACCTAGACGTGATGCGAACGGCACTGGAGAATCGCGATCGCGAGGCCATTTGGGAACTACGAGACCAGATGCTAGACCAGGTGGGCGAGATTGAGTCCTTCATGGTCGAAGGGTTTCCCTACGAGGTTGACCCCGCCTACGCAGACCGCCCCCTACTTAAGGGTCGTGCTGCCATTGAGGTGACGACAACCCAAGGTCCGCTCACCGTGGTGGTTGACGGCTACAGCGCCCCCGTGACAGCAGGTAATTTTGTTGACCTGGTGCAGCGCGGCTTCTACGACGGCCTACCGTTTATTCGGGCAGAAGACTTCTACGTGCTGCAAACGGGCGACCCCGAGGGCGATGCCGAAGGCTTTATTGATCCCAAAACAAAGGAATACCGTTCTGTTCCGCTAGAAATTTTAGTTAAGGGCGATCAGCAGCCGGTTTACGGGGAAACCCTGGAAGCCTTGGGCCGCTATATGGACGACCCGGTCCTGCCCTTTTCGGCTTACGGAACAGTAGCGATGGCGCGTCCCGAGGAAGACGCCAATGGCGGCTCGTCTCAGTTCTTCTTTTTCTTGTTTGAGCCAGAGCTAACGCCTGCGGGGCTAAACCTGCTAGACGGTCGCTACTCGGTTTTTGGCTACGTGACCGAAGGCAAGGATGTGTTGGGGCAAATCAAGCAGGGCGATCGGGTTGAGTCGGCCCGGGTGGTCAGTGGGTTAGACCACTTTGTTGCGCCGGGTGCCTAACGTCGGTCGAATCAGGATCAGAATCGGGCCAAGTGCAAAAATCCGGCCAAGTACAAGAATCGCCCCAAGCCAGCGCACCAACGCTGGCTGATCTGGGAGAGTTGGCGGTTTTAGACCGGCTGCGGCCTTACTGCTCGGCGGCAGTTGGCGATGATGCGGTGGTGCAAGCGATCGCGCCAGGGCATCGGCTGGTGGTCACGACGGATGTGCTGGTGTCAGACGTTCACTTTAGTGAACGAACCACCCCACCTCGGGCCGTAGGGTGGCGTGCCGTCGCTGTGAACCTGTCGGATTTGGCTGCTATGGGCGCAACGCCCCTGGGGGTTACGGTGGGGCTGTCGCTGCCGGGGACTACCCCTTGGCCTTGGTTAGAGGCGGTCTATCAAGGGATGGTGGACTGTCTGGCTCAGTTTGGCGGTGAAATTGTAGGGGGTGACCTGTGCCGTTCCTCCGTGGCCAGCCTGGCCATAACGGCACTCGGTCAGGTCAAGCCGGAGGAAGCGATCTACCGAACCACGGCTCAGCCCGGTCAGTCGATTGTGGTAACGGGGCCACACGGGCTATCGCGGGCAGGGCTGGCGCTTTTACAGGGCGAAGTGTCAGCATCTGACGCAAGCCCAGCACTACAGCGGCAGTGGATTAAGGCACACCAGTTTCCCCGCCCTCGGTTTGATGCGATCGCAGCCCTCCGCAAGCTCCAGACAACCCAGCTTCAAACACCCGATCAGAGCATGGCTGGCATGGACAGCAGCGACGGACTGGCCAATGCCGTAGTGCAGCTGTGCCGCAGTAGTGGCGTGGGGGCACAGCTCACCAGCCTTGCCCTGCCTGACGGATTAGCAGACGGGGTGGGGGACGAGCAAGCGCTGGACTGGGTGCTGTACGGCGGGGAAGATTTTGAGCTGGTGCTGTGTCTGCCACCGGATTTGGCGGTCGCTCTGCAACAGCACCTGCCCGGCTGCGCTATCATCGGGCAAACCACCGCAGCACCGACCGACATTTGCTTGCAGGGTCAGCCGCTGACGCTGGATCGCAACTTTCAACACTTTGGTTGAGGGTCCTACGCGTTAACCCCAGTGCTTTTACTGGCAGGCGATTGGGCGTGAGGCAAGTCGGGCGGTCGGGCATCCTAGGTTTAACCGCTTCACCCTCTGCCCGCGCAACGTATGAAACCAGAAGATTTCGAAAGTCTTCGTCGCTATTGCCGGGATGATACGACCTTTAGTCAGCTCCTGACTGCCCTGGCAGGTTCAGTGCCAGGGTTTGCCCAGGAGTTACCTGCGGCCCAGCTATCCAAGCATGTTTCGCAGCTGTCGACCAATCCCTTTGTCACTGCATTTCCAGGGATTGTTTTTGTCAGCGCCAACGATATTGATCGGACGCTGAAATATATCAGCGACGACTGCTTTACCTTTACCGGCTATCGTCCCGAAGACCTGCTCAACAATCATCGCCACAGCTTCCGTAGCCTGATCTGTGCTGAGGACTGGCCCCAGGTCGCCCAGCTGATCGACAACGCGCTAACCGAGCGCACCCGCTACAGCATTGATTACCGCATCCGTCATCAGGACGGTCGCCAGCGCTGGCTACTAGAAAAGGGCATGGGCCTATTTGACAGCCAGGGTCAGATTATCGGTGTCCAGGGATTTTTGACCGACATTACCGATAAGCGGCAGGTTGAAGAAGCCCTTAAGCTTAGCCAGGAACGCTACAGTTTGGCCGTCAGCGCCGGGGGCGTCGGCGTTTGGGAATGGAACCTGCTGCAAAGCACGTTTTACGCTGATGCGGCCCTGCGCCGGATGCTGGGCTACGGGGCGAGCGATCCGCTCAACACCTTTCGCGACCTGATGGAGCTGATTTACCCCGACGACCGCAGCGACTTTACCGAAAAAGTGCGGGGCTACCTCAGCGGCATTGAGCCTGAGTTTGAGCTAGAGCATCGGATTTTGCATAAAAACCGCTCTGTACAGTGGTTTCGCACCTACGGGGTGGTGATTCGGTCCGCCGATGGCCAGCCCGAGCGGCTGGTGTGCATGGGGACCGACATCACCCGCCAGCGAGAGGCCGAACTCCAGATTCAAAGCCAGGCAGAGCAGCTGCGGGAAACGCTCAATAGCAGTCGGCTACTGGGCGCGATCGCGGCCCGCATCCGCCAGTCTCTGGATCTTGAAGACATTCTCAACACCACCGTGGCGCAGGTCCGGCAGGTCTTCGACACCGACCGGGTGATGATTTATCGGGTAGAACGGCCTGACGTGGGCGCGGTGGTGGCCCATGCGTGGGAGCCCGAGTGGTCAGTGACGGCAGAGCGCCTCGCCCAAAATCTAGACTGCCTGATTCACCGGGGTGGTACCCTGGACGACTACCATCGCTACTGCCAGGGCGAAACCATCGCCGTCAGTAACGTTGACGTACAGTCCTACTCGTCTACTCAACTGAAGACGGTTCAGAAACTGCGACTGCGCTCCAAGCTCGTCGTCCCCATCTTGCAGAGTAGTCAGCTGTGGGGGCTGCTGGTGGTGCATCAGTGCGTCAAAGTGCGCCAGTGGCAGCCCCCCGAAATCGACCTGCTAGAAAAGCTGGCCGATCAGGTGGCGATCGCAATCCAGCAGGCGCAGCTGTTTCAGCAGGTGCGGCAGCAGGCCGACCGGGAACGGCTGCTGAACGAACTAAGCCGCCGCCTGAATACACGCCTTAATCCCCAGCAGCTGCTGTCCGACATCGTGCAGCTCACGGGTGAAACCCTACGGGTGGACCGCGCCTATATTTTTTCCCGCGGTGCCCAACAGGCCGAGATTTTGGCTGAATGGCGAGCCGGACAGGCGGTAGTGGCCGTCTCACGATTGCCCAGCCTGATTGCGCTGCTGCCCAAAATCGTAGACCCCCACGACGAATTTGCTCAGCATCGCTGTTTCCATGCCCCAAACTATGCGCAGGTGGCCCCATCCGAAGGCAAGCTGCTGATCGAGCGGGCGCACACCCGGTCGGTCTTGGCCGCGCCTGTATTTATTCAGGGCAAGCTTTACGGTGGGCTTGTGCTAGAGACCACCACCCAGCATCGGCTGTTTGCCCAGGACGATATTCGACTGCTAGAGCGGATCTCCGACCAGGCCGCGATCGCGCTCTACAACGCCCAGAGCTATGAGTATTTGGAGTGGCAGGTGCAGGAACGCACCCGCGAGCTAGAAGCCCAAAAGCAAATTTCAGAGGCCGCCAACCAGGCCAAAAGTCGCTTCTTGGCGGTAATGAGCCACGAACTACGCACGCCACTAAACTCGATTCTGGGCCTCTCGAACCTGCTGGGTCAGGAGATGTTTGGCGAACTCAATAGCAAGCAGCGCGAGTACATTAGCTGCATCCAGGGCAGCGGCGAACACCTGCGCGACCTGATTGGCGACATTCTAGACCTGGCCAAGGTGGAATCGGGCCGGGAGCAGCTTGACGTTAAAAAAGTCACCCTGGCCGAGCTAGGCCACTATTGCCTACGCATTATGGGCGAGCGCGCTGCTGAAAAGGGGCTATCGCTCACCCATTACTTTGCCCCTGACGCGGCAGTGTGCATGGCAGACGAGCGACGACTGAGGCAGATGCTGCTCAATCTTCTATCCAATGCCATCAAGTTCACCACTGAGGGAGAAGTGTCGCTGGTGGTGCAGCGAGACGGCAACGGTGTGATTTTTCGAGTGAAGGATACGGGGATTGGCATTGCGCCTGAAGACCGTCAAAAGCTATTTGAGGCCTTTTATCAGGTCGATAGCGAACTCAGCCGCCACTACGAAGGGACAGGATTGGGACTGGCCTTGACCCGTCAGCTAGCCCGTCTACACGGCGGGGACGTGACCGTTGAGTCAGCCGTAAGCCAGGGCAGTACATTTACAATCCACCTGCCGGACTGTCTGGTGCCCACCGAGCTGGTTACCGACCCCACCTCGCTTGCTTCTGACGGGGCGCAGGCAGTCGACTCAGTGGCACCCACCAGCGGCAAGCGAATCTTGATTGTCGAAGACGACCTGAAGAGCGCGATGTTGCTCAAAGACTACCTACAGGTGTTGGGGTATACCGTAGAACACCTGCAAGAGTCCGATACCTTCCGGCAGCGGGTTCGACAGTTTAAGCCACGGCTGATTTTGCTGGACGTCAAACTCGAAAACGATATCAGCGGGCTCGATTTGCTGGCTCAGCTTCGGCAGGAGGTCTCTGCACAAACGCTGCCAGTGGTAATCGTGTCGGCTCAGGCCATGGCCGAAGACCGGGAACGGGCCCTGACCATGGGGGCTAACGACTACATGAGCAAGCCCATCAGCATTCCTAAGTTAGAGCTGGTGCTGACAGAGTATCTCTAGCGGTTCAGCCGTAGCTGGGAGATTGATTTGCACATGGGCCCTACAGGCTAAACAGTCTCCAAGCCTTCAGCGCGTAGCTCTCTCCGGCTGCGGCTTCGTACGCTGCGGGCTGTAGGATTTCGGCTAAAATCTCCACCGAATCGACCAGACGAGGACCGGGCCGGTTGAAATACTGGTTGCCATCCGTCAGATAGACCTGATAGTTACGGACGGCCTTGAGTTTTGACCAGCGCGGGTCCTGGCCAAGACTTGCCACCGCTGCCTGGGTTTTGTCCAGGTCATACCCGCAGGGCATAACAACAATTAAATCAGGGTCAGCCGCCAGTAAATCCTCCCACTGTAGCCAGGGGGAATGCTGACCAATCTTGCCAAATAGACAGTGCCCCCCGGCCAGCGTCACTAGCTCAGGGACCCAGTTCCCGGCTGCCATCAGTGGCTCAGTCCATTCGATGCAGGCCACCGTCGGGTGGGGCGGTACGGTACTGAGGCCATGGGTACAGCGCTGGAGCCGCTGCTGGAGCTGGTCAACCACTCGACTGGCCCGCGTTTTACCGTGATCGGGGTCCAGGGCGACGGCCACGCGTTCAAGGTCAGACCAGATGTCTGCAAGCACCTGCGGCTGGAGAGAAATGATCTGGGGCTGGCTGGCCAGACCATCGGCAACGGCTTTCTCAACTTCGGCCAGACTGGCGGCACAGACCTCGCACTGGGCCTGAGTGATGATGTGAGTCGGCTGAAGTTCGGCCAGTAGAGAGATGTTGACCTCGTAAACGCTCAGCGCCGACTGTAGCAGCTCTGTGACCCGGTCATGAATCTGACGACTCGTGCCGTTGGGTTCAAACCGAGGTGCCGTACAGGCAGGTAGGGTTTGAACGGTAGCAGGATAGTCACATTCGTGAGACCGCCCCACTAACGCTGAGCCATAGCCCAAGGCCGTCACAATCTCCGTGGCACTGGGAATCAGTGAAACAATTTTGAGCGGTGCGAGGGCGGGCGTTGGCAACACTGAGGACATTGGTTTTCGAAGCTCTGAGCAATGCACTACTTACAGGGTGCCTTAAGCCAACGCAAAATCACCGCGAGGTTAGATATTTCACCGAGGGTCATGGGCGCAATCATGCTGTTTGTGGACTGCCCTAACAATCAGGATGGCGGCTATAACTGACCGCTTGGGATCAATCCGACACCCGTCGAACTGGGCATACTGAGACCGGATCGTGCCAATCATGGTGGCCACTCGTCTCTTGATACTGCTGATGTCTGCCTTATCTCTGCCTGTCTCCGGTGAAAATGCCGGTGAAAATGCCGGTGAACCTATTGGTACAGAAATTGCCAGTTCGCTGCTAACTGTTCGTTCAGTATTGGCCGATCTACCGCTACATGTTGACGAAACGGCCGTTGAGGACGATTTGCATAGGGTGGCAGCAAAGCTGTTACAGCAGCCTCGCTTACCCGGCCTCCTGGTGAGAGAGGGGGAGACGGCGCTGACGGCGCTGGCGCGATCGCACATTTTTGAAACCCTTAGCTTATCTGCCACAGGCCCCGTACCAACCCTGTGCTCTATCCTTTACTCAACGCCGCCCAGCCTGCGTTTGACGGCAGATACCCCAATCTTAGAAGCCGCCCCGCAGGCGCTACGCCGTCCCTTACCTCAGCAATCTGTACCGGTCATTGTTGAAACTCCGATTGGCGTAGCGCTGTTGAGTGCAGCTGTGCTTAACCAGGCGTACTGGCATTTGCGGGGTATCGAAGCACAAATCCGCTATGAGCGGTTTCAGCTAGAGCAGCTCCAGAACGAAAAAATGGCATCACTGGGTCGATTGGTAGACGGCGTGGCCCACGAGATTTTGGACCCGATCAGCTTTATCTGGGGAAATCTGGCGCATATCTCCGGCTACACCCAGACGCTGCTTGAGCTGCTTGAAGGCTATGCCGACGAGGTCCCCCAACCCTCGCCCCAGCTACAACAACGCTGTATCGAAGCCGAGTTGGATTATTTACAGACAGATCTGCCCGAAGCCATTCGCAGTGTCAGGGGCGGTGCCCATCGGCTGCGTCAGCTGGCCATCAGTCTCCAAAATTTCTGCCACATTGACGAGGTTTATCCCAAACCAGCCGACCTACATAGTCTGCTAGATAGCCTGCTACTCCTGCTCCAAAGCCGCATTAAAACACCCCTGAAAATTCACCGTGACTACAGCAAGCTCCCCCCAGTGCCCTGCTTTGCCGGGCAGTTGGGTCAGGTGTTTATGTCAATCCTCACCAGCGCGGTGGATGCCCTCCTGGCTCAGCGGCTAGAGTCTCAGCAAAGCCCAACGCTTACCCTCTCTACCAAGATCTGTAACGCCCCAGCCGCCCATCCACCGAGCCGCTGGGTGCAAGTTTTAATTCAGGACAATGGCCCAGGACTGCCCGCTGCGGTTGAGCAGGCGATTGCCGCAGCTTGTTCACCTCAGGTTCGTCGTGTGAAGGAAACCCGACTGGCCATGAGTTACCGCATTGTCACGGCCCAACATGGCGGCTGCTTTCGGGTGCGATCGCAACAGTTCACCCATCCCGAATTACAGATTGACCAGGGTACCGAATTTCAGATATTGCTACCGCTAATGCCGCCGGAGCGCTCTTGATGGCTCTCTTAGTTAGAAAAACAGCTACGCCGACACAGGTGGTGGCGTAGGCACAACAATGTACCCCTCTGCCAAACTGCCCAACACCTGATTGCGCGCTGGGCCCCACCACCAGTAGTGCGCCGCAACATAGGCACAAATCAGGCTATCTAGCCGATCTTCTACCGCTTTGAGTTCGCGCCCCGTTGAAGGGATAGTTGGCAGGTCTGCCGAGGTAATGTTGAGGGCCGGATCTAAGTCGGGCAGTACGGTCAATATCAGCTGGCGTAGGCGACCGAGTTCCGTTTGGCGCTCTGCCAGCCGTCCTTTTTTATATTTCAAAATACGCGGCAGCTGAAACAAATTCACCATAGCTGGGTGAGGAAAGACCTCAATTTGGTAGCGCCCTAGGGCTTGAGGAACCACAGCGGGGGCGTGGGCCAGCCCCCGTGCCTCTAGTGCCTGACCAAAAGCCACCAGTCGTTGGGCAAAGGGGCGATTTTGGTTAGCCGGATAGCACCCCGCATGGTAACGACCATAGTGCTGGTGGGCCAGCCGATCAGGAACGCGCATCCCGGTTGGGTTGGGGATGAGGGTTGGGGCATCGACGGCAACCATTGCGGACGCTTTTGCTGGGATGCGGGCATCTAGCCAAGTCAGCACATCGACCAACTGCGGCTGCCGCTCTAGCGCAACCAGTTCAAGCCCCTGTTCCCGCTGTACAAGGTGGCAAAGCCCTGACGGCCCTGACTGCCAGCCTAAATCGAGACCGAGAAAATGCATATATCCCTCCGACACAGCGGCAGCTGGCCGTTTGCCTGAACCCAGCGAACCTTTTTCCTCGCACACCGTCTACCTACACATGAATGACCGTGAAGTTTGATTGTGCAATATCAAGACTTCACATCAAACCGTTGTTAATCAAACCATTGTTAACCTCAGGGACTCCACTACGATGCGTAAACTTGCTGTTTCCGTTGTGACGCTTACCTCCCTTACGGCCTGTACCCAGGGTGACGAACTGGGTAGCAATTGGAGCTTCGAACTGCCAGAAAACCAAATCACTGATGATGAGCAGTTTGCTCGCTTTGGTGAGCAGTCAGGTAACGGTGACTTTGACAGCATTGCAGCAGCTGAGCCATCGCTACCCGAACCGTCGCCCAGTTTTAGCAACGGCTCGGAGGTGGGACCTGACGAAAGCATAGACCCGGCTGATCTGGGCGCGGTCCCGACCCAGCCCGACGCTGAACTACAAACTGAAGTGGCTCCGGTTCCTAGCGACCTCTCCATCGACGAACTCGTCGAGTTTACGTTTCCCCAGCGCGGTCCTCGCCCCAATCCTTTGGCACAGGTCCGGTTCTCGCCCACAGGGCCACAGGCTAGCAATCGCTACATCGAGCGCATCATGAGCGCTGCAGATGCAGCCCGGCAAAATCGCCCGGTTGACGTCTCACTCTCGATCCCCACTGCTGCCCCAGCTCGAGCACCCGAGCCGGTCTACCTACAGCCGCTGTCCGAGCAGCCTCAATCTGACCTGAGTACGCCCGTCGATGAGCCGTTTGCCGTCGAGGTGAGCGTTTCGGCTCCTGCGGCCCCACTTCCCTTGCCGGTTTCCGAGCCTGTCTCCGCCTCAGTTCGTCCAACCGACGACGATAGCACTAACCGCTTAGTGGCAGAACGTCTCACCGAAGGCATTGGCCCAGCGACGCTGCCACCACTGCAAGAGGTGATTGAGGCTGACCTAGAACTCAGCCCAATCAACGAGGCAGCTGATGTTGAGGACACAATTGATAAAGAGCTACTGCTGGATGACCTGTTGACGGTTTCTGCAGGCTAATTTCAAACCGATTGAGGGTAGCTGAGCCGTCCCTCATCCCGTACAGTTTTTCCCATACAGTTTTGGGCAGGATTCCATGTGTAGCAACCGCCACAAGGATTTGTGCGCGGTTGCGGGCCACTTGGCTCCAATACTCAGCACTTGAGTGCCAGGGGTGTCCTAAGCAAAGTGGCGAAAGCTATAGCAGCAGCACTAGCGCCGATTAAACTCCACGGTGTTCGCACGAATGCTGATGTCGTAACCCCGATGAAAATCGTTGCCGAGGAGGCCGGTGTTGCCCGCATCTTTGATAGCAACGGTGACGTTGCTCCGGGTGATGCCACCAACGGTGATCGTCATGACCTCGGTGGTGTCTAGGGCAACGGCACTGTCACTGGCGGTGGTCGCGATGATCTGGCCAGTGGGGTCTAACCCCAGCTGGGCTGCAACACTCCGGGTGATGACAGTACGACTGGCCCCCGTATCCAAAATCATTGGGACAGACAGGCCGTTGTTCAGTTGAACCAAGATTACGGGCGTGCCACTACGGCGACTCAAAATCGGCACCGTAAATCGCTCCGGGGAGACGGTGGGTGGCACTTGGGTTGGCGCTGGTGCAGTAGCGACTGGGACGGCGGTACGGGCGATGGGAATGGGCTCAGGCGGGTTGCTTAACTGCGCCAGCTGTTGTTCGGCGTAGGCGAGGTTGCGCTCATATTCCGCCTGCTTTTCTTGCGCTGCAGCATAGTTCGGGTCGCCAACGGGAACTGCGTTTAGCTGCGCTAACGTCCGCTGCCAGCGGCTGACAATCAGACTCCAATCGTCAGGGGACTGGGCCTGCTGCACCAGTTTAGCGGTACTACCCGCCAGCGCGATCGCATCGTCATAGCGCCCATCTGTGGTGTCCACCACAGGAGGTGTCGGGCTTGACGCTACCGGATCGGCCAAAGCAACGGTCGGCGTCGAAGCAACTGGCCCTTCAGTCGCGCTTTCAGCGTTGGTTATCTCCTCTACCGCAGTACTACAGCCGCTGACCAAAAGTAGCGTCAGTAACCAATATCTGATGGATGTGACCGGCATAAATTGTTGTGTGCTCAGCAGCGATCGCTCACTCGTAAACCACTGTTGACGCTAGCTATTTTGAATAGTTCAATCCTAACGGACCTATTTTTCCCGCCACGCCCTAAGATGGAACCGCCAGTACTCCTTGACGGTGTACTGGCATAACTTTGCCCCTGTTTGGACACGCGACGCGAAGACCTATGCTGACCCCCTCTGATCCGCCTGCTGTACTGGTTTTGGCCGATGGTACGGTCTACCGAGGCTGGGCCTTTGGGGCCAGGGATACCAGCGTTGGCGAGGTCGTCTTCAACACCGGCATGACCGGATATCAGGAAGTCTTGACGGACCCGAGCTACCGCGGGCAGATGATCACCTTCACCTATCCTGAGCTGGGCAATACTGGCGTGAACCCCGTCGATGAGGAGTCGGAACGCCCTCAAATCAAAGGCGCGATCGCGAAAAATATCTGTCGTCAGCCCAGCAACTGGCGTTCCACTCAATCGCTGTCGGACTATCTTACCGAGCATCAAATTCCTGGCATCTACGGCATTGATACCCGCGCCCTAACCCGCAAGCTCCGCACCGTCGGTGCCATGAACGGCATCATTTCGAGTACGGTACTGGACGAAACCCAGCTCAGGCAAACCCTGGCCGATGCGCCTCAGATGGAAGGTCTCAATCTGGTACAGGAGGTGACAACCGCTGCCCCCTACGAGTGGGACGAACCCACCGACGAGACCTGGGAATTTGGTGCAGTGCAGGCTCCCCTAGACCCACCGCTGACCGTGGTGGCGATTGACTTTGGCGTGAAACGAAATATTTTACGACGTCTGGCCAGCTACGGCTGTCGGGTCGTGGTCGTGCCTGCCAATGCTACGCCTGAAACTATTTTGAGCTACCAGCCGGATGGCATTTTCCTGTCTAACGGTCCCGGTGACCCTGCTGCGGTTGAGGGTGCACCGGCTTTGGCTAAAGCCTTGCTCGACAGTCAGTTGCCCACCTTTGGCATCTGTATGGGCCACCAAATTCTAGGGTTGTCCTTGGGGGCTCAAACCTTCAAGCTTAAGTTTGGTCACCGCGGGTTAAACCAGCCCTGCGGCCTGACGGGACAGGTTGAGATTACCAGCCAAAACCACGGCTTTGCCCTGACGGCCGAGTCCGTGGATGCTACCGCAGCGCAGGTGACTCACCTTAACCTAAATGACCGTACTGTGGCGGGCTTAGAACACCAGCAGCTGCCATTGTTTTCGGTGCAGTATCACCCGGAAGCTAGCCCTGGCCCGCACGACGCAGACTATCTATTCGAGAAGTTTGTAAATCTGATGCAGGAACACCGTCAAAATCGGAGCAAATAGCGATAAAATCCAACCACCAAATTCATAACTTTTAAGTGTGCAACGCTGGTATATCTTGCGTTATTCATCATGTGTAATTTGCTTTACTCATTGGCGAAATGTCGTTCTCTAAAGTTGTGTCTCACTAATTGTCCTTAAAGACGAAAACACCGTCATTTGAGCCGGTGCTACGGGCTGTTATTTTGCTTGGGATGAACCCAATTCAGTTTTCCTGAATGAAGATGGCTTTTCAATATTTTCGGGCAACCTATTGGCAGTTTGAAATGGCGGCTCGAAAGACGCCGCAGGTCCGTCAAGGGACTGGATTTCAATCGTTATTGCAGTCTGCCAACTCCTGACCTACAATGAGTCGTCAGATTTGAGAGTCGTCAGATTTAAGCGTCGTCAGACTTAACCCCTACCTAATCCCTGAGGAGGCTACTATCGCTGAGTCACTAACCCTTACCGTAAGTTTGAGAGGCACCAGAGAGGTTAGGGGTAAATGCCAAATTTTTCGCCTCACGGGTCTGCTAGACGCCTTTTCAGAGCCGACGTTTCGCAAGGTTCTGAACCGTTGCATTGAAGAAGGCCCTGCTCATATTGTCCTAGATTTATCCAGCATTGACTTTGTCGATAGCTCGGGGCTTGGGGCGCTGGTTCAGCTGGTCAAAAAAGCCAAGGGTGAGAGCGGTAGCGTCCAAGTGGTTACCAATCCGCGCGTTACTCAGACGGTCAAACTAGTCCGGCTAGAGCAATTTCTATCGCTACAGCCCAACGTCGACACCGCTGTCGAGAATTTGAAGGACGCCTAGCCAGGCTGATCTTGTCATGAAGCCAGTCGCAGGCACATCACTGGTGGGTTCGGCAATGTTTCGCTTGCCTATCCGTTGGATAGGATGACGGGTCTACCATTACCTCAACTGACCGCCGAGCAGGTGCAGGCACTTTCTCCGGTTGCCCTGGCCTACATTGGCGATGCCGTTTATGAACTGTATGTGCGATCGCGCCTACTGTGGCCGCCACTTCACAGCCGCAACTACCACCATGCCGTTGTGGCACAGGTCAGGGCCGAACAGCAGGCCAGCTACGTTCAGAAACTGGCCCCGCACCTGACCGATATAGAACAGGACTGGGTTCGACGGGGTCGCAATGCCGCGCCGCGTCGCCATCGTCGTATGGCTGCATACCAGCAGGCCACCGGGTTTGAAACGCTGTTGGGCTATCTTTACCTAACTGACAATACCCGACTGGTCTATTTGCTGGATAGTCTCAGCGTCTCTACCACAGCGCCGCCCCAGCAAGAGCCGGGCTGATCCAACTGCGAATCTTTGTGACGAGTCCCCACGGTGGCTGCTTTTGCCTCACAATTCTCGTTACGATCAGGGACGCTTTTCTATTCGTCTGGCTCTCTATTGCATGGCTAACCCCCCTCGTCCCCGCCGTGGTGATGGCCCCCGTTCTGGTTCATCCCATTCTGGCCCATCCCGTTCTAGCTCATCACATTCCAGCCCATCTTCTAGCTCATCTCGAAGTCGTTCGGGTAAGCCTTCATTTGGCAAACCTCGGGGTGACAAATCTCAGGATGGTAAACCTCAGGACGGCAAATCCTATGGCGGCAAATCTTCCTATGGCGGCAAATCTTATAAAGGCAAATCTTATAAAGGCAAAGGCAAACCCTATGGGGGCAATAAGAGCGGGCCTCAAAACAGCGCTCGGTTTTCCGAAGGTGGCGATCGCCCAAAACCAGTCCGACGGGGTGGAGATAGCAACAGAGAGATTCACAACGGCCGCGAACAGTCTGATGGCAACGGACCGCGCCTCGCTTCGGATCAGCAGGAGCGCCCTGATCTAATCTTTGGCCGACATGCGGTAGAAGCTGCAATTACCCAACATCGCCCACTAAACCGGCTGTGGGTCAACGCTCGACTGGTCTTCGATGGTCGCTTTCGCCCGCTGATTTTAGAAGCCAAAGCCAACGGCGCAGTAATTGATGAGGTTGATACCCAACGGCTCAATCACCTCACTAACCGGGCCAACCACCAGGGCATCGTCGCCCAGGTCGCTGCCCACGAGTATGCCGAGCTCCCTGACCTGATTGCCCAAGCCAAGGCGAACAGTCGCCGTCCGGTGATTGTGGTGGCTGACGGCATTACCGATCCGCATAACCTGGGTGCCATTATTCGCACCGCAGAGGCGCTAGGTGCGAACGGCGTGGTGATTCCTCAACGGCGAGCCGTGGGCGTAACGGCAACGGTAGCCAAGGTCGCCGCTGGCGCGCTAGAGCATCTGGGGGTCGCCCGCGTCGTTAACCTCAACCGAGCCCTAGAAACGCTGAAGGATGCCGGTTTCTGGGTGTACGGCATGGCAGAGACGGCGGATCGGCCTGTTCACGGCGCTGACTTTACGGCACCGGTTGCCTTAGTCGTAGGGGCAGAGGGCAATGGTCTTAGCCTATCGGTCCAAAATTTGTGTGATGAAATGCTGGCAATCCCTTTAGCGGGTAAAACGCCCAGCTTGAACGCGTCGGTGGCAACCGGCATGATGCTCTACGAAATCTATCGGCAGACCTGGATCGACAAATTACCGCCAATAGACTTTGCGGGGATCAAAAACTCAGAGTATAAAGGAGATTGATGAAAAATTTCCCCGGCTGATTCACCGGAACCGTTCGTTAACCGCCTTATCAATACTCTTGTCCGTTCTGTAGAGCACAGCATTTATTCAACCCTTATGAAAAGCTTTTTCGGCAACCTGTTGGGCGTCTTCACCAACTCTTGGTGGATTGAAATTTCAACCGCGCAGCCCCAGGTTATCTATTACTTTGGCCCATTTGAAAGCGAAGAAGAAGCCGCCCAGTACAAGGGGGGCTACATTGAAGATCTAGAACAAGAGGGTGCAGAGGGTATCAAGACCCTGACCACTCGCCGCGAGGAGCCTGAAGCCCTAACAATTGAAATGTCACCGCTGCCGTCAAGCACGCCGGTACTGTCTCTCTAGGTGCTATCCCGCTGAGAGACTGTCATCAATTAGAAAATGGTTAGCTGAATAAGTTAGCTGAATAACTGCGTCTGCGCCGTTGGGTTCTTCTGTTCTAACCAACGGCGCATGTCTTTTTGGACCTGCATCGGAATCTCCCAGGGAAAGAGGTGGGCGGTGTTGGGATATTCGTGCAGGGTGCAGTTCGGCAGGTGCTGGGCCGTTTCTCGACTCGCCTCAGCTGTGATGTGGCGATCGCAGGCGCCGCTCAGCATCAAACAGGGTAGCTGAATCTGGTCTAGCTCGGGCAATCGATTATATCCCTGGCGAATGGCCTGGGTTAGGGCCTGGGTCGCAAATTTGGAGGTTCTCAGATAGGCGGCTGCTCCCTCGCGTCCCAGCCGCTGGTATGCGTAGGGTGTATGTTGTTGAATCAGGTATCGGAAAAGCGATCGCTTGCCCAGTTGCTCAATATTCCAAGGCCAAGCAGGCCAGATGCAGTTGAGGATGCCAGCGATGCCGGTTAGCAGATTGTCCTGCCAGGTAATCGGTGGGTGACTGCCTCGGGGACGAGCAGCTGTAGCCACTAAGATCAGGCCCTGGACCCGCTGCGGGTGACGTAGCGCCATCTCCATAGCTAAGATGCCGCCTAGGGACCAACCCAATATCCAAAACTGGGGCTCGTCCTTCACCAACTGATCGAGATCATGTAGGTGATCTTGCATGGTGAACGGTGTGCGGGTCCGACTGCGACCATAGCCGCGCAGGTCGGGCGTAATTGTCCGGAACTGAGACGACAGCGCCTCGACAAAGACACCCATGCTATCGCTGCTGCCGGGGTGACCGTGCAGGCACAGCATAGGTGTTCCTTGGCCTTGACTATCGGTGTGAAGCTGCACGTGCCCGACGCCAGACTAGACGCTCTCCACCGCCGTTTCAGGCACTTCCGCTGGGACAAAATCCAACGCCGCAGAGTTCATGCAGTAGCGCTGTCCAGTGGGCTTGGGTCCATCGCCAAAAACGTGGCCCAGGTGCGCGTCGCACACGGCGCAGAGCACTTCGGTGCGAATCATGAACAGGCTGAAGTCTTTTTTGGTGGCGACATTTTCGGGCTGGCTGGGGGCCCAGAAACTAGGCCAGCCAGTGCCCGAGTCGTACTTCGTTTCAGAAGTGAATAGCTCAGAACCGCAGCAGACACAGTTGTAAATGCCCTCGGCTTTGTTGTCGTGGTACTTACCGGTAAAGGCGCGTTCGGTGCCGTGCTTACGGGTGACCTCGTACTGAATCGGGGTGAGCTGGTCACGCCATTCAGCATCAGTTTTGACAACTTTGTTGACCATGTTGGTTGAAATAGTTAGGAATTGCTGTAGTGATCCTAACGGATCTGGTCAAGGGCGGCAGCAGAACGCACTGTACAGCAGCAGCCAGCTCCGGTAGGACAAGGCTGCGACGCCATAGGGTTGTGTGCTGAGCAAGATAGCCTTACTCGGTGTCCTAACCCATATGGCGCTAGCTATATCTCAGCTGATCGGCACCTATTCGCTCAGATACGCGTTAGGGCTCCAACTGGTGATGGCTTTTTGTTGACGGTAGCGGCGGTAGGCCAAGAGCCCGGTTCCAGCCAATAGGAAACTACTCAGGGGCGCGATCGCAGGCACCCACGCATTCACCAAAAAACAGGCCACACTGATGCCCAATATCCCCGCACTGCCTGCCAGCAAATCGGCTGTCAGCAGGTTGGAGCGTCGCACCCGCCACACCAGCAAACTGCCGCCTGCCCCGCACAGCACCACCCAGACCATTTCAGCCGCCTCGGGCCAGCTCCAGGCCAGGGGCCGACCATCTAGCACCGCCGTCAGCACTTGGCTGACCATTTGGGCGTGAACTTCAACGCCGTACATTTCGTAATTGTCACCGCCCAGGCGGGTGTAGGGGGTGAAGAACTTGTCGGTGGTCGTGTACGCTGCCGTACCAATGAGAACGACGTTGTTGGTGATCCACTCAGGGTCAAACTCCCCAGCCAGCAGCTGTGCTACCGAAATCTGATGGGCCGCAGGATCCGTAGCTCGGTAGTCCAGAAAGACCTGGTAGCCGCCATCGTCGGCATATTGGTAGGCTCCAAAATTCTGAGCCAGCGGGTCAAACCGGGCCGGGCCCACCTGCATGATATCGGGGCTGTCTGGGCTGGCCTCCGCCAGAATGTCATGTTGGTCTTCTAGATAGGCCAGCGCAACCTGGAGGCCAAAGGAGGTCAACACTACCGACTCATCCTCTAGCGCTGGCATGAAGAGAAGATTTCGACGCAGTACATTGTCCGGGTCCATCACCACATCGTTGAAGCCCACCTGCTCGGGGGGCACACCCTGGGGTGGCGGGATGGCATCGCTGCCGCTGCCAACTTTGGTGATGTTGATGACATTTGGCGCAGTGAGCTGGGCCGCGAGGTCCGCTGTCCCTGGCGGCTGAGGCACATCCCGGTGCAGGTCTAGGCCAATTACGGCGGGCTCGTGGGTCTGTAGCGTCTCCATCACATCCGCCAGGGTAGCGTCAGAGAGAATGGTGCGCTGCTCGTTGCTGTAGTCGGCTTCGGTAATGCCGACAATGAGAATGCGGGGATCGGGTCCGGCGGTACGACGGTGGCTCACCAGCCAGTCGTGCAGGCCCAGTTCCAGCGGCACCCAGCCCCCAATTTGGCGAACGCCTAGCGTGAATAGGCTGGCAGCGAGGGTTGCGATCGCAACCGCCCAAATGCTCTCCTTGCGCGTCGGCTGCCATACCGTCGGCTGCGGGAGAAAGGTCTGGGGAAAGGCTTCGGCCTGCTCTTCTTCGAGTTCGTCCAGACGGTCTAAGTCTTTCAGCACCTCGTCCGCGCTCTGGTAGCGCTGGTAGAAGTAGTGGCGCACCATCTTCTTTAGCAAGATGCGCAAGCCGGGGCTAACCTCGGCAAACTGCTCCCACTGCAGCTCCAGGGACATGGCATCTTCGGGCAGGTCGGTGGGGGAGCGGCCCGTCAGCGCGTAGATGGCAGTCATCCCCAAAGCAAACAGGTCGCTGCTGTAGCGCGGTTTACCGGCAAGCTGTTCGCTGGGAGTGTAGCCCTGGGTGCCGATGCCCACGGTCAGGCTGGTCATCTCACCCGAGACCAGCTGGGTACGAATCTCCTTGACTGCGCCGAAGTCAATTAGGCACAGTTTCTCATCGGTACGACGGCGAATGATGTTGTCAGGCTTTAGGTCGCGATGGACGACGTTGTTGTCGTGGACAAATTTGAGCGTGGTCAGGGTCTCGCGCAGTAGCTCGATCACCTGTGGTTCGCTGAGCTTCCCTACCCGCTGAATTTCATCGCTGAGGATTTCGCCGTCGATGAACTCTTGAACCAGATAAAACTCGTCCTCGTCTTCAAAGGAGTCCAGCAGTTCGGGAATGCGATTATGCTCCCCCAGCCGCCGCAGCGTAAACACCTCGGTATCGAATAGGCGGCGGGCAACTTTGAGGAAGTCCGTATCTTGACTGGCGGGCCGCAGCTGCTTGACCACACACTCGGGATTGCCTGCCCGCTGAGTATCGATTGCCACAAAGGTTTGCCCAAACCCGCCTGCCCCCAGCACCCGAATTAACTTGTAGCGTTGGTTGAGGACCTGGCCGAGCATAAAAATTATTGAGATGGGCATCAGGATCTACCCCTATGGTACCCAGTCTGGCACGGGGGCCTTCCCTCTGGCATTGGTGGTAGAAAGGACGTGTGGCAACGGATCTAGCCGTGAGCGATCTGACCCAAAAGACGGGGGTTTACGGTAGGGTAGTGCGGGCAGCTTTGGCCGGTAATCAGCGCAATCCATACCTTATGTCGTCAAGAATTCAGGGAACCACTCAGCTGCTTGGGGTCATTGGTCATCCGGTGAAGCACTCCTTCTCTCCGGCGATGCACAATGCGGCGCTGGCCCACCTGGGATTAGATTTTGTCTATTTGCCGTTTGCGATCGCGCCCGCTGACCTCCCTACCGCTATCGATGGCTTTGCCGCCATCGGCGTCCAGGGCTTTAACATCACCATCCCCCACAAACAGGCAATTCTTCCCCTGCTATCGAACATTACTGACGCGGCCAACGCAATTGGGGCTGTCAATACCGTCTGGCGGACTGACCAGGGCTGGAGCGGCACGAATACCGATGTCACGGGCTTCCTTGCCCCCCTCAAAGACCGGGACTGGACCGGACAAACCGCCCTCATTCTCGGCAATGGCGGCGCGGCCAGAGCAGTGGTTGCGGCCTGCGCCGAACTGGGAATGGCGCAGATCCAAATTTTGGGACGTAGCCCTGAAAAGCTAACGACCTTCCTCAACAGCTGGCAGGGAGCAGCGTTTGCCGACCGCATCAGCGTCCACCTTTGGCCTGAGGTAGATGAAAGGCTACCTCAAGCAGGCCTAGTGGTTAATGCCACGCCCCTAGGCATGGCCCCACATATCGAAGCCAGCCCCCTCAGCACCGACCAAATTGCCCAGCTGCCTGACCATGCCGTGGCCTACGACCTGATCTACACGCCGCGCCCAACCCAGTTTCTAAAGCTAGCCGCAGACCGGGGGCTAACGGCCATCGACGGGCTAGAAATGCTGGTACAGCAAGGCGCTGCCGCTCTCGAAATTTGGATACAGCAGCCTGCCCCGGTTGAAGTGATGCGAACAGCCCTGCTTGATCGGGTTCAAGTCTAGAACAAGGGTTTTTCTCTGGAGAAACTGAACGTTTTCAGGCTGGACGCGGTTTGGCGCAGTGTAAGCTGAAGAGAAGTTGATACAACAGAACAATAAATGGCGTTTCGTGCAGCGATCGTTGGATTTTTGGTGGGTGTCTTGGGACTGGTGATGGGTATTGTTGCACCGCCCGCCCATGCTCTGACGCCGATTGACTTAGAAAATATTACCTATGCAGAGTGCCCCGCCGAGTACGACGGAATGGTAACCGCAGGCAGCATGCGCGAGGCGACGTGCTACCTGATTACCGGAACGGCCGTAAACAAGTCTGGTAAGCCCGTCCTCAATGCCGACATTTTCGGCCGCATCTACGATGCCAACAACAACCCAGTCATGCAAAATCGCACCCGTCTGGGTGCGATTGATTACGTTCCCCCAGGCGAGAGCGATTTTGAGTTACGTGTTTCGGTGGCTGCAAATCAGCCCGCACCGCTCAAGCTAGAGCAGTTCAAGGCGTCAGGATTTGCAGGCAAGGTCAGACGGTAAGCTTAAGCGATGCACAAACAAGAGCGAGTCCAACATGTTTTGGACTCGCTCTTATATTTGAAACCCTGTTAACCTCGCCATGCCCGGCCGCTTACATGTAGTAGCCGTAGCCGCCCGTCGCTGCGATGATCGAGTAGGCTGCGACCTGTACACCACGGGTCACAAACTGCAGCAGCAGAATTGCCAGAATAGCTGAAAAATCAATGCCACCCATCGGTGGAATCAGAGACCGGAATAGGTTCAGATAGGGGTCGGTCAGCTGGCCCAGAGCAGACAGCAGCGGATTGCTCCAATCGAGGTTGGGAAACCAGCTCAGCAAAATTCGCACGATCAGCAGTACGAAGTACAGGTTGAGGAAGGTAACCAGGCCACCAACAAAAGCGGGAAGGATTGCAGACATGAATCGTTCTATTGCGTTTGCTAAAAGCTTAACGCCTCAAGTGTAACCGATGGGCTACAGGTGGGCTAAAAAGGCAGGTCGTGAAAGCCGAATCTAGCCGGTCAATCAGCCTAATTGACTGAATCGGGATAGGGGTGCGGCAATGGTGCCGTTTCGGTCGGCACATGACCATTACTCATCTGCGATCGCACATCTTCAATGGCGGAGTTCAGCTGAGCAATTTTGTCTTCAAGCCCCCGTCGGGCCAGCTCCATTCGCTCTTCCTGAGTCACATTAGACAGGTTGCGCTTTAGCTCATCGGACAGTTCACCAAATTCCATGTTGTTATCGTCGTCTGGGGTGAGTCGCTGGGCAGCCAAAGCCCCCACAACACCGCCTAGGACACCGCCAAACAGCGCCCCTAGAAAGAACCCACCCGAAAAACTGCCTTGGCTCATCGACTAACCGTCCTCGAATACGCCCTTAAGCGCACAAACTATTTTCGCTTTTCATCCTACGGTGCGATGGACGGTTCAGGCCGCTTGTGTAACCTTACGTCGCAAATATGCGATCACGTCGCAAACGTGCGATCCCCGGCGTCGCCTAGTCCTGGCACAATAAACCCGTTATCGTCCAGCTTTTCATCAATGGCAGCGGAGTAAATAGTGATCTCTGGATAGGCGTCAGCCAGCTTCTTGAGCGCAACGGGCGACGCCACAATAGAAATAACGCGGACTAAGGCTGGATTCACACCCCGCTCGGTCAGTTCTTTCATAGTGGCCATCATGGTGCCGCCCGTCGCCAGCATCGGTTCGCTGATAATGACGTGGGTGTTCTCGGGCAGCGAGTCCGGCAGCTTATTAACGTAGCAGTTTGCTTCCAGAGTCTCTTCGTTGCGGGCAAACCCCAAATGATAGACCGATGCCGTCGGCAGAGCCGACTCGATTCCTGGCATCAGGGCCAACCCCGCCCGCAGAATGGGGACGATGACCATCGGCACTTCAGCATTGACAAAGGTAGCCGGACATTCAGTCAGCGGCGTTTCTACCACGACATCGACCGTCGGCAACCATTCCCGCGCGGCTTCGTAAGTTAGCCAGCGCCCCAGCTCAATCATGGCATTACGAAACACCGCCGACGGTGTGGCCGCGTCGCGTACAACGCCGAGCCAGTGCTTAATTAATGGATGAGGGGGGACGTACACCCGCAACTGCATTGCCATAGCTGTGTCGTGGAAGGGATTACCATTCGCCCCATCATACGGTTTGAGCGGAAAATTTGAGCGGAAATTGGAACAGCGTTTGGCAGGTTAAGCGCTTGAAAGGGAGCGCGCCCCGTTCTCTAGTAGCTGTGCGCTCTACCGTCCCCGCAGCAGGTGCTTGACGGTTTCAACCATCTCAATCGGCCGAAACGGCTTGGCAATATAGGCATCGGCCCCCTGCTTCATGCCCCAGTAGCGATCAAAATCTTCGTTTTTGGAAGAGCAGATGACCACGGGCACCTCCTGAGTTTCGGGGTTGCTTTTAACCCAACGGCACAGCTCATACCCATTCATGTTGGGCATAACGATGTCGAGAATGACCAAGTCTGGGGGGTTGGCCGCAATTTTATCTTTGGCTTCCACGCCGTCAGTTGCTTCTAAGACAGTCATGCCCGCCTTGATTAAAAGACCGGAAATCATCTCCCGCAGGGTAGAGCTGTCATCCACAATCAAAACAGTGGTCATGGTGGGCTTAGGGCTGGGTTTTCAGGGACGAGGGAGGGTTGGCGTAGGAGGAGGGAACTCAGCCAGGGGCTTAATCGGGCGATGTTAGGCTCGGGCAACGACGATAAACAAGACCGTAGGGAAGGTCAGGATTTTATCCGGACATTAACTTTATCCGGACATTATAGGAAAGATCAGGCGTCTGGCCTATATCTTTCGCTGCCCCTTTCAGCATTCCCCTGAGTCCAGCTCAGCCAGCACTGCCTTGGGCTGAAGCTTGTCTTTGAACCAAACAATTTTGGCCGGTGTTTGATCCACCTTTACGCCTGCTTTTTCTAGATTGAGGCGTTCTGACACGGCCAAAATCAGGTTGTCGCAGTCGGACTGTCGGACCTGAGAAAACTTCTTTCGCAGGTATTCGGGTCGCCAATAACCGACAATTTCTAGTAGGTAAGTCCGCCCGTTGGGATGGACTAACCGAAAGTCAGGAATCATCACGCTGCCCGGGATGGGGATTAGGTCTACCTCACGCTCAAGCTTCCACTCCGTTTTTAGCTTTCCCCATCGCTCGGCAAAAGCTGCTTCGATCATGCTGTCGTAGGGCTTACCTGGCGGATAATGGCTAACCAAGCCGCAGGTATCGGCAATGGCATAGCGCTTTTGGCTGGTTTGTCGGGTGTAGCTGTCCTTCCACTGCAGGGTGGCGGTAAGTTCCCATTTGGTGACGTGCAGAATGGCTGGAAGCAGCTTAGCAATGTCCAGTCCGTAGCGGGTGCTGGGTTTGAACAGGCTGGCAGGGCCGTCGATAGTGATGGTGAACCCTTGGTCGGCCTCGCCTTCGATGTAGGTCATCAGGCGAAATAGCTTGAGATAGCGAAACATCAGCTTGTATTCGCCAGGGTCATTACGGTGGGCATTTAGCACAACATGACTGGCCCGGTAAAAGATACCCTGCACCTGAGAGAGGTTGTAGCGGTGCAGCAGGGCTTCCGGGGTCGGCGCGTTAAATTCGGTCAGTATCCGATTTTCTTGCAGATCGGCATAGAGGCCCTGGCGGATGTGGGCCGGTTCAACCGGACGCTCCAGGGTTTGAGTTAGGTCTGCGGCGAGGCTGTCAAGATGGCATTCTGCGGCGACGGGGGACTGAGCCGTCTGGGCCGACAGCGCAAACACCTTTTGCCGTAGCTCTTGTGGGTCTAGCGGGCTGACAATCTCGAAGGTGCTGAAGCTGCTGCGGAGGATGTGGGCTAGACCACGTTTGATGCGGTAGTCGGTTTCTTCACCCTCTAAGGTTTGCAGCGCCTGATTTAGCTCACCTTGAGTCCCACCCACGGACTGGTTGAAAAGGTCGATCAGAACGGTGGCCGTTTCCAACCACTCCCCTTTGACGGGCAAATGCTTAGGGATGACCGAGTCGCCCTGGGGGCGGTGCATGAGTAAATCTGACGGAAGCAAGACAGCGTTTCCCCAACGAGTGGATTAACATAATTAATATAATCATCACCATTTACGCTCAGACACCGAGTACGGTTATCTCGCTCAGCGCACAACGAAATGGTGTCGCAGCCTTGTCCTTGCGGATCTAGCGGCTGCTGTTCATAATGATCCCCACCGCAGCCATTGCCTTCTCCCGCATCTATTCAAGCTGAAACGCTCAACCTATTAGACTGGCCCCGTCTGTGTGAGCATTTGGCCACATTTGCAGCAACAAAACTGGGTGCGATCGCAGCTCGAAACATCCGCATTCCCACCACTCAAACCGAAAGCGAAACCCTGCTGGCCCAAACCCGCGAGGCCTACCAGCTAGACGCCGCTAATCCCCTCAAATTCAGCGGCATTCAAGACATTTGGGAGTCTCTAGAGCGGGCCGAACGCAAAGGCATTCTCTCGGGCGAGGCGCTGCTGGCGATTGCCACCACCCTAGCCGGTGCCCGGCAGCTGCGGCGCACCATCGACGCCCAGGAAGAGGACGACTACCCCGTCTTGCAAGACTTGGTGAGTCAGCTGCGCACCTACCCGGAGCTGGAGCAGTCGATTCACCACTGCATTGATGACCGGGGCAAGGTTACCGACCGGGCCAACCCCAAACTTGAAGGCATCCGCCGCAAGATTCGGCAGCTCCACGGCGACATTCAATCGCGGCTGCAGCGCCTGCTCCAGCGGCATCCTGGGGCCATGCAGGAGCTGTTGATTACCCAGCGTAGCGACCGCTTTGTTGTGCCAGTCAAAGCCCCACAAAAAGACACCGTCCCTGGCATTGTTCACGATGTCTCTACCAGTGGCGCAACGCTATATATTGAGCCCCAAGCCGTCGTAGAATTGGGCAACAAGCTGCGCCAGGCCCAGCGCCAGGAAGAACGCGAAGAAGAAGCCGTCCGTCAACGCCTGACTGAACAGGTGGCTGAGATTATTGAAGACCTGGAGCTGCTGCTGGCCGTTGTTACCACTCTGGACCTGGCGACTGCCCGCGCCCGCTATTCTCAGTGGCTTGAGGGGAACCCACCCCGCTTTGTTACTGACACCGAGCAAACGGTACTGCGGCAGCTGCGCCATCCGCTGCTGGTGTGGCAGCAGCGCCACGAAGAAGGCCCTGATGTGGTGCCGATTAACGTGGTGATGCGGCCTAACCTCAAGGTAATTGCCATTACCGGCCCCAACACTGGCGGCAAAACCGTCACGCTAAAGACGCTGGGCCTCGCGGCTCTGATGGCAAAAATTGGCCTGTTTATTCCCGCCAGAGAGCCGGTGGAGCTGCCCTGGTTTGGTCAGATCCTGTCAGACATTGGTGATGAGCAGTCGATTGAGCAAAGTCTCTCCACCTTCTCAGGGCATATCAAGCGCATTGAGCGGATTTTAGATGCGCTGGAGTCGGCCGCAGACAACGCTCCAGGGCAGCCACAGACTGCTAGTAAGGGTACGGAGATACCCGACCCGAGTGATACTGCCCTAACCGAAGCTGCTTCTGGCGTTACTGAAGCTGCTGAGCATGGAGCCAGCGCTGAGCCATCCGCTAGTTCCGCCAATGCTCTGGTGTTGCTGGATGAGGTGGGGGCTGGGACCGATCCGTCTGAGGGCAGTGCACTTGCGATCGCGCTGCTCCAGCATCTGGCTGACTATGCCCGTCTGACCGTTGCTACCACCCACTTTGGCGAACTCAAGGCTCTGAAATACCAGGACGACCGCTTCGAAAATGCCTCGGTAGAGTTCGATGATGTCAGTCTGTCGCCCACCTATCGGCTGCTGTGGGGCATTCCAGGACGATCCAACGCGCTAACCATTGCCCGTCGGCTAGGGCTGGACCCACAGATTCTCGACCAGGCGCAGCAGTACGTGGGCATCAGCGGCCAGGCCGACGTGAACCAGGTGATTGCCGGTCTCGAAGCCCAACGCCGGGAGCAGGAAACCAAGGCCCAGCAGACTGCCAAGATTCTGGCCCAGGCTGAAGCGCTCAAAGCCGAAATTGAAGACCGCGCAGCTCTGCTCCAGGCCCGAGAAGATGCACTCAAAGAACAGCAGGAGCAGGCGGTACAGGGCGCGATCGCCCAGGCCCGCAGCGAAGTGGCCCAGGTGATTCGCACGCTGCAAAAAACAGGCGGCAGTGCCCAGGCTGCTAAAAAAGCCAGCGACGCCCTTAAACACATTGAAGAAAAGCAGCTGCCCACCGGCACCCACCCTGCCAAACGGCCTGGAGGGTATCGGCCCAAAGTTGGCGAGCGAGTCCGGTTGCTCAACCTGGGTGGGCAAGTGGCCGAGGTCCAGACCGAACCTGACGAAGACGGCAAACTCAGCGTCCGCTTTGGCCTGATGAAAACCGTGGTGGACATCACCGAAATTGAATCGCTCCAGGGTCAAAAGGCCGACCCGGTCGAAAAGCCTAAGGCAAACCTGTCCAAATCCACCATTGCCAAAGTCACAGCAGCCCCAGCCATTCGCACCAGCAAAAACACCGTAGATCTGCGAGGCATGCGCGTCAGCGACGCCGAACCCACGCTAGATACCTTCATCGCCAACGCCAACGGCCCCATCTGGATCATCCACGGCCACGGCACCGGCAAGCTCAAACGAGGCGTACACGCCTACCTCAAGCGCCACCAAAGGGTGAAAAAGTTTGAACCCGCCGAACAGGCAGACGGCGGCACTGGGGTAACCGTTGCCTATTTCGATTAGCGCCTGGTGCGATCCGGTCACCTTGCTTAGGCCACACCCAGTAGCGCCATCCCCCAGCTCATCAAGAGTCCCATTCTACCTCTTGCCTTCATCCCCGCAGCCTTTCTCTTCTAGGCCTGCCGCTCTGTCTCAACGCTCTCCCGAATCTCATCCAGCGTCTTCACCACTAGCCGCTTGGCCTCCATGCTCCAGCCCCACTTTTGGACCGCAAACGCCACGTAAAATCCAACCCCTGTTGCCAGCAGGTCTAACGGCTGCTGTTGCGATATCCCGATCAGCAGCCCCAGGCCACCGATCCCCCAAAATGGCAGTGCCACTAGCTGTCGGTCTCGCTCCACCATCTGGGCAAGAAAGTTTTTGGGGATGCTGTCTTCAACCTGTTCTCGCACGTCTTGTTGCTTCGGGTAGGGGACAGCAAAGCTGAACTTGCGCCGCAGCTTCTCAATCTTGCGGGCTTCGGTGCTGTATTCCGTCAGCTCGTCCTCAGCCATCATCACCAGCTTCTCTGCAAGTTCCATTGGGCGCTCCCCTATTCCCGTACTGTCTCATCCTAAATCACCTTTCACCCCGAACCTGACACTTTTGGGCAACCGGGTAGTGACAAACCAGCCTACCGCTAAAATCTC
>CAWUKV010000021.1:0-37444 GCA_963923025.1 uncultured bacterium
ACGCTGGCCCAGCTCGAATCAACCTTACAGCAGTGGGACTTTCAGGTTGATTTGCAAACGCTGGGAGACCAGTTCCGAGAACAGGCAGTGGGGCTACTTGGGGCTGGCTTTGGTCTGTTGCAGGCTCTGCTAGAAAACTTTGTTACCGGCATTCTCATCGCCGTTGTCACATACTTTATGCTGCTGGACGGGGCTCGGCTGTGGCACCTTTTCCTAAAGCTACTGCCCGCAGAGCGACGCCGTCGGATTACCGTTGTCGTTCAAAAAAATCTACTGGGGTTCTTCTGGGGGCGGCTATTGCTGTCCATTTTCTTTGGGGTATCCACTTTTGTTGTCTTTCTGCTGTTGGGGGTGCCCTACGCGCTGACGCTGGCCGTTATTGCTGGACTGTTTGACCTGATTCCTGGCATTGGGGCCACAATTGGGGTAAGTCTGGTCGGGCTGCTGCTACTGTCCCAGAGCGTTTGGCTAACCATCCAGTCGTTTGTAATTTGCATCCTGCTCCAACAGGTCGAAGAGAATGTGCTGCTGCCCCGCATCATGCAAGACTCGCTCAACATCAACCCCGTTGTGATGTTTTTTGCGCTGATTGTGGGGGCCAGAGTTGCTGGAGTGCTGGGCGTTTTCCTAGCGATTCCTACTGCGGGCATTGTCATTAGCCTGCTCGACATCGAAGAGATGAAAGGCCACGCTGTTATAAAACGCTAGGGCGATTGGGGACGGGCAAACTGCCCCTGATTGCGCAGCAGATCTAGAAACTGCTGTACTGCTGGAACGGGGCGACTATTGGCCAGTACAGCAACCCCAATGCTGCGTTTGAGACGCACGGGCAGCGATCGCACATGGATGCCGTTGGCAATGGGCAGGGCCGCTAGCTTGGGCAGAACGGCTGCCCCCAACCCCTGGGCAACCATGCTGACAATGGTGGAATCTTCTCGAATGCCGTAGGCTACCTCGTAGGACTGTTGCCATTTGGTCCAATGGTCTTTGACCGCCTCCGTACATTCGGCATAGTTTAACAAAATGAATGAATAGGCCGAGAGATCTTGCCAGGAGAGTTTGGGTGGCGGCGTTCGTTTCCCCTTAGGCAGCAGAACAATATATTCGTCCTGGGCAATTTCCCAAGTAGAAAATTCCTCTGAGCGCGGTAGCGGCAGCAGCCCCACATCGGTTTTTCCCTCCCGCAATGACTGCTCTACCCCTGCCGGATCTAGCTCTGCCAGGGATACCTCGACACCGGGAAAAACCTGGCGAAACCGAGCGATATTAGCAGGCAACAGGTGAGTGGCCGCACTGCGAAACGAGGCGATACGCAGGCGGCTATTGTAAAGTCCCTTCGCTAGGTTAACTTCATCCTCAATTTGTGCCTTGAGGCTGATCATGGCCTCAATGGGGTCGAGGATGCGCTCGCCAATGGGCGTCAGTTTAGCGCCAAAGCGTCCCCTGGCTAGTAGCGGTACCCCAAGCTCTGACTCCAATGCAGCGATCGCGCGACTGACTGCCGACTGGGAGATATCCAAATGCATGGCCGCCTCTGAGAAGGTGCCATACTCTACCACTGCGGTTAGAATCTCCAGCTGGGAAATGTTCATGCTTGACATCTATTCGCTTTACGCATAGATATTCCCCAGCATCCGGTTTGATCCTTCAAAATACCAAGGCTAGGGTGATGGGCAAGTAGTCCGCCCGACCTAATCAACCCCGCTAAATCTATGTTTGAGCTTCTGAATTTCCATCGCTTTAGAGATACACCCAGCGTCCAGTTCTTCGACATCACCGTCCCCTCCTCCAACGCCCGGGACTTGGTTCACCACGATGGCCCGGCCATCAGTCCCAACAATGCTAAGGACAAGAGCTGGCAGTTCTATCTGCATCCCCGCCAGGAAGACAATCTGCTAGCCCTGTCTGGGGGACGCACGTTTCACCTGATCAACTTTGCCTGGTCTCATCCTTATCACGTCGTCCGGCTTGACGCAACTCGCCACATTCTGCGCATTCCCCCAGGCACATTCCACCGGTCTGAGTCAGATCCAGACGGATCCCTGGTGATCAACCAGGCCGTCCGGACTGAAGCTGCCACCGTTCAAAGCGAGTTTCGAGTCTACAACAGTGCCAGCATCCCCAAGCTGCAGCGGCTGCTCGCCTCTGGTCTTCGGCCCCAGTACCACGGCTTCGAAACCGACTATCCACTGGCGGCGTAGGTAGCCGCGATAAAAGTCAGAATGCAGAAAACAGGAGGCAGAATGGTGCTGGCTTCTGCATTCTGTCTCCTAAATTCTTGTCTCCCCGACAGCCTGTTTTGAGCGATGGTACCGCGTCGGAACACTCTGCTTATCGCAGAATTGCGCCAGACGGTGTGGCTCCCGTTAGGGTCAGCGTGTAGTCGAACCGTGTACTGCCAGTGCCTGTCCAGGCTATTAGCTGATTGTTAGGGTCTAGAATCGGCAGGTTGTTGTGGCTGGCGACAACAACGTAGTAAACCTGTGTCTCCAAGACAAGCAGCTGATCAATACGAGACTGACGGCCATCGGCGTCGTCATTTTCGGTGATGAGCTGACCGGTGCTGTCAAATAGAAACAGGTGCGAGTCTTCGCCAGTAATGCCAGCATCAACGGCGATCCGGGTGACGTCTAGGTCTAGGGTGACCCGGTCCCCTACCCGTGCCACAAAAGCATAGGTTTGCTGCTGACTAGGGTTGATTGCTCCGGCGACAACGCTGAACCCATCACGGGTATCGAGGGGAACCGCCGCTGAAAACGCATCGGGTGAGGCGTTGAGCAGCGCTAGCGGGATGGGCGGATCGACCAACTCGTTGGGGGTTGGATCTAGCTGAATAACTTGGCGATTGCGTTGGGTGATGGCGGCGATGCCTTCTTGCCAGTCTAAGCCCGTAGACGCATGGGATTGGACTGTTGCTGGGGCTGAGAGGGTGAGGGCACGGGTGCGATCGCAGCTGCTGTTGTTGGGTATGACGGCATCGAACGCCTGTAGCTCGATGAGTTCTTCTCGAAAGCTCAGCAGTGACAGCCGATAGGCGGCGGACACGTCGGGCCGCGCCAGGATGGCCCCGGTCAGCTCAATGGCATCATCCCACTGGTTGAAGCAAACCGCTTCGTCCAACCGTACCAGCAAGTCGCTGGGTATTTGTGCAGTTTGCGCCTGGGCTGGCGTCGTTTGTAGTGCTGCCTGAAGCACCAGCAGCGCTGCTCCGCCTGCCTTACAGCACCAGCTGCCCAGCTGTCCACACACCATGTCACGTCTCCAAAATCAAGCAAACTGCGACTGTCGATAACCAACTGGGCACATTAAAGCTGACTCAACCCAAAATCAGTATCTAAGCTGTCGTTTCAAGGGCTAGTATGCCCCGTCTGCGGCGATATGACAACGCGCTTATGAGAACACACTATACAGATAGACTGCAACAAGACTATGCAACCAGATGAGCTGGAAAAGCTAAAACTGCTGGTGGTCGATGACGAGCCTGACAACCTCGATTTGCTACATCGTACCTTTCGACGGGGTTACGAGCTCTACAAAGCGAGCAGCGGTAAAGAGGCCCTGACACTGTTGGACGAACATGGGGAAATGGCAGTAATCATTTCCGACCAGCGCATGCCTCAAATGTCAGGCACTGAATTTCTGAGCCGCACCGTAGAACGGTTCCCTGACACTATTCGAATTGTGCTGACGGGCTATACCGATGTCGAAGACCTCGTCGATGCGATTAACGCGGGCCAAGTCTTCAAGTACATCACTAAACCTTGGAATCCTAGACAGCTGAAGGAAGTCATTCAGCAGGCAGCTGAAACCTACCGCGTTGTTAAACATCGAACCAATAAGCTAACGGCAGCGCTGCAGAGAGAGTCCCTGTTCAACGACATCATGGCCGCTATTCGAGGCTCTCTGGACTACACCAGCATGCTCCAAACCATTGTGGCGACCCTGGGTGAAACCTTTGAGGCTGACTGCGCCGTGCTGCACGTCAGCGCCGAACCGGCTGCACTAGGCGACCACAAGGACGTATTTTGTTATCAGCCTGACAAGTCCACTCTTGAGATTGACCCGGCGGTTTCGGCCCCACTGCTACAAACGCTGCGCGATATCCGTCTGGAGACTATCGACCATGAGGGGCAATCGCTGAGCCGCTTGACCACCCCCTTTGTCTATCAACAAGACGTCTTAGCCACGGTTGTTCTGTACAAAACCAGCGGCGCAGCTAACTGGTCCAAAAACACGGTCAATTTGCTCGAAAGCGCCTCAGAACAGGTAGCTCTGGCAATTTCCCAATCGCGCCTATATCAGCGAACCCAGCGTCAGACCGAGCAGATGAGGGCCGAACTCGAGGTGGCCCGTCAGATTCAAAGCAACCTGCTACACCAAAGCTGGCCCAATATTCCCGGCATCAAGATTCAGGCTCGCTGTCAGCCCGCCCGCCAGGTTGGTGGTGATTTTTTTGAGGTATTTATCCACCCACAGGGCGACATTTGGCTTGCAGTGGGTGACGTTTCGGGCAAGGGGGTCCCGGCAGCGCTGTTTATGGCCAGCGCCATTTCAGTACTGCGCCGAGAACTCTCCCAGGAGACGTCACCCATGCCAGAACAGGTGATGCACAACCTGAATCACGGGTTATCGGATGATCTGGTCAGTAACAACTGCTTTATCACCATGGCCCTGATCCGCTACAGCCCCACCCAAAAACGCCTGGTTTATGCCAACGCCGGGCATGTTTATCCCCTCGTGTGGTCCCATCGGGAACTGGTGGGCGCTAATCTCACCGTCGAGCCCAAGTATCTGGACGTTCGAGGCGTGCCGCTGGGCATTTTGCCCAACTGGAAGGCCGCCTCGGGCGAACTTCACCTGGAGGAGGGAGATGTGGTGCTACTGACCAGCGACGGCATTACCGAGGCTAGCATCGACGGCACGGGTGACGCTGCGGCAATGCTCAAACAGGAAGGGTTGTGGGAACTGCTGCGATCACAACCCCTTGAGCTAGACCTAGACCGGCTCCTCGAAACGCTGCATATCCCCAATGGGGAACAAGAAGATGACCAAACTATTCTGTCCCTGGAGGTCGGCTAACATGATGAAAACAGAACTGACCATCCCGAGTGATTTAAAGTTCTTGCACGTCGTTGAAAATTGGCTGCTCGAATCGCTCAAGACCGAAATCGGAGAAGACATCGACTGGCAAGCTGTAGAGCAACGGCTGCGACTGGTTGTTGTCGAGGTTTACTCCAATATTGTTCGGCACGCCCACCAGAACAAACCGGAGACGCCTGTCCTCATCCGCATTGGCCTCCAGGACCAAAACCTCTCCCTCGAAGTTTGGGACGAGGGCTGCGGCTTCGACCTGGAAGACTACGCAACGCCGCAACCGAAAGACTTTCAAGAGGGCGGCTATGGCTGGCTGATCCTACACCGGATTATGGATCGGGTGGAGTATCAGCTTCAGGTCAATGGTGAGCGTAACTGCCTCAAGCTAGAGAAGGACCTGGCCCTGACTGCCGATTAGCAGTCCGGCCCCAACACTTCGCTGAACAGCTGTTTAACCTTATTCCAGGCAGCCGCAGCAGCGTCAGCACGATAGCTATCGCGGCGGTCGCAAAAGAAGCCGTGTCCGGCCCCGTCGTATTCAAAAACCGTTGCATCAATATCAGCCTGTGCTAATGCCTGGGTAATCTGAGTAACGTCATCAGGTGGAATAAGCGAATCCTCCCGCCCAAAGAAGGCGTAGAGCTTGCCGGTGACCGCAGGGGTACGCGTCAGGGTGGGTGCGCCCGCACCAAAGGTGGTGTTGGGAATGCCCGCTCCGTAAAACGACGCCACTGCTGCCGTCTCGGGCAGGGTTGCAGATAGATAGGCGACATGCCCACCAAAACAAAAGCCGATAACGCCTACTCCGCCAGGCTTCGCCTGGGGCAGCGTGTGAGCATACTGGATGGCTGACTGAATGTCGCTGAGCAGTTCGTCATTGCGGGTCTTCACCTTGTACTGACGCCCCAGCGTTACGGATTCGTCGTCGTAGCCGACTTCGAAGTTTTGGACTTGTCGGTGATACAGGTGCGGTGCGATCGCAATATACCCTGCCGCTGCAATCCGCTCCGTCACCTCGCGGATGTGCGCGTTAACGCCAAAGATCTCCTGCAGCACCACAACGATCGGATAGGGACCGTCTTTGTCAGGCACGGCTAAATAGGCCAAAATTTCTGTATCGCCGCTGTGCAGCGTTACAGTTTGGGTCTGGAGCGGACGGTCAGCATTCAACGGCATAGCTTTTAACAGTCTGGGGGCTCAATGGACGGGAGTAACGGACACGGGTAACGGACACGAGACAGACGATAAGATACCAGCATCTGAAAATCGCTACTTAACACCTGTATCTCCTCCCGTTGCCGCCTAACCTTAGTATGGCAATCCGACTCAACCTCTTCGCAGATTACCAAGCACGAAGCGCGCGATGTAAAGGGGATAGCCATACTCGGAGACTTCAGCAAAGTGCCCAAAACGATAAAACAACTGTCTCATATATTTTCGGGGCTGTGTCTAGTGTTGGTAGTCGGCATCACCGGCCTGGCTGTGCTGGCCCATCGATTTGGCTGGCCGATGTATCTAGAGCTCTTTTCCCATTTCCAGCTGCAATATTTTGTGGTCACGTCGCTATTGGCGGCGCTACTATTGCTGCTGCGCCGAGTTCGCCTGGCGCTGGTCGCCCTATTTTGCTGTGCGGTGCTGTCCGCCCCGGTGGTCACCTGGTACGTGCCCGAAAATTGGGCCGGAGTAGCGGGCAATTACCGAGTACTGGTTGCCAACCTCAACGTCAAAAATAGCAACGCAACACAAACCCTAGCCCTGGTTGACCAAGAGCAGCCCGACTTGGCCTTATTCATGGAGGTCAACAACACGATGGCCGGGCAGTTAGCCGTCTTGAACACGTCGCTGCCCTACGTCTCCAGCCAGTCCGTGGCGGCCCATCCCGGTATGGTGATTTACAGCAAACATCCGCTGAATCAGGTGGAGGTAAAGCTGTTCGGGACGGACAACAGCAAGAATCTGGTGGCTCAGCTTCAGGTGGCCGGTCAGGTTTTCTCGCTGGTTGCAGCCCATCCTTTGCCACCAGTTAGGACGGCCCTGTTTCACTCCCGTAATCGGCTGCTAGATGAAGTCGGTCAGTACGTCCAGGCACAGACTAACCCGGTACTGCTACTAGGCGATTTCAACACCAGTATGTGGTCACCGTACTACCGCTACCTGGAATACCAAACCGGCCTAAAAAATGCCCGCGACGGCTTCGGCATCTGGCCCACTTGGCCTACTAAAGGCACCTATTTCAACCGACCTAGGCTAAGTGGTCTCTTGATGAAACTGCTCCAGATTCCTATTGATCACTGTTTGGTCAGTTCAGAAATCCCGGTGACGGGGCTACACACCGGAATAGAAACCGGCTCTGACCATTTGCCGGTGATTGTTGACTTGCAGCTCGGCAGTCAGACCTCAGCCGCTCAACGCTAGAGCAGAATCAGCCCAGCCCGGATACCCACTGTCACGGCCTCGGTGCGGCTGGCAACGCCGAGCTTGGTGAAAATGGCACTGATGTGGAACTTGACGGTGTGGTCCGAAATACTCAACGCTTGGGCAATAGCCTTGTTACTGGATCCAGCCGCTAGCTGGTTTAGAACCTGAATTTCTCTGGCAGTGAGGGGCTCCGGGTACTGAGACAGGGGGTGGTTAAAGCGAGCGGTAGGCGGTACAAAAATCAGATCGGCGATATCCGGTGATAGGACCGTAAGCCCGGTCGCTATGGCTGCGATCGCGCCATTCACCTGCGCAGATCCAGCTGTCAGCGGGAGCAGGCTAACCGTACCAAAGCTCAGTATATGCTGGAGCCGCCGCTGTATCTGGAGCCCCGGTTCGGTTTCGTCCAATAGCAACAGGACCGGTACGGCTGTCCACTGTTCCAGCAGTTGACTCAACCCATCGTAAACGGTAGGCGTCAGGGCAGGGCATTCTATCAAGGCCAGATCGGCCGTTTGGTTCTGGAGCCATCGATCCAGCGCTGTCAACGCTCCAACCTGACCCACCACAATTACCGAAGTCGCCAGAGCCGCCAGCCCCGCCCGCATCAAAGCATTTTCCGCACAGACAACGGCGTTTAACATAGGGGCGTCCGGCATTGGGGCGCTCAGCATAAGGCCTATACTAGCGCTCGTCCACGGTAATCGTGACCTGCTGAAGTTGCCCGCCGCGCAGCAGCTGCAAGGTCAAGGGTTGACCAACGCTCTGCGGTCCCAGCAACGCCTGAATTTGCTGGACGGTCTGTGTGGCTTCTCCATTGGCCGAGACGATCACATCCCCCAGCAGCATCCCGGCTCGGTCTGCGGCCCGCCCCGGCTCGACGTTGATCACCATAACGGCGGTGGTGTTACTCAGCCCGTGCTGTTGCTGTAGCGGTTCCGGTAGGGGAACGGCCTGCATGCCCAGGCCCAGATATCCACGAGCAATTTTGCCGCGCTGCTGTAGCTGTTGCAGAACGGGGTTAATGGTCGCGGCCGGAATGGTGAGAACACGGCGGCGGGGGCCAAAGGTGTTGAAGCCGACCACTTCTCCGTTGGCGTTGATCAGAGGGCAACCCGCACTACCCGGCGGCAGGTCGAGGCTGACTTGAATATACTGGGCCAGCTGTCCCCCGCTCTGACTTTGCCACGCACCGCCCAGCTGGCTGACTAACCCCAAACTGGTAAACAACCCATGCCGCGCTGAGCGTCCAACGGTGATCACCAGCTGGCCCAGCGCCAGGGACTGACTGTCACCCAAGTTAGCCACGGGCAGCGTCGCGCCCGTCGGTAGAGACAGCACCGCCACATCGGTGGAGGGGTCACTCCCCAATAGATTGGCGGCAAGGGTTTGTCCATTCGGCAGCGTTACCGAAAAGCTATCGTTCTGACGCAGGGCTTCGCACGAGGTTACCAGCAGGCCGTCGCGCCAGTGGATGCCGGTCGCCGCTGCCCGACGCCCCTTGATGGCAACCACCGCCGCACTGGTTTGGACAACCATGCCAGACAGCGCATTGGATATATCGGTAAGAGAATGGGGCATAACATCAGCCTTTAAACACCATGCCCCTATTGTTGCGATCGCGCCCCTCTTTGCCATCACCAACACGGGTAGCCGTAACCTGCCCAGATGGCTAGGGTAGCCAGGCGAAAGGATGAAGGCAGAATTAGCTCCCGCCAATAGCTGGGGATAATGACTTACGCCTCGGCTAGGACTGCCGACTGAATCTCTGTGCAAATCTGGTCGGCGTTGAGGTTCTGACCAATGACGACAAGGCGGGTTTGTCGTTGCTCGTCGGCCTGCCAGGGGCGGTCGTAAAACGTGTCAAACCGATTGCCTACGCCCTGAAGTACCAATCGCATGGACTTGTTGGGGACGGCCACAAAGCCCTTGATGCGATAGATTTCCTGCTGTTCGACCAGCGTACGGAGTTGGGCAATCAGTGCCTTGGGCTCAAAGGCCTGATCTAGAACCACGGGAACAGAGGTAACGGTGTCATCGTGGTCGTGGTCTGCATGATGATCGTGGTGGCTGGGGCGGCTGTCGAGGTGGTCCTCCACAGCTGCGTTGAAGCCCGTCAGCAGGTCCGTAGCGACTTGACCACCTTGGCAGGGCAGCACCTTGACCCCGTTGTGAAGTTCCTGTCGCAACCAGCCTTGGACGCGCTGTTGGTTAGAATCCGTGACCAAATCTGTCTTGGTGAGCAACACCAGATCCGCGCAGTTGAGCTGGTCCTCGAACAGTTCTTCAATCGGTGTTTCGTGATCCAGGCTGTCGTCGGCCTGCCGCTGTGCGGTCAGTGCGTCTAAATCACTGACCAAGCGACCGTCTGCCAAGGCTTCACAGTCCACCACGGTCACCACACCATCAACCGTGGCCGCGTTACGAATCTCCGGCCAGCGGAACGCCTGCACGAGCGGTTTTGGCAGGGCCAAACCGCTGGTTTCAATGACGATGCAGTCAATCTGGTCGCGTCGCTGGATCAACGTTTGCATAGTTGGCAAAAACTCTTCCTGCACGGTGCAGCAGAGACAGCCGTTCGCTAGCTCAACAATGTTGTTTTCCAACGGATCCTCTAAGGTCTCGTCATCGCAGACCTGACAAGACTTCAGCAATTCGCCATCAATACCGACTTCGCCAAATTCGTTGACCAATACAGCGATGCGGCGACCCTGACGATTTTGAAGCAGGTTTCTCACCAGCGTTGTTTTACCAGCGCCTAAGAAACCCGTAACCACAGTAACGGGAATTTTATGCATAATTTTTGGGGGCGTTAGCCTAGAACAACGGCAGAGAGAAAGGCCAACCCAGCACCACAGGCCACCAAACCAGCCGCCTGTAGTCTTGCTTGTCGTTTAGCGGGAGAGAGAATACGGCTGAGAACAACGCTAATGCTGCCTGCGATCGCACCCTGAACCATCGTTAATCCAACCAAATAGGCCAACAGTGGCGTCGGCTCTGCACCGACAATTGCTTCTCCATAGGCATAGCCGTGAAACAGTCCAGCACCAGCTGTCAGCAGCAGCATCGGTAACGTGGGCAGCGCTTTTCCTTGAGCGACCAGTCCCCCCAGTAACAACACCGACAGCGAAATGATGACTTCCGGCGCAGGCAAATTAAGCTCCAGCAGATGCAGCCCAACCCCGGCCAAGGCAGCCAGTAAAAAGCTGCCGATGAGAAGTCTGGTCTTGGCTAGTTGTGCCGACAACAGGCCGACAGCTAGGACAAAAGCTAGGTGGTCAGGACCAATCACTGGGTGCCCTAGCCCAGACAGCAAACCAGACAGAGCCGTCTGAGGCGTCGTGCCGCCAAGGGGGTGGTGGGCAAAGGCAGGTGAGGCCAGAGTCAAAACGGTGATCAGCGTGAGTGTGGCAATGGCTAGCCAGACCTGACGCTGATCGACGGATACACGTCGCCTTTGGGGAGATGGTTGAGGGGAATGAGCGGCGATCTGTGAGGGTGCGATCGCGGGCTTAGAAGGAACGGTCATCTGTACCTCGCAGATGGGGTGAGCCTGTGTGGTAAATCCACCAAATAAATCTGGTGAATCCGGGAAGGCGGGCATTCTGACTAGTACAAACGATGCAGCCACATCGCTCGACTCACAGCTGCGGGACAGTGGCGGATTTACACCGCGCTTTCCCCCTTTCCTCTAGCGGCTGGTCCCCGCTAGAACCTTCCAGGGAGCTCATCGTAGCACGTCAAACTCCTCTGACAGGGTTAAGCTTTATCCCGCATTTATCCCGAAAAGACCGGCTAGTACCATAGCACCTGTCTCGCCGCAGCGTATTCCTCGCAGCCTACAGACAGGTACGAAGCAGCTGTGTCAGACTAGCTCCCGGCAACCTTTATCTACGCTGACAACGGCCATGCTCAAAGCGGTTCTATTCGATCTTGACGGCACGCTGACCCACACCGACCCGATTCATTTCCGCGTTTGGCAGTCGATGCTAGCGCCTTATGATCTGACGTTTGACGAAGCCTTTTACAAGACCCACTTCAGCGGGCGGTTAAACGTTGACATTCTCAAAGACCTACTGCCAGCGCTATCACCCGAGGAGAGTGCCCAACTGAGTGAAGCCAAAGAAACACAGTTTCGTGTCGCCGCTGGACAGCAGCTTCAGCCGATGCCAGGCCTCCTCCCATTGCTGAGCTGGCTACAACAGCAGGCGTGGGCTTACGCGGTGGTGACCAATGCCCCACGCCCCAACGCCGAATTCATGCTGCGGGCATTAAACCTATGGGACACCTTTGAGGTTGTAATCATTGGCGATGATCTGCCCCAGGGCAAACCCAGCCCACTGCCCTATCAAACTGCGCTAGAGCGGTTCAATCTGGGTACTGATGAGGCAATTGTTTTTGAAGATTCTCCCGCTGGCGTTCGCTCGGCGGTCGCCGCCGGGCTCAAAACGGTTGGGGTCACCTCAACCTACTCAGCGTCCCGTTTGTCTGACTTGGGTGCTAGCTTGACTGTGGCGGATTTTACTGACCCACAGTTGCAGACGTTGGGACTGCTGACAGGAGACTAGCCGTTGCCTTCCAGAAAGTCCGTTCGGCCCAATGATCGGCCCGATGATCAGCCACAATCAGCGTAGAAGGGCAAAAGTACAAAGCTAGAATCAGAGTCCTGGTGGGCTAAGCCTTACAGCGTTTTTGGAGGGTTCTTGTGTCTTTGCTTAGCTGTACTAGCTACCGCAGCGAAACAGCCCCTGAGTCCCATCCTGAAACTGAGCTTTGAAGATCAGGCTATCAGCCGTCAGACTGTGACGGCTCAGCTGAAGGCGAACAACGGTAGCGTCATCCAACCGGTCGCCCAATTCAATCACCTTAGAAATTTGCCCCGCTTCAATCAAAAACAATCCAAAGCAGCCGCCTTCTGCACCGGCCAAAAACGCAATTCGGTCACCGGCCACGGCAAAGGTCTGGAATTGAGAGAAGGGCTCCAGACTAGCAGGCATGCGAGTATGCACATCCACCACGGCCTGCAACCCGTTAGGACCTATTTGATAGAGGCCCTGCTGCATCAGCCTGCCGCGCCCCATGAACGTGGTGAGATGACCGCTGACGGTGGGGCTACTAAAGCCGGTAAATGTGCCGATACCGCCCGGAATGGGGGTGTCTGTCGAGATTAGACGGTTTACCTGATGGGGCGCGTAGCGGTACAGCCCTGGACGACGCTCTCGGTCTTGTCCGACAAAGACAACGATACCGTGGGCGTCAACGTCGGGTTCGGTGAGATCATCTAGAAAGGGACCGGCTAGGCGCTGGTAGGCTACCGCAGTCACAGTTTTGTTGTGGTACAAAAACAGACCCTTGTTGCCCGTACTTTCCAAACGCGCCAAAAACGCCAGATGACTACCACAGGCAACAGGATTGCTCAGGTTGATGAAGCGATCACCCAAAATCTGCTGTTCGGTCTCGACGAGTGGGGTCAGGCGATAGTGGCTGTCCTGGTACAGACAAATTTGAGCCGAGTCATCCTGGCCCAGAAAAATCAGCCTATCGTCGTCGAACTTTGGCGCGGTGCCAAACAGCGTGAACCGATGAGCTCGATTGGGAACACACTTTTGACTATCGACTACGACTTTAATGCCGCTACTGTCAGCCAGATAAATGCCTGAATAGCCGTATTCGTTCCCCCCCCAAAAGGCCACTCGGTCCGAAGAGACCACACCCTGCCCAAGTCGACTAAAAAAGCCAGGACAGCCCGGAATGGGTGTTTGGGTATCGACGATACGAGTAAAGCTAAATCGGGTTTTGGCACGGGGTTCAGGAACAATCGGAGAGCGAAGTCGCCACCGTTCCGGTGTAACCCGAGTCAGCTTAGGGTGAACAATGCGCATAACAAATAGGCCGTACCAGTAAGCTGTAAACCAACCGCAAAACGGACAGCACCAGCCCACTGGCAACGTTTTTCAGAACTTGTGTCTAATCTGCCGCGCTTCTACGGAACCTACAAGTCCAAACTGATGAGATTTATAAAACTTTTATTCAAACAATTAACTTTACAAATTCGGAATAGCCGTAACAGCAGGCGTTATCCGCATAAATACGTAGTAGCGCCACAAATGAGCGATCTAGAGACCGGGTTATTACTCGACAACAAGTTTTGATAACAAAACTTGTCGACATGATTTGAGACTGTCTACACACCTGCCCGCACGGTTCTGTTGTTCAATTATGCGCATATTCAATCCGTCGGACTTACACACCGACCTAACTCACGCAGCCCGTCTGTAGCCCCAATGCCAGATTGAGCGTATCGCCAATCGTTTCCCCGGAGTGATAGGCGGACAAAAGCACGTCGCTGGTTTTGCCCCAGCCGATAGTGCCGGATTGTGAGATCGCGATCGCGCCAAAATCTCGCTGCTGCTGCTGACCCTCCGCAAACGATTTCTCCAGTGCTGCAGCCAGAGTTAGCACATCGGTAACCCGCACCACCAGTCGAGCCGCCAAGCAGTGATCGATGATGTCTTCGCCAATGCCCGTACAGCTGACGCCTGCTACTGAGGTGGCATAGGTACCCGCAGGCATCGCCGCATCGCTCACGCGGCCGATGCGTTCTAGTCCCCGACCACCCGTGGACGTAGCGGCGGCAATCCGCCCCTGCTGATCTAGCGCAACGACGCCAATGGTACCGCGCCGCAGTTCTGTAACCGCTTTTGAGACGCTTTGCTGTGCTGGAGTCGGATCCGCCTCAGCAATCACCGTAGCCGATGTTGCCGTGAAGTTGCCCTGGCGAGCCCGCAGCCACTCCTCTAGCCGCAGGTCAGTGGCCGGGTCAAACAGCGGTAGCTGGAGTTCACGGGCACGCTCGGTTGCGCCGTAGTCGGACAGGACCCGGTCAGGCTCACTCTGCAATCCAGCAGCCATGTCGATGGGATGCTCCACCTTGGAGACGTTGATCACGCCGCTAAAGGTCTGCTGATGGCCGTCCATTAGGGCCGCACTCATACGGACTTGACCGTCACTTTGGAGAGCTGAGCCATAACCTGCATTGAACAGCGGATGGGACTCTAGCAGCCGAGCCCCGTAAGCCACCACTGCCTGGGCAGATTCGCCCGCCTGCAGCTGAGCGTAAGTCTCGCTGACGATGTGATGGAGTACCTGGCGAATCATGGCGACATTTTCTGGACGGTGCAGCGCACCGCCTGCACCGCCGTGAATGATCAGTTTTGGGACGTGATGAGATTGCATGGGAGATGCCCGTGGAACTGTATGGCTGGTAGCAGATTAACCGTCTTACGGTTTGCCTAGTCGGGGGTACACGCCTACTCCTTTACTGGCGCAGCCTGTTGTCGACGACGGCGGCAGCGGTCTGAGCAGTACTTCACCTCGTCCCAGCATTTGGCCCATTTTTTACGCCAGGTGAACGGTCGCTGGCAAACCGGACAAACTTTGCTGGGTAAATCAGATTTGGAGCGGGCCATAGGAAAGGTGGGTTTGAGGGGCGAAAGAGCATGAACGTTCTTGACCAACATGACGCCAGCTCCCTATTCGGTATAGCGTGTTAGGCGTGGATCGGGAAGTTAACGTAAGGACGACAGCACATGGTCGAGCTAGACCGCGTTCGGGTTGTACTGGTCGAGCCCGAGGGACCGCTCAATATCGGGTCCGCAGCCCGCGTGATGAAAAATTTTGGGCTACGGCAGCTGGTGTTGGTCAACCCCCAATGCGATGCGCTAGGTGAGGCGGCTCAGCAAATGGCCGTCCATGCCAAGGATGTCCTACTGGCCGCTCAGCAGGTTGATTCCCTCGCTACTGCGCTGGCCGGATGTGGACTAGCCGTTGCCACTACGGCGCGCGATCGCGACCTCAGCCGCCCCCTAGCCCTACCGGAAACCGAGCTGCCCCACTTACTGGATCCTCGCTTTGCCCAGACAGCACTGGTGTTTGGCCCCGAATCTAGAGGACTCAACAACAACGAACTCTGCCAGGCCCAGCGTTTTGTCAAAATTCCCACAGATTCTGTCTACCCGTCGCTCAACCTGGCCCAGGCCGTGGCGCTGTGCTGCTACGAACTCTCTCGCTTAGCACGCAACGTCGCCGCTACGACGCCTGTCCCCTCTCAAATCTTGCCAAATGTCGCGGCTTCTGGTACACCAACCAGTATTCCAACGGCTGCGCCTGAGACCGTCAGTTCTACGTCTGCTTCAGACCCGCCTGCCACCCTAGACGACTTGGAGCGGTACTACGGTCATTTAGAGTCGACGCTGCTGAAGATTGGCTACCTCTACCCGCACACTGCGTCTAGCCGTATGCGTAAGTTTCGCCAACTGCTGCACCGAACCATGCCAACAGCTGCGGAGCTGGCCATGCTCCGAGGTGTCCTGCGCCAGTTAGAATGGGCGCTCAATCAGCCAACATCACCCAACCAGCTACCGCCGCTCAATCCATCAACCTCAGCATCGGATGATGCCTAACCCACCCAGCACAGCCCCAACACCCATCTCCCAGCACCAATCTTCGGTTCGGTCCGCTCAGTCCCGCTATGCCTAGCCTGATGAAACAGCACCCAACCTTCCCTTCTTGTTCTCTGTGAACGGTCAACGTCAATATGCCTGATTCTTCTTCGCCATACGCTAAGCCCAACAACTTACCCTCCCGTCGCGTTAGCCGCACCCCTGCTAGTGCGACGACACCCAAACGGCGAGAGCGGCGTCGCCGTTCCTGGATTGAGCAACTCCTCTCGTCCCGACGGGGGACTCGGGAACAGGCCAAACCAGACACCACCCGCGAATCAGGGGCAGCTCGAACTGGGAGACGTCAAACTCAGGCGCCTGTCTTCGCCTCATCGAGTACAGCTTTTACGCCCGACCCGAACGTTCGAGGCACTGATTTACGGCGTTCGGATTCCCTGCGTTCGGATTCCCAGCGCTTGGGCTCGCGTCGGACGACACGGGCACGCCGTTCAGGCCGGAAACGACCCTCAGCTTGGCCACCCCAAGCAGACACACAGCGACTACCCCAACTGCCGTCTGCCCCGCGTCCTGTGCTGTGGATAGCTAGAACGCTGATCATCGGGGTGGGGGTTGCAGCCCTGACGGGGACGCTACTGTCAGTGCTGACCCCAGCTGACACGCGGCCGGGGACCCCGACCAGTGGCCCCACCGCAGCCCAGACAGAGTCTGCCATTACTGCCGACGGCAGCGAAGCGGCCAATACCTTAGGGCTCACGCAGGAGCTAGCCCCGCTTAAAACTGCCCTGGTCGAGATTCCGGAGCTAACGCCAGGACTCACTCCTGGCCTGTTCTGGGTTGATTTAGACACGGGGGCCTACGTCAATCTGGACGGGCAAGAATCTGTCCCTGCCGCCAGTACGGTCAAGCTGCCCATCCTAGTTGCGCTCTTTGAAGAAGTGGACGCAGGCCGGATCAGCCTAGAGCAGATTATGCAGGTCCAGCCAGAGCAGATTGCTGGCGGATCGGGCGACATGCAAAACCAGTCACCGGACCTGCAATACACCGTGTTGGAGGTGGCGACCCAGATGATCATCAACAGCGATAACACGGCCACCAACATGATCATCGACCTGCTCGGCGGCAACGAGGCCCTTAACGGCCGCTTTGCCGACTGGGGGCTCACCAGTACACAGCTCAACAACCCCCTACCCGATTTGGAGGGCACCAACACAACCAGTCCCCGCGACTTGGTCAAGATGATGGCGCTGCTGCACCGAGGGGAAGCGCTGACCCTGAGATCGCGCGATCGCATCTTCAACATCCTCCAACGGACCTACAACAAGCGTCTGCTGGCCTCCGGGGTCGAGGAAGGGGCGGTGGTCTACAACAAAACAGGCGACATTGGCGTACTGCTAGGAGACGTGGCCCTAGTAGATTTACCCAACGGAAAACGCTACGCCGTTGCGGCTCTGGTAACCCGGCCAGAAAATGATGGACGGGCCAGAGAGCTCATCCGTCGACTGTCGCAGACCATCTATCAGGCCATGGCCAGCGAAATTACCCCCACCCAATCCTCAACGGAGACGGATAGCGCGGTAGACGGCGTTTCCCCCACATCAGACAGCTTGTCTGATACTGACCCCAGCGAGACCGAGGCTAACGACGTCAGCCCTTAGAGGACCAACAACGGTCTGTCGATGAAGGATTTTGGACAGGGCGGGGTAGGCTGCATCGTACTAAGCGACAGCGATTTAGAACCCTCGGGATCTAAACTCGTGACTTTTATCAGCGAACATGGTCAGCGCCACTTTTAATCCTCCGTCTCTGCCGCCAATAGAGCAAGTTAAGCAATTTGCAGCGGCAGGTTACTTCCAAGCCATTGCTCTATGGGTCAACCAACCGCTGGTACCCTACGGCATCTACGCTCAAATCAAACCCGATGGGCGTCCGGGCTGCTTGCAGGTCATCCTAGAATTCAAGCGTCCGCCTCAGAAGGAACGGCTCGTCCGCCTGCTCTGTAGTCGGTTGTGGCAGCTACAGTCTGACCTGATTGAAGGGGTCCACATTATTGCGCGGCCCATCGGGCAGACCAATGGAGTCTGGCAGCGACGGGTAAGACTCCGCCGGCAGACCGCTGCCTCGCCTTCTTCGGCAACCGTCGCGCCGTCGCGCTCACCCGTGAGTCCATCTCCCACCCTCAATCGTCCTGACGCTCGCCGGGGACAGCCGCTGCATCGGTCAGCCCGCAGAGCTGTGCGGCGTTCACGGAGTGCAGTAGACCGACAGTTCAAAATTGTTCGGGCAGCGCTGCTGTCGGGATCTGTGGCCGCGGCCTTTATTGCGGGCTGCTTAACCGAGGTGCTGATATCTCGGAGCCCCAGTCTACCGACGCTGCCGCCCCCCAGCAGTCCACCCCATGCAAGCCCCGCCACGGGCACGTCCGTTGCTTATACGCCTGCCCCGGCCCGAGTCAACAGTATTCAGGCAGCGCTAGAGCCAGTGGCCGTCATGCCCCATGACAATGTCAGCGACCCCAGCGACCCCACAGTAACGCTGATGTTTGGGGGGGAGGTCACCGTTGGTAACGTCGACCTGTCTTCGCCCCAGACTGCCGATCAGCTGCTCCAGGGATTGCCTGCCTACGCGCAGGCAGATGTGTCGATGGTCAATCTGGGGAACCCCCTAGCCACCGCCGGGACGTCTATCCAAGAAGGCTACTATCGACGGACACGACCCGAGGCTGTCGCCGCCCTTAAACAAGGGGGGGTGGATATTGTTGGACTTTCGGGCGATCGCACCATGGATTTGGGCGAGCAGGGTCTGATAGAAACCTTGGATACCTTGGATCAGTCCGGGCTGTATCGAGTTGGGGCCGGTCGCAATCAGCGAGAGGCTCGACGCCCCGAAATCTTAGATGTCAAAGGTCAGCGAATTGCGTATTTGAGCTATCATGCGGAGCCCGCTATTGCGGCGGCTGAAGACCAGGCGGGCAGCAACTTGCCGACCCGCGAAGCTGTACTAGAAGATGTTGCGGCCATTCGCGATGGGGTCGCCTGGGTTGTGGTCAACTATCGCTGGGTCGACGATGAACTCGGCGTCGACCCAACCCCACAGCAAGTAGACCTCTCTCGACGGGCGATAGACGCAGGGGCCGATCTGGTTGTGGGCTACCATCCCCAACAGCTGCAAGGCGCTGAGGTTTATAAAGGGCGAGCGATCGTCTATGCGCTAGGTGACTTCATTTTTGCCGACGCGCCCCTAGAAGACCGGGAGACAGCCGCTTTGCGAGTCTCACTCAACGCCCAGCAGATGAAAGTTGAATTTTTGCCCGTTACCGTACGCCGTGCCCAGCCAACCGCAGCAACGGGTGAACAAGGTGAGGCTATCCTCCAGCAGATTCGCCAAGCTTCTGCTCAGCTCGATCAGCCGCTTAACTTTCCAGCTGTTTTGACAGGCCGGGCAGGCGCTACGGTTAAACCCGTACCTGATTTGGAGGCAACCCCTTCATTGGGTGGTGAGCTAGAACCGTCAGATCTGGCCCCAGCGCTATTTGACACGCCCCCATTAAACAGGCCTCAGTTAGACAGGTCCCAACCGGACAGACTGCAGCCAGAGACGCCTCAGTTGGAGAGACTTCCGCTTGAGGACAACAGCACTGAAAACACCTCAGAAATTTGGCCGCAGGTCCCCACAGGCTCCGAGAGCACAGACCCAGAAGCAGTTGAATGGCAATCGCCCATAGAATATGGGTCTGAGGCGGCAGACAACACAGCTGAAAACGGTGGGGGTGGTTGGTCCAACGGCGTTAAAATGCCTAACCGCTTTGACGAGAATCGTTCGGGTGTTGAGCGTGTAGACACTGACGGTTCCAATGTCGAAGCCTTCGAGATTGAGGCATCTGAACCCGCCCATCACCCTACAGGGGATGCGTCTCCCTCAGGTGGCTCAATCCAGAACAATTTTGAGCATTACCCTGAGCTAAACACCCCGCAATCTCCCGCCAGAACAGATTCGCAGGGAACCACCCCGTTTGTTGAAGACATCGAAACCCCTGGAGAAGGCGCTCAAGAACCTGTCCTGCCTAAGCTTGACAACTGGGGTCCAAAGCAGTCGCCGCACAGCGAGTTTGAACCCATCCGCAACGCGCCGTCGCAACCGTTAGAGTCGCCCCGGCCACAAGCCTTACCATTAGACGTACGCTCTACAGAGACAACACCTACCCCTCCACTGCCCATGCCACCGTCTACGCATCCGTCGGGCGTGCATCTACCAGATGCTGGCGCTGACGCGCTGACGGATACTGTAGAAACAGAAGCAATTGGGCCCTACAGTGAGCCGCTTGTGGGTCCTTTAAGTTTTCAAACTGAGCCCGACACAGCCACTTAATCTGGCTATTCTGCAAACCATACGGTTAAGGATCAGGTTAAAACGCTATCGGGTTCTGGCCTGGCGTGCTAGCCCACAGGTCGCCGGATATGAATTCGGAGACTCAAGCGAAGTGCCCAAAGCTGTAGCCGTCGCCACATAGGTTTGGGCGCGACAGCGGGCCACTCGGCTCCAGTACTAAGCACTTGATCGCCAGAGATGTCCTAAGCAAAGTGGCGAGAGCTATTGCATTCGTCGAGTTGCTAGGGACAGTTCCTGGCGCCGAAGTTCTTGATGCTGGAGCCCCTCGACGCAGTCGAATGCTTTAACCAACCCTTCGACTGCCATATATGGGTAACAAGATCACTTTTTCACCCGAAGTTAGGCCGCCATTGTGCTTGATGATGGCAATGTCTTGTTTTAGAAAGCTGTGCACGCACCGTAGCCCACTACAAGAACTGGCACACTCTGTATACGTAACAAGATAAGCACCGCTACTATCAGTGATTTCTAAAAAGCCTGGCTAGCGTACGTTCCCTGAGATTTTCAAGACGGACCAACAATGTCCTGTCGTTATCAAGAGCCAGCCACGGTCAGTGGTTACAAAACTTTACTTTGCTAGCCGACCAGGCAACAGAATCAGAGTGATTTCCTTGTCACGCCAACTCGTAATGCCGCAGGTGTGTTTCTTACAAAGAACTTAGGAACACGCCCAAACCCCAGTTTTTGGTTGCAAATCGATTATTGGTTCTAACGAGGATGCTTCGGCATCGGCGAACACAGGCTAGAATCCGTAATATCTCGGATGAAAATTCCGCATGTTGTATAAATTGTCATGTGGATTATCTAAATATTTCCGGGATTGGCCAACGGGGACAAGAAGTCATGAACAGGAGGGGTCGTATATACAGACTCTTCTGATTTTCGTACATTACACTGAGATATTGAGCAATGGGAAGGGCAGGAAAAGCACTAAAGCACGTTTTGACGCAGTACGGTATTTCACAAAACCGGCTGGCCGTAACTATGGGCGTTGCCCGTTCTACGGTCAACCAGTGGGTTAACGAAGTCAGCGACCCGCTGGCAGATTCGGTTCCCGAAATTATTAAGGCACTTGACTCGCTTGAGCCGTCTGCAGCCAATGTTTTCTTGAATATGTATCTCGAGCGGACCTCTCGCGTACCGACAGAACACTAGCATCGCCCCTGAGGGCAACAGTTATTGTCCCGAACTTTGTTGTTTAACGACTTTCCTTTGTTCTAAGGCCTTTTTCAATAGCCTTGTTCTAAGGCATCCAAATAGGAGTTAACCCCGCAAAGGGTAGCGCCTCCGGTTCAGCAGGATTAGGCCGATTATCGAGTCGACTCTGTTGGGTTTGAAATAGAGGGACTAACCATAGTTTTCCTGTTTCAATGGTGCGCCCATCGCTGGTACGGATGGGGTTAGCAGACGTTGTCACCTCGACTGTTTCGTCATACAAGACAGCCAGCCCATCGGGTGAGAGGCTCATTCTCGCTGAGGGCTGGGGGGGGAGCGCTAGCAGGTCGTAAAGATCTCCCGTTTGAATGTCTACAGCGATTAGATATGGCTGAACCTGGTAAGTTTCTCCAGGTAAAAGCTGACTGATCAGGCAGTAGATCAGACGGTTGGTCGGATCAAACTGTGCGTCCAAAATTGCGCCTGTAGCATTCAATAAAGGTTTTTCTTCTCCCTGATTGGAGACCCAGAAGAGAGATTGTGTATATCGCTTCTCTGGATCATCTTGGTTAAAGCTCACCATGGCGGCAGCTGAGCCGTCATCGGTAACGTCTAAAACCAAGCCATACTCAGGCAAGAAATCTAGCGTTTCACCGGCAGATTCTTCTGCTGTTTCAGATAATGCGATCACAGCTGTGCCTTGTCCTTGCTGAAGCAGCAATGATTGGCTATCTGGCGCGATGATAAAGTCACCACCGGGTTCGGTCTCTAGCCGTCGAGGGGGCAATCCCTCAGAGAGAACCCAGGGACCAAAGTCATTGGGGTCGGCCTGATTGATTCGCTGAGCAACAATGGTTTGACCGTCGGGGGACAGGTCAAACTTAAGGTTCTGATAGTCGGTACTGTCCAGAACAAGGTCGATTTGTCCAGCGGCAACGGGCTGATGGGTCGCCCAAAACATCCACCAGGGGCTTGGTTCGGGTTCGCCTAGCCCTGTTGTAACAGCGTAAAGGTTCTGTGTTTTTGCGTTGGTTTGGTAAGACTGATAGTCCGTTGCTGAGAACAAAATTTTGTCGCTGCTGGGGTAAGGTTCGAAGTCGATGACCACCATATCAGCAGGGGTCAGGGCTGTCTCAGTTTGCTGCGTCAGGTTGTAAAGCACCAAACGGCCCTGATTGTCACCCTCAACGCCGATGTAGGCAAAGGCGCGATCGCGCGTTGAAAACTCACTTGAAAAAGATTCAAAGTTACCGGCCTCTGGCTCAAAGCGATCGCTAGCTTCGGGTAGCGAGATGGCAAAGCTTTCGCCATAGGGTGCCGGTCGGTCAAGCGTGTAAGCCATGCGACGCCCCGCCCAGCTAAACTTACCAGGCAGCGGCGGCTCAATTGTCAGGTTTTGCTGAACGCTATCCTGGTCCATCGGGCGGCTAAAGGTCATCAGAAAGGCCGCATCGTTGGCGCTGACGGGTTGTTCTGCCCAGGAAAACGTGCGCACACGGGCGGCTGCGCCCTGACCGAACGCAACCAGTACGGCCATAACGATACCCAGCAACACCATCAGGCTGAGCGACAAACGGTCTAGGGGTTGCAGGCGGCGAGAGGACATGGTGGTTTTTGACTTTTCGTACTAGTACTCGTAAGGATTACGCGGCTCTGGAATGCTTTCGAGTCCGTCGGGCAGGATCACGAGCTGGCGCTGACCGTCCAGGGTGTCGGTTGCGGCCTTGCCCGTAATTTCCAGCCAGCCGTCCACGGGGTAGGCCTGACGGGAGACGGCTAGCTTCACGGGGAGGCCCACTGGGTAGGCATCGGCAGCACAGCAGGTGAGAACGAAACGCGAGATCATCAGATAGTCGTCGGGCCAGGCCTCCGGGTGGATGACAAACCCCTGTACCTTGACCGGTTGGTCGTTGTAGGCATCAGGCTCGGGATACACATTGAGCGTGCGGACCCAGTCAATGATGGTGCGCTCGTCTGGCGAGGTTTGACGCACAAAGCGCTGGGGCTGCGATCGCGTCAGCGTTAACGTATCGGCAATACCGCGTTGAATGGCCGTCTCACTGGCAAAAGCCCGCGGCGTATAAATTAGCCCAAAGACGGCCACACCCAGCAGAATGAAGCTGCTCAGCTTAGGGGGTAGTAACGTCACATGCCCTGGCGTAGCAGCGCCCCCTTGCCCGGTGACCGGACGTCGTCCAAGGCTGAGGCCAATCTGTATCAGCTTAAACAAGGCCAAGAGCAGTAGGATGACTGCCGCACTGTTGGATAACCAGGCATAGTCCGGATGGAGCAGGACAAGCAGCTTACCCGTCAGCCAGTAGCGGAACAGCATCAGGCTCCAAATCAGCAGCGTCAGCGCATCTAGCACATCACCCCAGGGCAAACGAGGACGTGACGGACCTGGTGAACGTGAGAGCGACACCCGCTTAGCCGACATAGAGGTTCACCAACAGAGAGAAAACAAAGCAAAGCTGAGCGGCCAGTATGAACATGTACGTCACCGCTCGTCCCTTAAACACCGTCATCATCAGCCCGATGTTCTTCAGATCAATCATTGGACCAAACAGCAGAAACGCCAGCAGTGAGCCGCTGGTAAACGTAGAGGCAAAGGAAAGGGCAAAGAACGAGTCGACTGTAGAGCAAATTGAGACCACCGCTGCCAAGACCATCATGGCAATGATGGAGGTAACGACCCCCTGGCCCAGGTTCAAAATCACGTCCCTGGGGATGGCCACCTGAACGGTTGCCGCGATCGCGCTACCCATAACCAACACAGCCGCCAGTTCGCGCAGCTCGTAGATCATGTTTTCGAGCATGAGCCGTAGCTTGACAGGCCAGGGTTTGTCCTGAAAGGGATTCGCCACCAGTGCCGCCGCCCCAGCCGTATCAAGCTGCAGGGTTTTGCCGGGAGACTGTATCAAATACGTCCCCGAGCTGAGCAAAGATTCACCCGAGCTTGAGGGCGACTTGACAGGTCGCATCATGCTACGGGCCACATTGGCCTGAAGGAGTGGCCGCATGTCCTTTTGACGGCTGAATACCCAGCCAATCGTAGTGGCAATAATCAGCGTAAACCCCACCCGCATAAAGACGATTTCGGGCTGGTCGCGAAAGGCGACCCAGGTTGCCCAAAACACCACCGGGTTAATGGTTGGAGCAGCTAGCAGAAAGCCAATCGCCACCGCAGACGGGGCTCCCTGCACAATCAGTCGTCGCGCAACTGGGACGTTGCCGCATTCACACACCGGAAAGAACACGCCCATCAGGCTGCCAGCCAGGGCTCCAAATAGTGGATTTTTCGGCAAAATGCCTACGAGCTTCTGCTCACTGACAAAAAACAGCAACAGGCTGGAAAAGGCAACACCGATCAGCAAAAACGGAACGGCCTCTACCAGCAGGCTCAAAAAGAGCGTAAAGGCATTTTGAAGCTGGGTCATAACCGGCTCATAACCCCAAATGGGCAACAGCTGCAAAGCATGTTACTAAAAAAACAATCGCTACCACAGGCGAATTTTGACCGCGCTGATATTCCCGCTCAGACAAATATCGGTATCGCCCCCCGGATCGCGCTGGCGATCGCTGTACCGACCGACGTATCGAAATTCGTTATTTTCTACGGCGTAGGCCGTGGGTAGCGGCTGGGTACAGGCAGTACAGACTTGAATGTTGGGCTCCTGACCTGAACCATCAACGGCTTCGCCGTGGGGCAAGTTAACATTCCAAAATGCGCCAGGTTCCGGTGGCGTTGCCATAAATTGAGCCAGAATCTTAGCCACCCGTTCTGTGGCCTGCTGCCAATCAATGGGCTGACGGTTATGGATGTAGTGGGAGACCGCCAGTCCCGGCACCCGCAGCAAGGTGGCCTCTCGCACAGCAGCAACGGTGCCTGAGAGGTACATATCTGCGCCGAGATTGCCGCCGGCATTGATGCCGGATAGGACCCACTGAGCTTGGGGATAGAGATGGCTGAGCGCCACTCGGGCACAGTCAGCGGGGGTACCGCCAATGGCGTAGGCGTTTTCTCCGCGCTGGTCGATGGTAATCGGTCGACCGCGATTCATCTGGTGGCTACAGCCAGAGAGGTGCTGGTCGGGGGCGACGATGGCGCTGGGCTGGTCAGGGAAGGCTAGCGCTACAGCCGCCTGCAACGCATGAATACCGGGCGCATCAAATCCGTCGTCGTTGGTTAGGACGATCATATTACTGGCCTATCACAGGTCAACGGCAGGTGGGCTATTGGACGGTCTGACCGCTAAAGACCTGCTGAGCAGGGCCGGTCATGTAAACGTGGTTATTGTCTGGAGACCAGTGAATCTTGAGCGGGCCGCCAGGCAGCTCCAGCGTTGCAGTGCGATCGCACTGCCCATTCAGCACACCCGCAACCAGTGACGCACAGGCCCCGGTCCCGCAGGCCAGGGTGGCCCCTGCCCCCCGTTCCCAAACGCGCATCTTTAAATAGTCGGGTCGGACCACCTGAATAAATTCGGTATTGATCCGGGCGGGGAATACCTCGTGGTGTTCGAACTGTGGCCCTAGCGTTGCCAGGTCAATGGCCTCAGCATCGGGCACAAAGGTAATGCAGTGAGGGTTGCCCATGCTCACACAGGTCACCTGCCAGCTCTGCCCTGCCGCTGACAGGGACACATCCACCACCTTTTCACCTGCGGCCGCTAGCGTGGTGGGTATCTCCTCTGCCAGCAGCCGGGGCTCACCCATATCAACAGTGATCTGACCATCTGCCTGTAGCTCTGGCACGATTAACCCGGCCAGGGTATGAATTTTGTAGGCGTAAGGAGCGGCAGGCGGCTGCCCATCTGTGGTCTCTAGCGCCACCAAGAACTTGGCCATGCAGCGGATGCCGTTACCGCACATTTCCGGCTCCGACCCATCGGAGTTAAAGATGCGCATGGTGTAGTCGGCCCCATGCTCACCAGGCAGGGCAAAAATCACGCCATCTGCACCGATGCCAAAGTTGCGATCGCACAGCGTCACGGCCTGCTCTGGCGTCAGTACCGGCTCAGACTGCTGCCGGTTATCCACCAGGATAAAGTCGTTACCCAGCCCGTGATACTTACTGAACGTCGTCGCCATCGCCGTCTTGCCTGCTTGAAGTTTGCTTTCGCTCCATTGTATAGCGCTCATGGTTAGCCCTGATATCGACGACCTGTGCGGCGTCCCTCCAGCTGGCGGCGGCTATATCAGAATCGTATTTATCAGATCTATTCGTCATATTTCTCCTGAACAGTCAGAAACGGGTAACTTAGGACTGTCTTTTTTGCTTGAGGCGCTGCTATGGCCACTGATTTTGAAACCGGACTTCCCAGTATTCGCCAGGTTCAAATGCTGATTCGCGACCAGCAGGGGGTGGAGATCAAGCTCACCACTGGCGATGTCGTCAATGGGAACGTCCGTTGGCAGGACCAGAACGCCGTGTGTGTTGAGGCAGATGGGCAGACGCTGATCCTGATGCGGGGCGCAATTGCCTATATCAAGTCCTAACGATCTGGATTGAGTCAACGATGCCTAGCGTCCGGATTTTAGATACAACCCTCTGGACCTGTAAAGTAATCGTTCTAGAGTGACCATTCAGTTTTTCGTCACTACAGTTTGAACGTCTCTAATCGGGGGTGCTAGTCTCGGTATCGCACCCACTCATCCTCACACACCATGATCAACGCTTTCTTTACCTGGGCTGGCCGGTGCTTACGCCAGCGCCGCTCTCGACTCGGGCTTGCGATAGGTGCTATAGCCAGTAGCTTGGGCCTAGTCCTGCTGCTGAGCCATCCCGCTCAGGCGGCTTACACCGTCCAGTTTGTACCGAGCAACCCCGAACTGGGAGACACGATTGCCGTCGTGGTGAGCGGTGCAGAGTCGGCCCCCACCGTTACTGCTGGCGGGCAAATCTACGAAACCTACGCCACTGATGCAGGCCGATACCGTGCCCTGATTCCGACTAGCCCAGTCACCACGCCAGGACGCATGGATGTACGCGTCGAGGGCGACCAAGGCACCCGTAATACCGCCGTCACCATTCGAAACCGTAACTTCCGCACGCAGTACATTACGCTGTCGCCCGGTCGCGCCGGGTTAGACGGGACAGACTACGAATTTCGGCGCATGGCTGAAACCAAGGCCCTGAGAACCCCAGAGAAATATTGGAACGGTCCGATGGTGCGTCCCAGCGGCGGACGTGTTAGCTCAGTCTACGGATTGCGTCGCTATTACAATGGTGTATTTGCTGAAGACTATTACCACCGGGGCGTAGATTACGCGGCTGCTAACGGGTCGCCGTTGGTGGCACCGGCAGCAGGCCGTATTGTACTGACCGGTCGCGTAGAAGATGGCTTCGTCCTGAATGGCAACACGGTAGGAATTGACCACGGTCAAGGTGTCGTCAGCGTAATGATTCACCTATCGCGGATTGATGTCAGCGAAGGTGATTTTGTCCAAGCTGGACAGGTCGTCGGGCGTATGGGGTCAACCGGCTTTGCCAGTGGCCCTAACCTGCACTGGGGGCTTTACGTTAACGACGTCGCAGTTGATCCAGTCCCTTGGCGGTACGACGGCATCGAGTAGCATGTCATCGGGCCAGCCACAAAGGGCCATCGACCAAGACCGCAAACTCAGTCGAGCAGGCGCATAGCCAAGTAACGCCCTCGACGCTTCAACTGCATACAATTCTGACTTTTGGCGGATTTTGAAATAAAATTTAAAACTTCCGTACAAATACGGTTGTTGTTAGATGTTCATATCTACGACAACCGTATTGGAGTGTGAGGGGGCAACGTATCCGGTACATCCCTGTATCGGGTGTGTGTGCAAAGTCACGTTCGGGAACACTATGGCTAACGCCATGGTTGCCAAACGCCAATCCCAGCGCGCTTGACAGTCGAACGTACGGAGCCAAGTTGACAGGATGAGTAGCATCGAAAAAATCGTCGAACAAGCCTTGCAGGATGGTTATCTAACCCCTGCAATGGAAGCGGAGGTGGGTCGCATTTGTGACACGGCCTCAGAGCTTTCAATTGAAGAATATATGGCCCTTGACCGTCTGATGGGGTCACTGCTAACAGGAGAGGTTGTCGCCGTTCCTCGTAAGCAGTTCATCAACGTAATGGAGGAATTGGTTCTCACTGAGGCCATTGCCCGCGTTGCTGAGATCGAGGCACAAAATGAGTGCACCATCGATTTGGGTGATGTTGCAGCCTATGCGCTTAATCGCCTACCGCCCCTCTATGCCACCACAGAGGAAGGTGCCACCTACCAGCGTGACAAGGCTAGACATGAGCTGGCTGACTTAATTGCGGGTCAGGTCGAAGAAGCGATCGCGGCAAACCTGAATCGTCCTGACTTCTTCCCCGAGCGGCAGAACATTCAGCGTTCGGGCAACGGTGATAACTTCTTGGGCCAGATGAACGATCTGCTGAAGGACTACGCCGGCAAGTTTGAGATGCAGGCCGACGCAGCCTAGGGCTGTATCGGGCATTCCATTAGAGAAAGAGAGCAATGTAGCTGACAAAGCCCTTAGCTTTAGGGGCTTTGTTTTTCTATGTCATGCGATATATAGCTAGCGCCACATAGGTTAGGACACCGAGTATGGCGATCCTGCTTGGCATAAAACTATGTGGCGTCGCCACCTTGTCCTAAGGTCACTGGCGGCGGCTGTAGCTTTGCGGTAGATGCCTCTCCTTGCCGGACTTCAACCGGCACGCCGACTGTGACGTAGCGATAGAGATCGGCAATGTCTTGGTTACGCATCCGCACACAGCCGTGGGAAACGGCTTGACCGATAAGGGCTTCTTGGTTGGTTCCGTGGAAGCCGATCTGGGTGCCGTCGCTCTGCCAAAACCCGATCCAGTGGGTACCCAGTGGGTTGTCTGGCCCCGTTTCAAAGACCTCGCCAGTAATGGGATGCTCCCAGGCCGGGTTTTCCTGCATCTGTAGCACGGTAAAGCTGCCGGTGGGCGTTTGCCACTCGTCCTGACCAATAGCAGCGTCATAAGCTTTGACTAGGGTAGCGCCGTTGTAAAGCTCGACCTGACGAGCCGTCAGATTGACAACAATACGGTAAGGGCTATTGACTATTGCTGCGTCAGTCTCGGTCTGTTCCCAAAACCAGCGCCGTCGAATTTTCGGAGCCTCGGTGGGTAAACGAACCGCAGTGCCCATATTGCTGCCAAAGTCCACCGCCCCTGCCTCTGGCCGCAAAGAAAGTGGGTCACGCCACTCCGCGTAGGCCAATCCAACAGCGGTCAGCAGGCACAGGATAGTGAAACATTTGGTAACTGACGGGTTCTGCACCAGGAGCCCAACCAATAGAAACGGCAAAAGCCTACCCTGATAGAATAACGCTTCCGCCAACAATGGCTGACGTTTCGTGTGGTGCGCTATGTCGTTACCATGCCATGTTCAAGGGCAAAGCGAACCAGCTCAGTCCGGCTGCTCGTGCCAGTTTTACCAAAGAGGCGGCTGACGTACTTCTCCACATTGCGAACCGTGGTCCCCAGACGGCTGGCAATTTCTTTGTTCATCAGCCCTTCAGCCACTAGATTAAGGACGTCCTGCTCTCGGGGGGTGAGGTCAATACGAATGGCCGACTGTTTTTGAGGGATCGTGCCACGCTGGGTTAGCAGTGCCTTAATTTCTTCGATCTGACGGGCCATCGCCGCAATATCAGGCAGTTCGCCCGCTGCGGGCGTCCGGGCAGCTTGCCGCTCGATCAGGTTGCCAACAATCGCAACTAGCTCTTCAGGATCAAAGGGCTTGGGCAGGTAGGCATCGCACCCGGCATCGTAGCCCTGAATGCGATCGCTTTTCATGCCTCTGGCCGTCAAGAATAAAACCGGCAGCGCCTTAAATCGCACATCCCCACGCACCTGCTGCAAAAACTCATACCCATTGACCTGGGGCATCATGATGTCTGAAATCAGCACATCCGGCGTCTGCTGCTGGAGCAGCTCCCAACCCTCGGCAGCGTTGCTGGCCACCCGGACATCGAGTCCGCTGTCCTCTAAGTAGGCTTGGACAGCATCGCGCAGGCCCGGTTCATCGTCAACGAGAAGAACTTTACCGGTAGATTCGGTAACGTCGGAACCTGTCGTCTCTGCCATGGATTTGTGTCGTGGGTACAGATCGTCCCTAATTGTATAGCAACCCGTTGTATAGCAACCCGAGAAGCACTTGAGTCAGATTACACGCGCAGTGCTGTGTGCTTGGTGCAAAACGTTACCAGCTCAACACCAACGGTAACTCAGGCCAGAAAGAGACCTGCTGGCCTTGTGGTTCACCGTCGAAGCCCAACGTTAGGCCGTAACGGTCACCGTACTCAAGGTCGATGAGTGCTTGGTCAATTAAGGATTGCAGTCCAACGGAGGGGGAGACCGCTTGGGTAAGGGTTAACCCCAACCGGGTGACTTCACTGAATGAGCCAGCATGGTCGGTCGGCTGCTGCTTATCGACGGGTAGCTGGTCGGGGCGGGTGCCAAACGCCAGGTAGAAGAGCATGGGCTCGGCCAGATTACCCGTATTGTCTGCAACTGGAATGCTGAGACTGGGCGGGAGGTAAGGGGGATGATAGTGCCAGAACGCAAAGGGGGGCGTTGCGGTGGCATCCCCTTGGCTAGGCCGCAGGCAGATGCCAAAGGGGCAGCAGACCTGCCGCTGTTGCCAGCGCTGTCCTAAATCAATCGGTTGACTATTGGCCTCGGTCAAGTCGTGAACCCACAGCAGCTCCAGCATGACGTTTTTGAAGAAAAAACGACGGTTGGCACTGCCCTGTCCTGGGTGAACGTTGCCCGAGCCTTCGGTCAGCCCAGCATCTTTCAAACGCTGAGCGGCAGGGGCATCAACGTCTGTGCAAATAAAAATATGATCGAGTTCCGCCATATTCAGAGAACTGTATCGCAGCACCGCATCCCTGTTGAGGTCAGCGCGTTTGGAAGATATTTTGCACCATTTTCTTACTGGTGTTGGCGGCGGCTCGGTCCAGTTCGCCCACTTCTGCGTCGCTCAGCTGCCAGCCCAGCGCGCCAATGTTTTGTTCCGCTTGCTCAACGGTTTTTGCACCCGGAATCGGAATGGCTCCTTTACACATGCACCAGTTCAGTGCCACCTGTGCCATCGTTTTGTCGCGTTCTCGAGCGACTTCCCTCAGACAGTCCACCAGCGTTTGAATGCCGGGTAGCATTTGGCGAAACAGCACACCGCGCACACCGCTGGGTAGGTTTTCTTTGGGCTTGTACTTGCCAGTTAGCGCCCCCAATCCAAGGGGACTGTAGGCAATCAGCCGAATGCCCAACTCATCGCAGGTGTCCTTGAGCCCCAGCGTGGTGATGGGATAGGTCGACAGCAGCGAATACTGGACCTGTAGGGTGACGATGGGCACCCCGCGCGATGCAAACCGCTGGTGAACTTTGCGGAGCCGTTTAGGACCATAGTTGGAGAGACCCACCCCCTTGACGATGCCCTGCTCATAAAGATTAGCTAGTCCATCTAGCAGCGCCCCCTCCTGCCAGGGCGCATAGTTGGCGGTAGGCCAGTGCATTTGTGCCAAATCAACCCGCCCCAGCCGCTGCGCCGATGCCTGCCCGGCCTTAACCATGGCCGCGGCGGTCAGTCGCCAGGGATAAGCAGCCAGCTTTGTCGCCAGACAAATATTTTCCTGATTGGCTCCCTGATAAGCCTGAGAAAACTGTCCCAAAAGCCGCTCACTTTGGCCATTGAGCTTACCGGTTCCGTAGGAGTCGCCCGTGTCGAACAGGGTGACGCCGTTGGCAACACAGGTGTTGAAAACCTGTTGTAGGGCCGCATCCATACTGGGATCGTAGCCCCATAGCAGTCGGTTACCCCAGGCCCAGGTGCCACACCCCATCTGAGGCAGGGTAAGGGTTGATTCTGTCACGCTCGGGGCTCCTGTTAATTACGGACGGCGCTGTCTAGCCAGTGCAGGTCTGGGGTTCAGGGAGGGGCCAGCGCTCTCTTTATTTTTACTGTTATCTGCTGTTAATTTCTAGCAGTCGCCACGCTGAGACGGTCTGCCTTTTCGTCAAAAGGTACTCGCGGAGGTACTGCGATCGCGCGACCTATATTCCTAAGCTATCAGTATGAGCTGTCTTGGGAGACAAGCACCACGATGCCCTTACTCTCCACGTTGTTACATCTACTAGAGGCGGTTGAAGCCGGTGGGATATATCTAGCGCGTTTCCCTGCACTGCCTTGGTCAGCGCTGTTGGTAAACGGCTTGCTGTATCTCCTGAGTGTGCAGCTGGGTTACCCAACACTATCAGCGGCATTCATTGCGGGACTAGGTACAGTTGCGTTTTACTGTGAGTAGAGCGGGCCTGGCGCACGCTGCCGGTTTACTCCTATCCCCTAAGATCTATCGCACCATGCCCTCTTTTGCTGTTGCCCTGGTTGGACTGTCACTTTCGGGTCTATTGCTGACGGCCTGTTCAGTGAGTCCCCAAGCTAGTGTTGAGGCACCAGACATTGCAGAAACGCCCGATACGTCATCAGAAAGTACGCCGAGCGCAGACATCGCATCGGAGCGCCTATCCCAATCAGAAATTCTCTCTGCCCTGTCAGCGGCTCAAGTCGTCTATTTGGCTGAAATTCACACTAGCGAAGCGGACCACGCAGCTCAGCTTCAGATTATTCAGTCCTTGCACGAAACCCAAGGGGACATTGCCATTGGCATGGAGATGTTTCAGCGGCCCTTTCAGCCCGTATTAGATGCGTATCTCGCCGGTGAAATCAGTGAAGCAGAGCTGGTGGAACAGAGCGAATACGAAACCCGCTGGGGATTTCCCTGGGAGCTGTACGCCCCCGTTGTGCGCTACGCCGCGGCTAATCAAATTCCCCTGATTGCGCTAAACACGCCGGCAGAGGTCACGCGAAAAGTCTCACGTAACGGGTTAGATAGTTTATCTGGCGATGACCTGCGCTACATTCCCCCGCTGAGCGACATCGACACTAAAAACACCGACTATCAGGCCTTCTTTGCGGCTGTGACGGGGTTCGGCGACAGCGATAGCCCCCATGGCAGCGCCCATGGCGGTTTCGACTTCGATAATTTCTTTGCTGCGCAGGTGCTGTGGGACGAAACCATGGCCGAGGGGGTCACCACCTTCGCAGTGGCTAACCCTAACACGACCGTCATCGTTCTGGCTGGGCAGGGTCACGTAGTCTTTGACTATGGCATTCCGAGTCGGGTACAGCGTCGCCTAGGTGACGACCTGGTCCACTACAGCGTAATCTTGACCCCCTCTGAGGGACTCAGCACAGCTGGCTCGGGTGAACTGGGCGATTTTCTCTGGCCTGACGAAAACTAAGCGGGTAGTGTGCTGCGGACTAACGGTGACCGACCGCGGGGGGATGGTCTCTCCTCAGGAGTTTTGATGGATCGCTAGGCTACTTAGAGCTGCTGGATTCGTCTTCAAGATTGCAATCGGTTTCCTGATTGATTGAGTTGACGTAGCCTTCGTGGTTAGTTGAACCATCGGGGTAGGTCACAAATGCCATGTCCGCACCCGAAAAGTCAGTACCGTCGGTATCGGCGTTGTACATGTCGGCGTAGCGCATGTAGGCCTCGGTAAAGTTGGCGTCCTGCATATTGGTGGCCCGCAGGATGGTGCCGTAGAGGCTGGCCGTATGGAAATTGGACTGCTTCAGATTAGCAGCGCAGAGGTTGGCATCACGCAGCTCAGCATTGGTCAGGTTAGCCCGCTCTAGTGTGCTGTATTCCAGCGTGCCCTGGAGAAGTTTGGCATTTTCAAAATTAGCTTCCACTAAGCTAGCGGCTTCCAAATCGGCTCCGCGCAAATTGGCGCGACGAAAGTCGGCCTGGTCTAGCTGAGTTTCGCGAAATACGGCGTTAATGAGCAGTGAACCGCTAAAGTCAGCCCCGCGCAGGTCAGAACCGAAGAAGTTGGCCCGACTCAAGTCTTGATTGCTGAAATCTTGGTTGCGTAGGTCACAGCCCACGCAGGTGTAGTTAGGGTGCTGCGGGTCGGCATTAGCGGCGACGCCATCCTCCACTTGCAGGGCCAGCAGTTCTGCGTCGGATGGGCCTTCGTTAGCGCGAGCAAACCGATACAAGACGGGCGCGATCGCGCCCGTCAAAATCAGGAGACAAAGCAGCAGATTCAGTTTCATATCGGTGTCTTACGTCTTACGTTGATCTGGCGCGTGGGGGCCTAAGACGGCATTGTCGTAATTACTGCCTCCACTCTATCGGTATGCCTGGGTAAATGCGGAGATCGCTGGCCGCAGGTTGACACAATTTTTACCAGGATGAGTGAATTTGTAGATGACAGTCCTTGATCTTCTCCATAACGGATCTTAAGCCAAGTCATGGAGTAGCAGCTTTGGCGTACCGGATCATTGTGGTAACCGGAATATTTCCATGAAGATTACGTTTAGAAATTGAAAAATGCCGACACAGCTTCAGCAATAATGCTCATTTATTCATACAATTAGCCTATGTTTTAGGTTAGTTTTTCTGCTTCTAATGTTAGATTTATTACGTCACTTATCCGGGACATTACTCAGCATTGATTTGTCCTTCGTAGGGTTCCACTGTAGCAATCGGACTGACTCTCAATTGATTCAGTTAGTTGATAGGTAAGTGGTGCGCTAGCGCTGATACTGCCCCGCGTAATGATTGGGTCCAGTATGTCTCGGACGGCCGAAAAGCCTCCTATAGATCGCTGTTTTTATACAGGGAGGGACAATTGGTTATTCAGTGCATGGACTGAATAGCGTGTAGGTAAAGTTTTTTAGGCTTGCAGACTTGCTGGAAATATCGACATTTTTAAAATTGCTCAGACTTGGTTAGGTCTGATAGGCATCCGGTGGCAGCTGCTTAGGTATTTGACCAGTGAAAAAGGTTTCGAGTGCATTAATTCAGGTGCGTATTTAGAGGGCACAGTTTAGAGGACACAGTATGGGACAATCTCCGTTCCGCAGCATTTTTATCCCATCAATATTGGCAGCCGGGGTGACCTTCACAGCGATTACGTTGCCGCTTTCCCTTAGCCAGTCTGTGCCTCGTTGGGTTGCTTTAGGCTCACTACAGCGGCAGGACATTCCTGTGCCCGAGCAGTCTATAAAACCTGTCATTCGTTACATTGGTATGTCGATTGTTGCTAGCGTGATTGCAGGCGTTGCAGCAGCAGAGCTGCTTCGCCGGTGGCAGAAACGCCCCGCCCCGCCAGTAGCCGATCAGTCCACGACTCAGTCTACGCTACCCGAATGGTCCACGGCCTCACCAGAACCCTTAGCACATCTCTCCGAGGGGAAAGCAGGGGTTTCCTTGGATGAGCTGCTAGCCCTAGTCGACACTCATGCTCCCTCCTCTACAGGGCCGATAATCGACAATGAGCCTAGTGCCCCGACGGAGACCTCCAATCCAGATAAACCTGTTTTACCTGCTTCCAAATCTTTAGCCGAGATTTGGCATGACTGTCCTGTGGAACGCTTGATTTTTCCTGATCAGGTCATCCCCCTACACGTTCGGGTACCCATCCAGCAAGAAACACAGGACTCAGCCATCACCAATGCATCGGCGGCGGAACACATCACATTTGCAATCGCCCATAGGGGACAATACTACTGCTTGGCCCACAGCACCTATCAGTTGGCTGCGCTAAAACATTGGTTCTATGCAGCTCAGTTGAGCGCATCTCAGCTCTCCCCTCAAGAGACGACTGATGTTGAAGAGGGGAGGAATTTAGCTAACGCCAACTATGGCGACTACGTGATTACTCAGCAGGATGATCTATTTATGGTTTGGCAGCATCAACCAGCAGCTCTCCCGCTAGATGAGAGTCCGGCGCACAATCTGACGGTGTTACCCCAACGCACCAATGCAGTGTCAGCTTGGCTGGCCTCCTAGTTGTGGGCCAGCCGTGGTATTGGTTTCAGAGCTTTGAGGCCGCACCTTGAGACTATAACCTTGAGACTATAACCTTGAGACCCTACAGTAATACCTACCAACAACAGTCACCTGAAGCATGTCGAGATCTCATACTGAGTGTCCGTTAGAGAAAATCTCTTCAAGACAAATTTAGGATAGTATTCTCATCATGGTATCGGCCAGCGTCTCCTCCTCTTCTGTTGCTAAACCAAACTTTTCAGGGGCTAACCTTCAAAAAGTAGACCTCTGGGGCCGAGATTTAAGCGGTGTTAACTTCTCTGGGGCCAACCTCACTCGAGCCATTTTGCGCAATGCCAAATTGAGCCACGCTCAGCTTCAATCGGCCAAGCTGTTAGGCGCTGACCTGCGGGGAGCCGACCTAGGTGGCGCGGATATCCAAGCTGCTGATTTCAAAGGGGCCTACTACAGCAGCGCCACGCGTTTTCCACCCAACTTTGATGCGCAATCAGCAGGGCTTCATCAGCTTGCCCCTGGTGTCAGCTTGACCAGTGCCGACCTCAGCCAGGTCGATTTGAGTGGTTCGGAGCTGACTGGCTGTGATTTGTCTGATGCCTGTCTAGTGGACAGTCGAGGTCTGGGGGTATGGCTCGTCAACGCCAATCTAACCCGCGCAGATATGAGCCAGTCGAACCTGCGATACGCTCGTCTGGATGGTGCCTGTCTTGAACAAACGGGCCTGTGGGCGACCGATCTCAGCTACGCTACGCTGGTCAGAACAAAACTCTTCGATACGAATCTAGAGTCCACTATCCTGCACCAGACTCAGCTACACCAGGCCGTTTGCAACGCTGAGACTCTGTGGCCTATCGGGTTTGATTGGCAGGCTGCAGGAGTCTACCAATTGGTGCCAAACGCTTCGTTATGGGGGGCAGATCTAAGTCGGCTAAGTCTGGCAGGCACCGATCTGAGTCATGCAAATTTGGTGGGTGCGAACCTACAAGGAACAGACCTGTGGGGGAGCAATTTGAGCGGTGCAGACCTTCGTGACGCTAAC
>CAWUKV010000022.1:0-36870 GCA_963923025.1 uncultured bacterium
TAAAGCTGAGCAAACATCACCTCAAACCCCTGGGCTGCGAGCAGCGCCACGTACTCTGCCAAACTAGGAAAGTACCACGGGCTTAGCCCCGAGCGACCTAGCGCCGCTTCTACTGCTGCAATAATCGTCTGCACATTGCCCTGTCCGCCAAACTCCGCCACAAATCGCCCACCGGGCTTCAGTGCTGTATAGATGGCCGACACTGCCGCATCCGCATCCGTCACCCAGTGCAGCGTCGCGTTAGAAAATACCGCATCGCAGGGTTCTGGCACCGTGAAGTCTCGGGCATCTGCCTGCCGAAAGGTGAGGTTAGGATAGTTTTGCTGAGCCTGGGCCACCATCGACGGGTCCGCATCAATGCCCGAGACCCTCGCACCCTGGTCAGCAATTTGCTGGGTTAGCTGCCCCGTACCGCAGCCTAAGTCTAAAATGCACTCCCCAGTCTGGGCTGCCAGTAGCGGCAACAGTCCCTCGCCATAACGCCAGACAAAGTCGTGCTGGGTTTGGTAGCGGTCGGTGTCCCAGGTTTGCATAGTTGAAAAGTTTGCTGAGTACCGGATATGGTGATCTGGATTACGAATAAATACTTAAGGTGTCAAGGAGTTTTACATGCGATCGCTCATCCCCATTCTGGCAGTTAGCTCAGTCCTCGCTACCGCAGGCGCAGCCTCAGCGCAGATCCCAGACTATTACGTGGGTGCTGGCGTACGAGCATTTTTCAACGATGATACGACGTTCATTATCGACTCTAAAGTCAAAGTCTTAGAGTTTGGCGGCAGCAGTAGGGGCCGCACGCCCACCAGCTTCGGGTCTCAGTACACCGCTTCGGTACGACCGGCGCTGTACCTGGGTAACGAGACCGAATATCGCCTGCCGATCACCTTCGAAACCGAGCTTGGCGACAGCTTCTACCCGTTTTTGGGTGGGGGTATTGCCTACAATGTCGACGGGTTCGAAGATATTGACCCGATGATCACTGCCGGATTAGACTTCCGCGTCAGTCAGCAGGTTATTCTGAACGTGGAAGGCAACTTTATCTTTCAGAACAACGATACCGATGCTGAGCTGACGGCATCGATTAACTACGAGTTCTAGAGGCTGACGGCTAGGCGTTGTGTTGCGATGGGGTGCGATCGCAATTCTGACTCAGCCAATCTTCAAAATCTTGACTGGCCCTAAATGCAGGAACAACAGGCTCTAATGCCTGAAGTTGGTCGGCTGTTAGGGCGCTGAGCTGTTGCTTCTGTGCGGGTGTAACCCGAGTGAGATGCCGCCTCAGTAGGCTCAGAACTCGCTGGCGCGCTCCGGTAAATCCGGCTGCGCGCTCCTTGTCATTCAGCCAACTTGCTAGGGCATCTAACGTGGTCAGGGTAATGATTTGATCCGTTAAAAGATCGAGCTGTGGCTCTGATAGCTCGTACATCTGCTGCTCAACCTCAGCAGTCAGGGAGCCGAGCAGATTATTGGCGAGTCGAAGCAGCAAACTGAGCTTGCCCGCTTGACGCCCCTGCTCAATACCTTGCTCAATGCCCTGCTCAATGCCCTGCTCAATGCCCTGCTCAATGCCTTGCTCGATGCCCTGCTGCATCCAGCTCGTTACAATTTCCATGACCTGCTCCTGCTCTGCGGGTTCAATTCGACCTAACTCTAGGGTAAACGCTGCGGTTTCTTCTGTGGATAGCGTCAAGTAGGTATCAATAAACCCGGTTTTATAGCTAGCGCCATATAGGCCCAGACACCAAGTACGACAATCCTGCTCAGCGTAGAGCCATATGACGGCGCAGCCTTGTCCTAACGGAACTGCGGCTGCTATCGCTGCATTCGAGCCGGGTCAAGCTTTAGCGTTACCAGCAGGCGTAGACACTCAGCTTTGACCTTGGGACGGTCTGCGGGCGCAATCTGCATCTTTGCCATGAGCGCCGAGGCGACTGGATTGGCCTGGGCTAGGTAGTCTCGCCAGTTGAGCTGGTTGAGCTGCACAACCTGGTAGTTGAACTGAAGAACGTCAAAGTCAGGGAACCTTACGGTGTACTGGTTGGCGGCTACCGACCTGGGGCGGTCGTAGGAAAAGACGACGATGGGGTAAACCGGCTGGTCATACTTCTCGTGGAGGCGAGCAAAGTAGCGAAACATGCGCTTGGCAAAGTTTGCCTGCGTCGTTGCCTGATTTTCGATATGAACTAGAAAAAACGAGGTCTGGTTTTGAAACTGTACCTGGGCTAGCAGATCCGTTTCGTAGCGGTCACCAACCGTGACGTCTGTAAAAACTTCCTTGTCAAGAAACGTGATCGATTCAGGGTCAAGATAAGCCTGCATGTCTGGAAAAAATAGATCCAGAAATTCCAGAAAGAATGTGGATATCAGCTCTTTGAAAAGGCGGTCGTGGTCAATCATCAGGAGCGGTCTTACCCTAGCCCTTCAACCATTGGGTGGAAGTAAAAGGCGAGGCCAATGATGGTATAGGTTGCCAACAGTAGTGTGCCTTCGAGCCAGTTAGACTTGCCATCGCTACTAATGGAGTTGGCAATTAGAATGGCGACAACAACGGTCAGGAGCTGAAAGTTGTTGAAGTCGAGATCCATTGGCTGACCGATGAGCCAGCCTACCAGCACCAATACCGGTGCAACAAACATGGCAATCTGCATGCTAGAACCCACCGCCACTGAGACTGACAGGTCCATTTTGTTTTTCATAGCAACGGTAACGGCGGTCGCATGCTCTGCGGCGTTACCGATGATGGGCAGCAGAATGACGCCTGTAAACAGCTCAGAAATGCCAATTTGTGCGGTGGCCGTTTCCAACGTGCTGACCAAAAACTCCGACTCAATTGCCACCAAGATGGTGGCACCCAGCAAGATACCCACCCACAACGCAATGTTGGGTTTCTCGTGGTCGTCGTCTAACTCGGCCTGATTGTCGACGCCAACCTCGTACAGATAGGTGTGGGTCTTCATCGAGAACAGCAGCGTTAGGATATAAACCAAAATCATCACCACGGCCACCGCTGCCGACAGCCGCTGCATGGTGGGTTCCGTAATCGATGGCGACGTAAAGTCCACCGCTGTGGGCACCAAAATCGCAATCACGGCCAGGTTCATAGACGAGGCATTCATCCGCGCCACCACCGGCTGAAAGTCTTGTTCTTTAAACCGCAGCCCACCCAGCAACATTGACAGGCCCATCACCAGCAGCAGGTTGCCAATAATGGAGCCGGTAATGCTGGCCTTGACCACGTTGATCAGTCCAGCCCGCAACGCAATAATGGCGATGATTAGCTCCGTTGCATTGCCAAAGGTGGCGTTGAGCAATCCCCCAAAGGTCGGCCCCACTACCACCGCAATCTCTTCGGTTGCGGTTCCCATCCACCCAGCCAGCGGTATGATTGCCAGCGCGGCCGTAGCGAAGATGGTCAGCTCGCTCCAGTGCAGGAAGTGACCGGCAATAGAGACGGGGATAAAAACCAACAGGCCGAAGAAAATTAGGTTCTTGACGTTCATGCAAACGGTGGCAGAGTATTGGGTGGTCATGGGCTCCCACAGGTTACCCAAATTGAGGAATCCTGCCAATGAGTCTAGGGATTGAGTTCGCTGAGGACAGCTGAGATGGATAAGGTGCTGAAGGGAGCTGCGATCGCGCTCGGGCTATCGGGACTAAGCCTGGTGCTGTTCTATAGCTGGGCCACGGCTGGCAGCTATCCAACCCGTCGCTATGCCGAAGTCGTTAGCTACGGTGAGCCGCTGACGGATCCTAAAGATACGTTCACTGTGGTGTCGTACAACATTGGCTACCTGTCAGGGCTTACTAACAACGTGGCGGTAGCGCGCAGTGCTGACTTATTTGATAAGAACCTACAGCAGGCGATTGAGGTCCTGCAAGCGCTAGATGCGGACTTTGTCGCACTGCAAGAAATCGACCTGGATTCGAAGCGGTCTTTTCAGGTGAACCAGGTGGAGGCATTGGCTGAGGCATTGGCAATGCCGGTCGGTGCAATCACTATTAACTGGGACAAAAACTATGTCCCGTTTCCCTACTGGCCGCCCACCGCTCACTTCGGGCGTATTCTGTCGGGACAGGCGGTGCTGAGTCGCTATGCCATCGAGAAGAATGACCGGATTGTGTTGGAAAAGGTGGCTGACAATCCCTTTTATTACAATGCGGTGTACTTGGACCGGCTGGCACAGGTGACCGAGGCACGTGTCGGCGAGCAGTCGATAATTCTGATCAACCTGCATCTAGAGGCATTCGACAATCCCACCCGGCTAGAGCAGACCAAGGTTGTGAAGGACCTGGCAGAGCGCTATGCCCAGGATTACCCGGTGCTGCTGGTGGGCGACTTTAACAGTGCGGTGAACCGGGACGAGGAAGGGGCGATGAAGACGATTGAGATTTTGGGGGAGTCGGATGTTTTGGCGGGTGCGATCGCGCCTGCCCAGTACAGCGACCCCGCTCAGGCTACCTACCCGTCTGATACGCCCCTATACAAGCTGGACTACATCTTCTATACGCCTGCCACCATTGAAATGGTGGACGCTCGCGTCGTCACCGAAGCAGCCCAGGCGTCGGACCATTTGCCTGTGGCGATGACCTTTCGGCTGCGAGGGGAGTAGCCATGTCCCACGCACTGGCGTTTCATACGACAAGTCCCGACCTGGGTTTGGCACTGCTGAGCCCAGATGGCTTAGTGCGTCATCAGGTATGGACGCTGGGGCGAGATTTGTCGAGCCAGCTGCACGTGCAGCTCGGGGCGTTTTTAGGGGACCTGTCCTGGGCTGAGCTGAACTGGCTAGCGGTGTGCATTGGTCCCGGCGGGTTTACCAGCACGCGAATTGGCGTCGTCACGGCCCGGACGCTGGCCCAGCAGTTAGAGATACCGCTATTTGGCATCTCGTCACTGGCCGCCGCTGCGCATGGCTCTGGTCAGCAGGGTCCTGTTGCGGTGACTCTGCCCGCAAAGCGCGGGGCGGTTTATGGGGCGGTTTATATCGATCGGGGGCTTACCGCAAAGGCAGAGCCGAATATTCTCCTGGCTGAGGAATGGCAGGCTCAGTTAGAGAATTGGTCTGGCCCGTTATACCAGGTAGACATTCCTGCGGGTGAAGGACTTGGAGAATCTGTTGTGGATGTCTTACAGCTTGCGAAAGAACAATATCAAACTGGGGTACGTCCGCAATGGTCTGGCGTCATTCCGTTTTATGGTCAGAGTCCGGTGACGTCTTAGATTACGAGCGATGTATCAACGCTCTGGCTAGCCCACTCTTAGAGAAGCCGCTAAGGCGTCTACACCCTAAATCCCTCTCTCCAGGGAGAGGGACTTTGATGCTGGTTAATCCTTTCACATTAGGGAGAATCGAAGCCTAGATAACCGCGTGGGGTGATGAACCAGCCTGCGTGGGTTTGGCTGCTGCTGTTGCCGATGAGTACGGTGGTGAGCATGTCGATGGGGTGGGTGAGCATGTCAGCTAGGGTGGTCAGCGTGAGTTGTTCATCTTCTCGATAGAGCGAGCTAGCTAGGGCAACCGGGGTGTCAGGGGAACGGTGCTGTAGAAAGGTCTCCTGTACGAACCTGATCTGTTCTGTGCGGGTTTTGGATTTGGGGTTGTAGAAGGCGGCAACAAAGTCGGCGGTGGCGGCGGCAATGACGCGCTTTTGGATCACCTCCCATGGGGTGAGCAGGTCACTGAGGCTGATGGCGCAGAAGTCGTGCATGAGCGGGGCACCGACGCGGGAAGCGGCAGATTGCAAAGCGCTGACGCCAGGGAGAATTTGGACGGAGGGCGTTTGACCGTTCCAGTTTTGTTCTTTTAGCGTTTCGAGCACCAGGCCCGCCATGCCGTAGATACCACAGTCGCCGGAGGAGATGACGGCGACGGAAAGGCCCCAGTTTGCCAGGTCGATGGCGCGTTCGGCCCGCTGTTTTTCTTGGGTAATGGGCAAGGCTTCAATGATTTGGCCGGGGCGTAGAAGGGGGCGAATCAGATCTACATACAGCTTGTAGCCGATGACAACATCGGCATGGGAGATAGCGGCCTTGGCAGCGGGGGTGATTTGCTCCAGGCTGCCGGGACCAGTGCCGACCAGAGCAAGGTGGCCAATGCGTCCGATGGTTTCGATGGGGGACTGTGCGATCGCAACCGTCACTGCCCCTTTGTAATCGGGATGTCGATACACCCGCTTTTCCACCCGCAGTTCAGCCTCTTCGCTAGTAACGCGATCGTCTCGTGGGGTGGGTTCCAACCCCACCAACCCATCCGCCACTTGGGGTCCCCTCTCCGAACCCACCACCTGTAACCCACCGGATCCGCCAGCCCCCATCGCCCCAAAAATCGCCCCAAAAATTGCCGAGGCCTCAGCCACACAAGGCGTCCCCACCGCCTGCTCCACCACCTCAGACGGGTTTGGCACAGAGATATCCTTCAACTGTTCGGGGGTAAAGCATTGGAGGGGAAGGTTCTCCGCCTCCGCAAACGCCAGCAGACCGGGTTCGTCGGCTTTGAGGTTGAGGGTGTTGAGGGTTGCGATCGCGCCCTTTGCCAAATGCCCTCCCTTCAGCGCCTCCTCCACGGCATATTCAATCAGCTTCTGTGCCGACCCTCGTTCGCAACCAATACCCACATGCAGCACTCGCGGATGCCACTGCACCTTTGGTAGGTCAGCCCCGTCAGAGAAGCTGCGCTGGGTGGTGCTGATCCAGACACGGGCCTTTGGTTTTGGGACGGTATTTCGGTCCTCGAATTCTGGGAAGCCGAATTGGAAGGGGTGGGGGTTGGGCAGGTGGTGCTGCCAGAGATCGCTGCCGCAGTCTTGAAGGATTTGGACCGGATGTTGGGCTGCGATCGCGGCGCTGACGCCAGTCCAGTCGCCGCTGCCTTTGGTCCAGCCGTAGGGGTTGCCGAGAATGTCGATGCCGGGGAGGTTTTGGCGGTTGGCGGAGCCAGTGAGGACAGGCTGGGCGTTGAGCAGGTGGGCGATCTCGCGGGTGAGCTGGTCGGCTCCGGCTTGGTGTCCGCCGCAGAGGCTAATGACGAATTGGGCGGATTCGTCGATGACGATGATGGCGGGGTCGGTGGTTTTGTCCTTTAGGAAGGGGGCGATGAGGCGGGTGGTGGCTCCGGTGGTGAGGCAGAAGAGGAGGCTACTGTGGGTTTGCCAGATGGTTGGGAGTTTTTGTTTTAGGGAGGTATTGTAGGTTTTTGCCGTTAGAGAGAGGCTTTTTGCTTCTTCTGCTAGCTTTTGGGGGATCCAGGTCTCGAAGGTTATGGTTTGGCCGAGGGAGGCTAGGCACTTTAACCCTGCTGGTGTGGTGGTGATGGCAGCAATCGACATAATCCTGCTGGTTTGGTTGGCTGGTGAAGATCTAAAACCCTGCGCGGGGGTCCCTCCGAGTTCCCCCGCTCCCCCCTGGCTTAGGGCGGGACGCCGCCCTAAGAACCCTCGTAAGGAGGTATCCCGTTTAGTTAAAAATTGGGGTGGTCGGCTAGGTGGGTTTCATTTTTCTAGCTTCGGCTATGCATCTATGAGTGTTGAGCTGTAGCGAGGGCCAGAAAAATGAAAAAAGATAGGGTATCGCTACGGTGTCTAACAAACCCATGCACGAAAGATTATTTGTGTCTTTGGATCTATTAGGCTCGCTTGACTACAACAATTTCAAAACCAACCCCCGTGGGGCGGGCGTCCCGCCTGCCCAGCCAACCACCAAATATGTTTTCTAGTCCAACACTGTCAAACAATTAAAAGCCCCTCTCCTGCGGAAGAGGGGTTTGGGGTGTAGACGCCCCTTTGGCGGCTTCTCAACGAGTGGGCACCCACGGGAGCGCTGCTGCCTACACAACCTCCACATCTATCGGACCGTCCTTCGGCTTAGCCTGCGCCTGTGGCGGTCGCTGAGGCTGGAACTGGAACATGGTGAAGACCACGTTTCGCCGGATGCCGGTCATCATGTCGAGGAAGACTTCGTAGCCTTCGCTCTTGTACTCGATTAGTGGGTCTTTCTGGCCGTAGCCGCGTAGACCGACGGTTTCGCGCAGAGCGTCCATCTGCTGCAGGTGCTCACGCCATAGCGTGTCGATCTGCTGAAGGATGAAGAAGCGTTCGGCTTCGCGCATGAGGCCGGGTTTGATTTGGTCCACCTGGGCTTCTTTGATGTCGTAGGCGATGTGGCCTTGCTCTTTGAGGAAGGTTTTGATTTCGCCGACGCTCATACCTTTGAGGTCTTCGGGGCGTAGATCCTGGAGCAGGTAGATGAACTCCTGCACCTTGGCGACGATGTTGTCGAGGTCCCATTCTTCGGGAGGGAGTTCGGGGTCAATGTAGGCATTGACGATGTCTTCCATTGTTTGGTCGCAGTAGCCCAGCACCAGCTCTTTGAGCTTGTCGCCTTCGAGGACGCGGCGGCGCTCGGCGTAGATGGCGCGGCGCTGGTTGTTCATTACCTCGTCATACTCAAAGACCTGCTTACGGATGTCGTAGTAGTAGGTTTCGACTTTCTTCTGTGCGCCTTCGAGTGATCGCGTCAGCATGCGTGATTCGATCGGCATATCTTCTTCTACGCGGAAGGCGTTCATTAGGCCCGCAACCCTGTCACCGCCGAAGATACGCAGTAGGTTGTCTTGCAGGCTGAGGAAGAACTTGGTCGAGCCGGGATCGCCCTGGCGTCCGGCGCGTCCGCGCAGTTGGTTGTCTACCCGGCGGGATTCGTGCCGCTCGGTGCCGATGACGTGCAGGCCACCCAGGTCAATTACCTCGTCGTGCTCGGCGGAGGTGAAGGTGTCGTACTCTTCGTAGACCTTCTTGTAGGCGTCGCGCAGCTTTTGAATGACGGGGTCTTCCGTGGGTGCTTTCTCAGCAGCCACAGCCACCTTATCCTCGGCATCCAGCTCAGATAGGCTCTGAGCCCCGTAGGTCTTCACTGCAAAGTCCACGGCGTCCTTCAACACCTGCTCGGTTTCGGCAGATAGCTCTGTCGGGAAGATTTGGGGGGAGGCTTTCCAGGTTTTTACCTTCTTACCCGGTTCGAAGCCCTGGGCAGGCTTTTTCTTGCCTTTTGCTGCGGGGACTTGAGCGACGGAAAAGCTATCGTCGTCTTCGGGCTTGACGATACGAGGCATGAAGTACTCGCGCACCTTCAGGCGGGCCATGTACTCGGCGTTACCGCCCAGGATGATGTCGGTACCGCGTCCGGCCATGTTGGTGGCAATGGTCACCGCGCCCCGACGTCCGGCCTGGGCGACGATTTCGGACTCGCGCTCGACGTTTTCGGGCTTGGCGTTCAGCAGGTTATGGGGCACTTCTAGTTGCTGGAGCAGCACCGACAGGACCTCGGACTTCTCTACGCTGGTGGTGCCTACCAGCACTGGACGCCCGGTTTCGTGCATCTCGGCGCATTCTTGAGCCAGAGCCCGCCACTTTGCTTCCTCGGTCTTGTACACCACGTCCGCCACATCCTGCCGCGCAATCGGGCGGTTGGTAGGGATGATGGTGACTTCGAGGTTGTAGATTTTCTCAAATTCGGCTTCCTCGGTTTTGGCGGTACCGGTCATACCCGACAGCTTTGGGTACAGCAAGAAGAAGTTCTGGTAGGTGATGGACGCCAGGGTTTGAGTTTCAGGCTGAATCTCCGCATGCTCCTTTGCTTCAATCGCTTGATGCAGGCCGTCGCTCCAGCGGCGACCGGGCATGACCCGCCCCGTGAACTCGTCCACGATTACAATTTCGCCATTGCGGACGATGTAGTTGACGTCTTTGGTGAACAGCTCTTTGGCCTTCACGGCATTGAAGATGAAGTGCGCCCAGGGGTCTTTCTGGTCAAACAGGTCGGTGACGCCCAGCAGGTTCTCAGCCTTCTCAAAGCCTTCGTCCGTCAGCAGTACGTTACGGGCTTTTTCGTCTACCTCGTAGTCAGTCTCCGTTTCCAGCCCACGGGCGACTTCGCTGGCCTTGACGTACTTTTCACTGGGTCGCTCGACCTGACCGGAGATAATCAGCGGTGTGCGGGCCTCGTCAATCAGAATGGAGTCAACCTCGTCAATGACGCAGAAGTTGAAGGGGCGCTGCACCACAGCTTTGATATCCGTCGCCATGTTGTCGCGCAGGTAGTCAAAGCCAAATTCGCTGTTGGTGCCGTAGGTGACGTCGCAGCGGTAGTTCTTCATCCGCTCGGTAGGCGACATGCCCTGCTGAATCAGTCCCACGCTCAACCCCAAAAAGCGGTGGACTTGGCCCATCCACTCTGCGTCACGGCGGGCCAGGTAGTCGTTTACGGTGACGACGTGAGCGCCTTTACCCGTCAAGGCATTCAGGTACACCGGCAGCGTGGCCACCAGGGTTTTGCCTTCACCCGTTTTCATTTCGGCAATCTGGCCGTCGTGCAGCACCATGCCGCCAATCAGCTGCACGTCGTAGTGGCGCATGCCGAGGACGCGCTTAGAGGCTTCGCGCACCACAGCAAAGGCTTCGGTAAGAATGTCGTCGAGGTCTTCGTCCTCGTCTAACCGCTTGCGGAACTCGTCCGTTTTAGCCGCCAGTTCCTCGTCAGAAAGCGCCTGCATGTCTTCTTCGAGCAGGTTGATTTCCTTGACGTCGGGCTGATATTTCTTGAGCTTGCGGCTGTTGGGGTCGCCAAATAGTTTTTTGAACATGTCGAGCCAGTACTGCGGTTCCGAACGGGGTGGGTGCTGCGGGGTACGAGGTTACTATACTCGCTGCCTGCGCGGCACAGGCTATAAGATACCTGTTTATCTATCGTATATAAGCACCGGCACCCTGGGGAGGGAAAAAGCGGGGGGATAACCGTAGCGGCACAACATGTTGTGCCGCTACGATGACGAAACCGCAAAATTTTTTCTTACCCAGGTTTTCGCTCGTGCGATCGCATCATTCCTGGAATAGGCCGCTGGCACCGCCACGGCACTCCCCGTCGCATGGTCTACCCAGGCGGAATAAACCGTATAGCCGTTATCCTGACTGGTCGTAATTTGAATCCGTAGGCCGTGATACGGGAAGCTCATCGCCACGTTGATGGCGTCAGGATCGGCGATGTGTATGAGGTCGGGGTGCATGGATTCAGAGGACGTGAAACGCAGAGATCAGGCGTACAAGCTAGCTACATAGTCGCCGTAGCCGTTGTAAGGCAGTGTATCCTGCTTGACCCAATCCCAATTATTGCCTTCACCTACCATCCGTTCGCGCTTCTGGCTCCAGCGTGGGTGGGAGACCTCGGGGTCTACGTTGGACTCAAAGGCGTATTCGTTGGGCGAAATCGTGTTCCAATAAGTCGCGGGCTGGGTTTCGACAAATTCAATCTTTACCACCGACTTCGCCCCCTTGAAGCCATACTTCCAGGGCACCACCATGCGAATCGGGGCTCCGTGCTGCTTGGGCAGGGTACGCCCGTAGATGCCCACGGCAAAGAAAGACAGCTCGTTGGCCATTTCGTCGATGCGCAGCCCTTCGTGGTAAGGCCAGGGCAGGTTGCCGCCGCCGATGGCGGGGCCACGGGTGACGTTAGGGTCAAAGTAAGACTCGAAGCGGACGTATTTTGCTGAGTCCAGCGGCTCGACGGCCTCCAAAATTTTGCTCATGGGAAAGCCAATCCACGGCACCACCATCGCCCAGGCTTCGACGCAGCGAAAGCGATAGACCCGCTCTTCAAGGGGGAAACTCAACAGGTCGTCGAGGTCGTAGGTTTTGGGATTCTTCACCAGACCCGTGACTTCGACCTGCCAGGGATCGGCGGGCAGGTTCTGCGCTGCACGCCAAATGGTCTTTTGGTGGCCGAACTCGTAGAAGTTATTGAAGCGGCTGGCCCACTTTTGCTCGGTCAGGGTCAGGTCTGTGCCGGTGAATGCTGCCGGTTTGGCAACGTTGCGGAGGGGGGCACCGTAGGTAGCTTGCAGTTCTTCCAGGGCATCGTCGGTGAGAGGGCGACGGTAGCAGTTGGTGGTAGTGGCGGCTATGGCCCCTAGCCCAGCTCCGCCCGCCAGCTTCATAAACCGCCGCCGATTCATAAATGCAGACTCGGACGTGACGTGTCGGGTGGGCAGTTGCCAGCTAGGACGATTGTGGAAGAAGGGCATCGTGACGGGGTTGATGGTTCATGTTTATTGAAAAGGATAGACCTGAGTCGCGGCTGAGATTATGGCAAAAATGTTATTAAATGCGGTTCGGTTGGGAACGGGGCACGCTGCGGAACGCCGTATCTATCACAGACAAAGACTATGACTTTGGGCACATTAAGGCTGCCCGCAAAAAGTCCTTGCAAAGTGTAGGGATTTCCTGCATATCTCCATGTTTAAACGAGCAGGTCTTTGAAACGACCTTCACTACAGCCTGGTTTTGCCGATGAAAATTAGACGTAACCGCCTGCAACATGCTCTGGTTGCTTTTACTTGTTTGCTCGGCCTTATGGGCACTACCGTTGCCGCTCAGCGGATGGCACAAGCGCAATCGCGCCCGGCTTCCGGCACCGTTTACGTTCTTAATGGCGATCAGTGGCAAGAGGCCTTTATTCTGCAAACGGCAGGACGTATTTCTGGCGGTGGGCCGAGCTGGAGCTACACCGTTCAGTACTTTGATACTGAGCAATCGATAGAGCAGCAAGTCAGCAGCGATCGCGTGCGCACCATTGAGCAGGCCCAGGCCGAAGGACTGACGGACAACGTTTACGACCTGTCCAGTCAAGCCGGCATCGACCAAGTTTTAGCGACTCACAACGACGCGCGGCGTCAGGTCGGCGTCCCAGACCTGACTTGGTCTAGTGACCTGGCCGATAGCGCTCAATCCTGGGCTGAAACCTTGCTGGAACGCAATCAACTCGTGCACAGTCCTGCCGATGTGCTGCAAAGTGCCAACATGGGTGAAAACATTGCCGCCTATCGCACCACAGGCCGTAGCCCTTCTTACACCGCTGCGGGGCGGGCCGCGCAGGGCTGGGTCGATGAGCGGCTGTATTACGACTATGCGGCCAATCGCTGCGCATCTGGGCAACGCTGCGGTCACTACATCCAGGTTGTTTGGGCCGACACGACAGAAGTGGGCTGTGGCATGGCTCGTTCCACAGACGAGCGGCAGGAAGTTTGGGTTTGCCACTATTCGCCTGGCGGTAATGTTGTCGGGCAGCGGCCTTATTAAAATTGGGCGGCGAGGGCTTTTGTTCTACTTGTGTCAACAGTTTTTCCTCGCACATCCTGACGACCCTGCTCCCCCAACAAGATAAACAGTTATTGTTATGAGAACCAGCAACATGGGACGTTTTGCAAAACGGGGTCTAGTCGGGTTAGGCACCTTTGTTCTGTTGGCTCAACTGACGCCGACCCATGCCCAGTCAGAGATCGCCCAAAGCACATCGCTGTCAGAAGCGTGTGCTGCGCAGCTGAGCCAATCTCCCGATGATGCGCTAGGAGAGGCCTGTGGGGCAACTATCGGTGCGCTGATTCAAGCAGGGCTGGCCGATGGAGAAGTTGCACAGCCCATTGGCGGGCGAATTGCCGGTTTTGTCCAGTTTCAGCAAGCCGATGACTTGGCTAGACAGTTGGGTGACACGACCACTCAGGCCCGCATTCGTATTTACATGGGTGATGCCTATCACCGCGTGGGTCGGTATCCCGACGCCCTAGATGCCTACGAGCAGGCTATTCAAATCAATCAGTCTGGATGGGACCTGCCAGAGGTAGAGGCGACCGCGCTCAACGGTCTGGGTCGGGTAAACACCAGTTTTGGTCGCCTGTCAGCCGCCTTTGAGTCTCACGAGGCGGCCTTGGCCCTGCTTGAGGCCGCAAATCTTGTAGACGGACAGGCCGATACCTGGCGAGATTTAGCGGTGGCCTACGAAGAAGATTTGCAGTGGGACGAAGCCTTGGCGGCGTACGAAACGGCACTGAACATTGCCCGGAGTCTGCCGGACCCAAGCCGAGAAGCCGCAGCGCTACACGGGATAGGAGAAATTCACCTGGCCCAGGACCGATTGGACGCAGCTATAGAACAGTATCAGGCGGCGCTTGCCCTACGACGAGAGATTAGTGATGCTGCGGGAATGCAGGAAACGCTGACCCGGCTAGGCGGAGCCTATCATCTAAAACGACAGTACGATGCTGCCTTTGTTGCCTACGAAGAAGCGCTGGATATTTCTCGAACCCGCAGTGATATTGCCGCTGAGGCAACGCTACTGCAAAACATCGGACTGTCTTACACCCGCAGCGGTGACAGCGACGCCGCACTGGTCAAACTATACGAGGCAGCCGCTCTGTTTGACGAGCTGGGTTACCGCGGCTTAGAAGGAGAGGCCCTTGGCCAGATCGGTACCATTCTGAAGGTAGAAGGAGAAATTGAACTTGCGATCGCACTGTTCAAACAATCCATCGGTGTGCTCGAAGAGGTGCGCCAAGACCTGCGGGTGTTGCCCCTAGAGCAGCGCTCTATTTTTCCACAAACCTTTGCCACTACCTACCGCACTCTGGCAGACCTGTTGCTCCAGCAAGACCGGGTAGCCGAAGCCCAACAGATATTGGACCTACTCAAGGTGCAGGAGGTGGACGACTATCTGGACGACGTCCCTGATGCCGACGCAGAACCACTGGGGGAGGCGGCCCTTCAGCCTGCGGAAACGCAGCTGCTGGAACTCTATGACCAGACCGTGGCCGACGGACGAGAACTGGCCCAACTGCGGCGCATTCCCCGCTCCCAGCGGACTGTGACCCAGCAAGATCGCATTGCGGCACTGGTTACCAGTCAACAGAATAAGCGGGCCGAGTTTAACGATTTCATCGAGAGTCCCGAGGTTAAAGCTTTGGTGACAGAACTCAGCGACACCAGCCGTCAGCAGAACCTCAACCTGCAAGATTTGAACAGCCTGCAAGACAATCTACAGGCGCTGGACAATGCCGTACTGGTCTACCCGCTGATTTTGCCTGACCGATTAGAGCTGGTTGTCGTGACACCCTTTGCACCGCCGCTCCGTCGGACGGTAAACGTGACCGATAGCGAAGTCAAAACCGCCATCGAAACGGCTCGGCAGGCCCTGACCAACCGCAGTCGCGATCCGCGTCCGGCCATGCAGCAGCTGTATCGCTACCTGGTGGAACCCATTGAGGCTGACTTAGCCCAGGCCGATACCCAGACCGTGGTTTACTCCCCCGATGGCCCTCTGCGCTATGTGCCCCTAGGGGCGCTGCACGACGGCGAGCAGTGGTTGGTGGAGCGGTTTAGCATTACCAACATTACGGCGGCCAGCCTGACGGATTTTGATCGGGGAACCAGCGGTAGCCTCAGTATTTTGGCAGCGGCCTTTAGTGAGGGGGCCTACAGCGTTCAGGTGGGCACTCGGCAGGTCAGTTTGGCGGGCTTGCCCTACGCCAAGGTCGAGGTCGAGTCCTTAGCTAATCGCTTCAACAACAGCACCCAACTGCTGAACGCCGACTTTACCCGTTCCACCATCGTGCCGCAGATGGACGACTACAGTGTGGTGCATCTGGCGACCCATGCAGAGTTTGTCTCTGGCCGACCAGAAGAGTCGTTTATCTTGTTTGGCGATGGGGACCAGGTCACCCTGCGGGATGTCGCGTCTTGGAGTCTGCGTAATGTGGACTTGGTGGTGCTGAGTGCCTGCCAGACGGGCCTTGGTGGCGTACTGGGCTCGGGAGAAGAGATTCTGGGGTTCGGGTATCAGATTCAGCGGGCGGGGGCGAAAAGTGCGATCGCATCCCTCTGGTCCGTAGACGATGGCGGTACCCAAACCCTAATGACCGCATTCTATAATTATCTCGAACAGGGCTACAGCAAAACGGAAGCCCTACGTCAGGCTCAGATCGCTTTGATTACCGACGACCGTGAGGTCCTTGAAGAGACTCAGCGCGGCTTCTCGAGAGAATTTGGTGGCGGTACGCAAACCTTCACTAGTTCCTTTAGCCACCCCTATTACTGGTCTCCCTTCATTCTCATTGGGAATGGACAGTAGTTCCGATCACCAGTTACCCTTCGACATGGTACGCCGTAATTGCGACTGTTTCATCAGGACTGTAAATCGCCTCAATGCGTCGATGCTGGTCATGACGCCACCAAACTTTTATCCGTTTGCCTTTAGCGGGTGCGCCCCCAGTCTTTGATACCCCTCGTCCTTCAAAAGCTTTTCGAACTGCTCTCGCGGCAAAGTCTTAGCTGTAATTTGCGGTATGCCATCGAGCTTGTGCTTATCGAGGGTCATAGCTGCCCTGATAGGTGCTGTAAATCTTGTATTCGGGTAAGACTATGGCAGCACCAATAGGGCTGTGGATAGTACCGGGATAGTTGTCTTCAGGCAAACTGCCGCCGATGCGAATTTTGAGTGGGCCTAACCATAGATATAGGCCAGGAATAAGGCTATCTAAGCTATAGGCAATAGCTTTCATGGGGTCACTGCCCTGTTTCGAATAACTTGATATGTCAGGACCATTTATCTTTGCCATGATCGCTAAATTGAGAATGCCTTAGAGCCAATGATAAGGCCCTGAAAGCCTTGCGTCATGATCCTGGCTCATAAAACTTTGGAAGCTTCGTGTGGTTCGGCAGCGTTACTTCTCTGACTGATACAAAGACTCAGCCCACTGCTGCTGGGATGCTGTCAGCGGCGGTGCTCAGGTCTTCGTCAATCTCTTCCCAATGAAGCCCATATCCACCACCACAGATCTTCCACTTTTGCCGCTGCTGGGGTGTTGCCTTGAGCAAGCGGGGTTACCAGATCAGAGGGGCAGTGATAGTCTGCCCGTCCATTAATCTCACGCTGATAGTCTCGTCACTGACATGAACGGCCTTGATCCGCTCGTCTGCCTGGATTGTCAAAGCCATGTTGCGCTCCTGCTAACTTGGGTTGTGGGTTACGCTTTGCTTTAATCCACCCCACATTGGTTCGGGTTTTTCCTATGCCTACGCCCTTCTATCTTGGCTGTGCCGTCTGGGCTTACAAAGACTGGGTTGGCCCCTTTTACCCCAAGGGTAGCCGCCCCGGTGACTTTCTCAGGCTCTATGCCGAACGCCTTACCACCGTAGAAGGCAACACAACCTTTTACTCCGTTCCCAGCCCCGAAATGGTGCAGCGCTGGGCGACGATGACGCCGGATAGCTTTCGCTTTTGCCCCAAGCTGCCACGGGCTGCCACCCATGACGGGGCACTGATGCCGCATATGGACGCGGTGTTGACCTTTGTGGACCTAATGAAAGGGCTAGGGGATCGGCTGGGGCCGATTTTTGCGCAGTTGCCGCCGAGCTACAGTCCCACCTCGTTTACTGATCTGGCAGCATTTCTGACAAGCTGGCCCCACCGTGATGTGCCGCTAGCGGTAGAGGTGCGTCATCTGGACTGGTTCAAACCTGAGATGGCCGTTCAGCTCAATGCGCTGCTGACTCGCCTGGGCGTAGGCCGTGTGCTGCTAGACACTCGGCTGATGTACGCCACCGGCGAGCCGGACCCGCAGTTTTACTCGGAGCGGAAGAAGCCCAAGGTACCGCTGCAGCCTGTGGTCACTGCCCCCTTTGCACTGGTGCGCTACATCGGTCATCCAGACCTGCCTAAAAATGCGGCACCGCTACAGCGTTGGGCAGCGCAGGTGCAGGAGTGGCTGGCGCAGGGAACGACCGTGTATTTCTTTGTGCATTGTCCGAATGAGACAGTCTCGCCAGAGATTGTCCGTCGCTTTCAAACGCTGCTGCTGCAGACGGGTGCAGCGATTCCACCGTTACCGTGGGATGCCGTTGCTGAACCCCAACAGTTGGGACTGTTTTAGCATGACCAATTCGCTAATTCCACAAAATCGCTAGCCCACCAGCAGTTCGAACTCTTCTACCGCCTGCTCAACAATCTTCAAGCTGTCTCGCCAGAACTCAGGCTGGCGAATATCTTGATTCAGATGCTGCATAACAACCTCCTCTGCGGTCATGCAGCCCGTGTTGCGCAAAATGCCGCGATAGAGCGCGTCAAAGGCTTCGCCGTAGGTTTCTCGCTGGGCGTAAATGCCCAGGCTAAAGAGATAGCCAAACAGGTAGGGATAGTTGTAAAAGCCCAGGCTGGAAATAGAGAAATGTAGCTTGGTTGCCCAGAACAGCTCGTCATACTCAGAGAGGCTGTCTTCGTACCACAGCTGCCAGCTGTCGCCCATCATCTGTCGCAGCTGAGCGGGTACCACCGTTCCCTGCTTTCTCGACTCTACCAAACGCTTTTCAAACTCAAACCGGGCAGGAATATTCACCAAGAAAGCAGCGGCGCTTTCGGCATCTTGCCAGCGGACGGCGAGCTTCTGCGCTGGGGTCTCGGCCTGCTTCAGCAGCGCATTGCGCACCAGCGTTTCGGCAAAGATGCTGGCTGTCTCGGCCAGGGTCATGGGGTAGGCCGTCGTCATCAACGGCATGTCGCGCATGACCCAGTTGTGCCACGCGTGACCCAGCTCGTGGGCCAGGGTGGTGACGTTGTTCATGGTGCCGGTGAAGGTCATGAAGATGCGCGGTTCGCGGGGTTTCACGAACTTGGTGCAGTAGGCCCCGGTGGAGCGGTTCGGCGTCGGTTCGCCGTCAATCCAGCCTTTCTCGGCCATCATTAGGGTGAACTCGCCCATGTCAGGGTTGAATTCGCTAAAGGCATCCGCGACTAGGTTGATGGCCTCGTTAAAGGAGAAACTTTGTGAGTCTCCCTCAGCCGGTGCAGGTGCGAGAATGTCCCACGGTCCCATCTTGTCCAGACCGCTGGCGGTCGCCATGGCCTTGAGTGCCCGCTGGCCGATGCCGCGATATTGATAGGTGGTCTCCATCAATGCGTTTAGGGTGTCACGCTCGATGCGGCTTTGTAGGCAGCTTTTGTCGAGGTAGTGCAGTTCGGTTGTATGGGCACGCTGCTGAGTTTCTTCTAGTCGCCAGCCGTTAATGGCGTTGAGAATGGCCGCTACCGTTTCCTGATGCTCACCCCAGGCAGACTGAATGCCCTGCCAGGCGGCTTTGCGTTGGCCGGGGTCTGTGCTGCTCAGCAACCCAGATGCCTGGGCCAGCCCCATGGTTTCGTCACCGACCTGGCACTGCAACGTGCCCGCCAGTTTGCTGTAGAGGTTGCCCCAGCCGTGCAGGCCGTTGACGCCCAGGGCTGAGATGAGCTGCTCTTCGGGAACGGTGAGCAGCTGGGTTTGGAGCTTGCGATCGCACCTCAGCAAAAACTCCACCTCTGCCATCGCCGGGTCAGCCACTAGCGCCTGCACAAAGGCATCGCTAGCCCGCATCAGAAAAACCTGTAGCGGCTTCATCGCCTGGTCCAGAGCGGAGCCCAACTGCTGGAGGGTGCCTTGCCAGGTGTTGGCGGCCACGTCTTGGGCATCGACGCTGAGCCGGGTGTAGATAAACGTGCTGACGTTGCGCAGTGTCTCGATCACGTTCACGCGCTGCCGGTGTACGCTTTTAATCTTCTCGATTAGGTCGCTGTAGTCGGCTTCGGGCAGCGTCGCGGCCATCTCTAGCAGTGCGCTGTAGGGCTCACAGGCTGTCCGCAGTTCGGCAATTTCTGCTTTAAGGTCCTCCACGGTCTGGGCAATGCGAGGGTCGCTGCTATCGGTGAAGAAATGCGTGTTGTCCCAGGTCAGGCGAACGGGCATAGTGTCGGATTGGGTAAGGTAGGTCTTTAATAGTGTAGGCAAGTTATCGCGTTTCGGCTGTTGCCCCTAACCCGCAGATGATCGTCAAAGAATTAGACCGCATCACCGCCTCAGACAAGCGCCTTCAGGCGGGGTACAAGGCCGAACAGCAGCTGGCGTTCTATCTACGGCGGGCGTTTGCCGATAATCCCAACATTCAGGTTATCAACGGCCTACGGTTGCGGCGTCCGGGCGATGCGGCCCAGATAGACCACCTGATTTTGCACAATCACGGGCTGATTATCGTTGAGAGTAAGAGCGTCACGACTCGCCTGAGGGTCAACCACCACGGGGAATGGAGCCGCTGGTCGGGCAAGCAGTGGCAGGGCATGCCCTCACCGGTTCTACAGGCTCAGCGACAGGCAGATTTTCTTCGACAGACGCTGACAAAGTTACGGGGATTGAAGGCCAGAATCGACTTTCAAAAGCTGCCCATTGACAGCCTGATTGCCATTTCTGACACGGGCATTATCAATCGCCCCGACAATCGGGCCACTCCCAACATTTGCAAAGCTGAACAAGTGCCGGATAGAATTCTCTCTTTGATTCAGAAGCACAGCAAAGGAGACTCTCTTTTAGGTTGGCTCAAGGTTGTTTTTGAAGACTCACCCACGACCCTGAGCGATGCCACGCTGACTCAGCTGGCACAGCGGCTGGTTGCGCTCCATCAGCCTAGAGAAGGCAAAGCCAAAGCGAACACACCGCCGATTCAAAAAACGCCGATCAACCCAACAGCAACGCCGACCAATCAGCCACCAGTATCCACCGCGTCTGCGCCCTCTCCAGCAGCATCTACGCCAACAGCAACTGCTGCCTGCAAGCATTGCCACAGCACTCAACTCAAAATTGAGTACGGTCGCTACGGGTACTACTTTAAGTGCGGCAGCTGCGACCAGAACACGGGCATCAAAGTTGAATGTCCGTCATGCAGCCAGAAAGCGAAGCTACGAAAGCAGAAGCAATCGTTTCTCATCAACTGCTCGAACTGTGGGATGCAAACCCCTTACTATGTCAATCCCTCTGATTAGTCCGTAGTAACTTCAGCGTTTGGCTGCGCTTTACCTACGGACACCGCTCCTTTGTCCAACCAGGTGAACTGCCCCGGACGCAGCGGTTTTGCCGACCCACCCAGACGAGTTTCTGCATGTCTCCATCGGCGCTGACGAAGTCGAGTCGGTAGCGCAGGCCGCCGACCGAGTCGTCTGCCATGCCGTCGTTGGTCAGGTAAACCACGTACAGACCGTCCGGTTCGTTTTGCCAGCTACCGCTAACCTCGGTGGGCTGCATGCCTTCTTCTAAGAACGTTCGACCGAAGAGTTCAAACGCGATCTCATCTGGTTGACCATAGGTAGAAACCTGCTCCGGTAGCTGATTCAGCGGTACCGTCTCATAGGCCAGCCGAGCAGCTGTATCTGCCGGAGAGAAGGACTGGGGCAGGTCGTAAATTTCGTTCGGCCAGGGCCACATGGCGAGCAGGTAGGCTCCGTGGGTATCCATCGCGTTTAGGCAACGACCGTCGTAGCAGGCGGTGTTGTCGTCGAGGACGTAGGCTTCTTCTTCAGGGAAGCCTTCGCAGTTGCTGGCGTAGCCGCCGTTAGTGACGCAGGCCTCGTAGAAGGTGGCAATGTCGCCTTCGGCAACGAGGGTGTCAATGCGATCGCGATCTACCTGACTCCCCTCTAGCCACGGAATTGGGCCATCGGTTGCGGGTGTTCCGGCTGCGCTGACCACCAAGTCATTCAGCGCCATGCCGTCGCGCAAAATGCTCACGCTGGACCCCATGCCCATGCCCACGCGGAACACGCAGCCCGACTCAAACCCTGGTGGCATGTAGGGTACGGCATCCAGGTTGTTATCGGCCAGGGCCTCGGCAAAGTAGGGGCGATATTCAGCCCAGGTCACACAGGCGACCGACTCCGGCGTTTGGGCGATGGTGTCCGCCTCAGGCTCAGCGACTGTTTCAGTGGTGGGATTAGCCTCGGGAGCTGTCGGAGTCGGAGCCTCCGCAGCCGGTTCGTTAGGTGTGGACGCCGCTGGAGGGGGAGTGCTACAGGCCGCGATCGCAGCCAGCAGAATTGCAGCAGAAGAAAGCTTCAACGTCATAACACCAAAGAAGATTGAGTTTGAATAGATAGCTGCAGGTCGATCCGCAGAGCTATCGCTTAGTAGCCGGACCCCATGTCCTCTATCAACACAGCGTTGGGCGGGTTTCCTGACGGTTGGGTTAAAAGTTCACAGTTGGTTGATGGCGGCACGTCACCGGCAGCGGCTGACGGTGCGCTGCTCATATCGTCTTCCATTCGGGCACCGTGCTGGAGTTCCCAGACCTTTAGCGTAATCAGATATTCATAGAACGCTTGCAGCACACACCAGGTAAACCCGGCCCGCCCATCCAGGATGCCGCCTAGGATGAAGTACATGTAGAAAAAGCGAACCAGTGGGCGACCGGGTAGGCGTAGCGATAGATCTTTTAGGGCACGGCGACGCTCAACTTCGGTGCGACCGAAGACAAGGGTCTTGAGATCCACACGACCGTGGGTGAGCTGTTGCTGAGTCTCCAGGGCTTCGTCTGTTGAGTAGCGATTGTGCTTCTCGATCCAGCGACTAAAGCCTTTGCCGCTGGTGTAGTGGGGGTAAGTTTCCTTGAGAAATCCGGTAGAGCCGTTGCAAACCTCGCGCTCGGTGTGGCCGTAGTCGTCGAACCAGACCCGAGACTTGTCAAATAGCCGCAGCTGATAGCGCGGGTACTGGGTACTGTGTCGAATCCAGCGGTGCATGAACATAACTCGCTCAGCCACGTAGTACCCGATATGCTCCGGTTGCTGGCTGGTTGCGACACATTCTGCAAACAGGGCTGGCGTCATCCGCTCATCGGCTTCGAGAATGTAAACCCACTCGTGCTTGGTCGGCACGTTGCGCAGCATCCAAGTGCGTTGCTTGCCATGACTTTCAAAGGCATGCTGGATGACGCGGACGGGGTACTGGCTGGCAATCTCTACAGTGCGATCGCTACTCAAGGAATCCACCACAATCACATCGTCGGAGAGCAGTGCAGACTCGATACAGCGGGCAATTTCAACTTCCTCGTTATGAGTCAGAATGAAAATTGAAAACATGAGCTATTTCCGTAGCCTCTAAGGGAGCCTCCTGAGGGTGGAAGGCGTAGCCTCCACGCTAGTCGATCCGCTCCCCGATTGAGTAGGGGAGGGTTACGGAATTGGTTGCGCCTGTGCGGAAGTTTGCTCAGCAGGTTTACTGACGCGTCCTACGGCAGTCAGCTTAGACCCCCAGGCTCTGATCCTTTTGTCGCTGTAGTACGGCCTGCATGGCATCTGCGGTTTCAAAGTCACCGCAGCCAATGGCTGCCTGGGTCATTGCCGTGGTGGGATGCACCGGGCACTTGAGGTGGTGGCTGTTGGTAAAAAAGCGACAGTTGGCACAAGGGATTTGGTGCAGCGTCTGGGCTTGGCTCATGCCGTCGCGGGCAGCGGCTACGATCTGCCAGACCACCATAATGACCAGCCCCCAAGCCAGCAAAAAGCAAATGGGGGTCAGGTAGGGCTGTAGCCAGTGGAAGAACCACAGTAGGCAAACGTGGATAAGCTCCAGGACAGCGTACATGGGCGGAAAAGAATACGGGTTAGCTTTTCCCAACCCTATGGGATAGATAATTTATCTGACACGGAGAAAATATTTTGTTGCATCGTGCAGTACATCAGATGGTTCAGTCCCCTATGATGCCTAACGCGATTCGGTGGCAATGCCTAGACGCAGTCCTTCAATTTCGCGCAGCGCGTCCATGGCGGCTACCACCCAGCCGTGCTCTGCGGCGGTATCGGCTTCAACCCGAATCAGTGCTGTCTGTCCCGGGACTAGACGCGATTTGACGTCTGCTGCTAGCGTGGCAACTTCTACGGGGTCTCGGTTGAGAAAAAGCTCGTTATCCGCAGTAATGGTGAGGGTCAGCTCGACCTCATCCTGCGTTTGGGACGTTGCGGCACCGGGTAGGGTCACCGGCAATCCCTGAGTTTGCGTCAGCGTCAGCGAGGCCAAAATAAAAAAGGTCAGCACTGCAAAGACCACATCGATCATTGGCACGATGTTGATCTGCGCGCGACTGTCGTCGTCGGGAGGCAGGCGCATCAGGTTAGCTCCAGTCTTCGCCTTTTTTGGTCCGGCCTGGTTGGAAGACAGCCTCATCCTTGGCATGAATCGCTCGCGTTTTTTCAAACAGGCTGTCTTCTGTTAGCCCCCAGCTTTTCATGGCAGCGTCCAAGTCCTGGCGAATATCTTGAGCGCCGGGAAACCCGTCGTATCGAATCCGGAGGCGGGCGAGTTCTGCCAGGTTAAAATCCGTGGCTTCTGCCCCCATCAGCCTGTTGACGGCCTCTCGGTCGTTTTTGTACTGGGGATGGGTGTATTGCTTGTCTGCTGTGTCTTTAGCCATTTCGAGTTCAGCTTTCACATCTGGGTACTCTGGCTGTTAACCATAGCGCGCCTTGTGGTTGCGATCGCAGAGAATTTTCAGCCGATAATACTGCCGCTGTAATCTACAGCTTTTCTTAACAGCGCTTTCTTGAAATTTGAACGCTACATCACAATTGACTATTGACAGCCAATGTCAATAGAAGTGAGAATACTCAAAACGAGAAACCTCAAAACGAGAAACACCGAATTTACCTATGCAGGTTAAAGCCCACGTTACCGATGTTCAGCAGCTCGATACGGCTCGGGGGCACAGGTGTTACACCGTCTTTAAAACGGTAGATGGTTCGGAGCTGGGGGTTTGGTTCAGTCAATCGGCCAGTAAGCTACCCCAGGTTGGCGATCAGGTTTTTCTGAGACGAGACAGTCAAGGGTCGTTGCATTTCAATATCAACAGTCTGCGGTAGCCCAGAGAATTACTAAGACCAGGGCAAAAACTGGTCGTGCCTGCGCGAGCAGGTGCTGAACCTGTAAGACAATAGGGCCGATGATGCACGAGTGAAACGATGGGACATCGGCGATGGGCTGGCAAGGTAGGCATAGGGCTAGCGCTGGCGATCTTGGGACAGGCCCAAGCTGCCTTGGGGATGTGCCGGGCCGATCTGGGGCCGCGTCTCGATGCTATTGCTAACCGTCCTGAGCTACGCCGGGCGCGACTAGGCGTTGTTGTCGAAACCCAGGCTCAAGCGCAGACGGGTCGACGGTTGATTTATGGTCGCGATCGCGATGCCTACTTCGTGCCTGCCTCAAATATCAAACTATTCACCACTGCTGCTGCTTTACAGCGCCTGGGGCCAACCTACACCACCCGCACCGCAATCTATGGCACCACAGGCGGTGACCTGACCACGCTTCATGTTGTGGGCCGTGGCGACCCTAGCCTGAGAGAAGAACAGCTCGCCGACCTATCGCAGCAGATAGCCCAGCGGGGCGTCACCCGCGTCAACCAGCTGATTGGCTACGACGGTTACTTTCCAGGTCCCACCGTTCACCCCGATTGGGAGTGGGCCGACATGCAGTACGGCTATGGCGCAGGGGTTAACGCGCTGATGGTGGCCGAGAATGAGCTGGTGGTGCGGATTTCGCCTCGGTCGGTCGGCCAGCCGCTTAATTTGGAGTGGGTAACGCCACCACCGCCCACACCTTGGCCCGTTGAGAATGTGTCGCAGACGGCGGCGGGGGGCTCCAACACCATCAACCTCTGGCGTGGCTTCGGCAGCTCTACCTTTCGCCTATCGGGACAGATGGCGGCGGGCAGCGACCCGCGCACGCTATCGATGGCGATTCACGAACCAGCAGAATATTTCTTGGGTCGTCTACAGCAGCAGCTTCGCAGCGTCGGGGTACCCGTGGCGCAAACCAGCGTGAGTTCTCAAGCCACTGCCTCGGTGACAACTGAGCTAGCGGCGGTAACCTCTAGTCCCCTTTCAGAGTGGATTTTGATAACCAATCAGCGGAGCAACAACCAGTATGCAGAGGCCATTCTCAAAACGTTGGGTGTTGTTTCTGGGGATAGTAGGGGAGATGCGATCGCTGCCGGGAGCGAAGCCATCCAGACTATTCTGAGCCCCCTTAGTATTGACCCCATCGATTATCAAATTGCCGACGGTTCTGGCCTATCTCGACACAACCTGGCGACGCCCCAAAGCTTTGTTGACCTGCTCCAGGCAATGGCCTACGTTCCCCATGCCGGTGTCTATCGTGAGTCGCTGGCAGTGGCAGGCGAAGCTGGTACGCTGAGAAATCGCTTCAGAAACACGTCGGTTTCTGGACGGCTCGTGGGTAAAACCGGCGCACTCAGCAACAATGCGTCGCTGTCGGGCTACCTCAATCCGCCGAACCATCCGCCAGTTGTTCTTAGCATTTTGCTCAACAATATCGATCAGCCCGGCAGCGGCATGCGGGCTATCATTGATGAAATTGTGCTGGAAATCAGCCAGTTGAACGATTGCTAGCCGTTGGGTTAGTCACGATCCTAGAATTAGTGGCAAGGCCAAGGCCCACCAGCATAGATTTATGGTCAACACCCTATCCGCTGTCGAAACAAATACCTGGATTCGAGCAACCTGGGACGACTTTATCGCCTCCACGGAGAATCCCGAGCTACAGAAGGCTCATTTTTACTATGACAGCGGATACATGAGAATTGAGAACATGCCGATTGGCCCCGTTCATGGTCGAGACAACCTGATCGTGGCATCGGCTGTTGATTTATATGGTGCGTTCAACAATCTTCAACTCATTGCGTTTGCAGGAACCAGCTTCCGTAAGGTAAATGAGAGGGAATGCCAGCCTGACCTAGCCTATTACATCGGTACCAACACTCAGAACCTACCGCAGGACAATCAGCCTATTGATGTCGATACCTATGGTCCACCACAGCTGACGATTGAGATATCTGCAACAACGCTAAGCGATGACTTGGGCAGAAAGCGATTGTTATACGAGCGATTAGGCGTTTCTGAGTATTGGATTGTCGATGTTGAAAACCGCCGCATTATAGCCTTTGCGATTGCCAACCAAGGCAGCCGCCAGATTCGGACATCGTCGGTTTTGCCTAACTTTGCCGTTGACATTCTTGAAGAAGCGCTGCTACGGTCCCAGAACGAAGACAACGCTGCTATCACCCGCTGGCTGATGCAGCAGTTTCAGTAGTTCAGCACAACTTAAGCTCGATTAATCCTTGGTTGAGGTTTAGTCCGTCTGGGCCTCGGTGTACCCTGTGCTATACGTGACCTGACGCGCCGGTCGTGTTAACCACCGGCCCAAGACTCTATGGCCCAAGACCCTATGGATCGGCCCCTAGACCGATACGAAGCCCGCAACGCTCAGCTCAACGACTACTATCAGAAGGTCAAAACCGTCATTTTGTCCCGGCAGAATCCGGTGTCTGGGCTATTGCCTGCCAGCACAGCGGTTACTGCCCACGGGGACTACACCGATGCCTGGGTGCGGGACAACGTTTACAGCATTTTGGCGGTGTGGGGGCTGGCACTGGCTTACCGCAAGGTTGACGAAAACCAGGGGCGGACTTACGAGCTAGAGCACAGCGTGGTCAAGCTGATGCGTGGATTGCTGTTTGCCATGATGCAGCAGACCCCAAAGGTTGAACGGTTCAAAACGACTCAGGACCCGCTAGATGCGCTCCATGCCAAGTACGACACGGCAACGGGAGCTGCCGTCGTGGCCGATGACGAGTGGGGACACCTGCAAATCGATGCTACGTCGCTGTACCTGCTGATGTTGGCTCAAATGACGACGGCCGGGTTGCAGATCGTCTACACCTACGACGAAGTCGACTTTGTGCAAAACCTGGTTTATTACATCGGTCGGGCCTATCGAACGCCAGACTATGGTATCTGGGAACGGGGTAACAAGCTCAACCACGGTAAACCCGAACTCAATACCAGTTCTCTCGGTATGGCGAAGGCGGCCCTGGAGGCGATGAATGGCCTCAACCTTTTTGGCGTGAGGGGTGGGCGTACCTCTGTGGTTCATGTTTTGCCGGATGAGATTGCCCGTGCCCGAATTACGCTCAATTCTCTCCTGCCGAGAGAGTCAGGTTCAAAAGAGATCGATGCGGCGTTGCTCAGTGTGGTGGGTTACCCCGCCTTTGCCATAGACGACGAGGCGCTGGCCCAGCAGACGCATCAGGCTATTGTTGACAAACTTCAGGGTAACTATGGCTGCAAGCGATTTCTTCGAGACGGGCATCAAACGGCCATAGAAGACCCGGACCGGCTGCACTACGAACCGGGCGAGCTAAAAGCGTTTGAGCATATTGAGTGTGAGTGGCCGCTGTTTTTCTCGTATCTGTTGCTCAATAGTCTGTTTGAGGGCAACGTGGAGCAGGCCCATTTTTATCAGATGCGGCTGGCTGACTTGGCGGTAGAAAAGAACGGCATGCCGCTGCTGCCAGAAGTGTACTACGTGCCCGCTGAGAAAATTGAGGCTGAACGAGAGTCACCCCAGAGCCAGCAGCGCCTGCCCAATGAGAATGTGCCGCTGATCTGGGCGCAGAGTCTCTACTATTTGGGGAAAATGATCCAAGATGAGCTGCTGACGCCAGGGGATCTAGACCCATTAGGACGCCATCTGCGAATTAAGCAACAACGCCGCCCCATTGTGCAAATTGTTCTTTTAGCAGAAGATGAGCAGCTACAGCAGCAGCTGGCCAACTACGGGATTGAGACACAGATTGTTGAACAGATTGAGCCGGTTCAGGTGCGTTCTGCGGTTGAGCTGTCTACGCTGTATGCGCAAATCGGGAGCAATCAGAAGCTCAATCTAACAGGGCGTCCTATCCGAAGGTTGCGTAGCCTCACCACATCGCGCATTTTTCGGGTGCAGCAAGAGACGGTAATCTTCCCGCCATCTTTGCAAGACCCTCAACAATTTTATATTCCCCTAGACTATCGGTTCCTCGTGGACCAGCTGCGAAGTGAACTAGCGTACATTCACGAAAACTGGAGTGAACCGGGGCGACCGACGATGACGCTGCTGCTGACCCATCGTATGTTTGAACCCGATACTAAACTCAGCAGTAATCCGATAGAAGAGGCACCGCTGCTACAGCTGATGTTCGAACTGAAGGAAGGGCGTTGTAACAACGTGCCAGTACAGGTGGGCAGCCTGTTTCAGCTTTTGCTGACGGCTGCAACCGAGCGCATTGAGGCGGCTGACTTTATTGAACCACCGACGCTCTCGGCCTATACCATGCCGACCTCAGCCTATCTATTGTTCTCAGAAGCCGATACCCAACCACTCAACCAGCTACAAGAACTAGACCTGGAAAGAGAACGCGACCCCCAGAAGCTGTTGAGTCAGCTGCAAGGATCTAAGAACCTGTATGAACAGATTGAACTGCTGAATGACCTGTTGCGGATTCAGCCACTGTCCTTCGATACGGGCTGGGGAGAAGGTCGGACGGTGACCCTGGCTGATCTGCTCAATGAAACCTACATCAAAGCCAGTCGCCTCGCGCTATGGGCAGTGGTACGACGGGCAGCGGGGCTGTTGGGTAAGGTCGATATTGGCCTGTCCGATGCGGTGACGGAGCTGCTGGTCCGACAGAAGCAAATTGCTGTGGGTAAAGCCTACAGCCGTGCCTCGCTAATGACAGACCCGATGCCGCCCGAGGATATTGTGCGGAAAATTAACGAGTTCTGCGGGGAAGATATTCGCGATCGCGTCCTCACCCAAGAAATCCTCATCTATCTGAGTGTGCTAATCAAATCTGAGCCCGAGCTGTTTGAGGGGCTGCTGACGCTGCGCATTAGCTATCTGATTCTGCTGCTGATCAACGACATCTGCCTGCGGGAGACGATTACCCAGCCTGAAGCCTACGAGACCCTGATGAAGCAAAGCCCGTCAGAGATTCAATCGGCGCTGCGACGGGTTTTGGCCGGGTACGAGGGGCTCGACCAAAGCTCTTTTCGGCAGGAGTCGCTGCATGCCCGACAGGCACAGCCGGTGGACTGGTTTGTGCGACCTGCCGAAGATGCCCCTGCGCCGCCAGAAGGGGACTGGTGGCACAAACGCCAGCTGGAGGGCAGCTTGAACCGCGTTCCCGAAGACTTCTACTCGCGCATTTGGCGACTGCTGCAGCAGTGCCACGGCATTATTGTTGGCGACAAGCTAGAACGTCGGAATCGGTTGGTCAGCGAGATTATTCTGTCCGATACCACCCCAGAGGAAGCCGACTTTGCGCTGCGCATTGAGCACCTGTTGAACAAAATCCAGGCTCCCGAATATCGTCAGCTGACGGTTGAGGCACTGATGGAGTTGTCCGAACTGTTTGACCGTAACCCCGACTGGCAAATTGAGGATGACATTGTGCTAGACGTGCTGGTGGGGCATGCCGTGCGACTAGCGTGGTTGGACGAGCACCCCCAGCGGGCCTATCGCTACGATCAGGATAAAGGTGAGGCTTGGCCCTCGTTTTATCGCAGTTCTCCCCGAACTTGCGCCCAGTATTTTGTGCGGGCGATGCAGTTCCTGCTAGAGCTGGGCGACCAGGCTCCGTCACTGGTTTAGAGCGTCGTTAGATGAAGCGTTAGGACCCCGACACCTAGAGATTCTCTGATGAGGGCTCCGGCGCGTTTTCTGGAGCGGCACTGGCAACGCGGCAGGTGGCTGCGGGTGTGGTTTGTACGGTGACCTGGGCGTACCCAGCACTGCCGAGCAGCTGTTTCACCACCAGCTCAGCGCGATCGCTAGCCATGGTTAAAATGCCTTCTTCGCAGGCGGCCTGTTCAATCTGTGTGAGGGCGGTCTGCTGCGCTAGGGACTGAAGCTCTGGCGCACGGTCGGGACCCAGATTTAAAAAGCCGCGATCGTAGTCGTAGACCTGGGACTGGGAAACGTCGATTTTGCTATCTAGCAGGCGCGGTGCGGGTAGTTGGATCTGGAGGACGGTGTCGTCGTTCACGTCCGTTCGGGCGGTGACATCGGCAGGGGTCAGTTCGCTTAGGTCAATGCCTGCCCGAACCTCGCCGTGGGCCACGTAGAGTAGGTTGGTCTTGCCGATGGTGTATCCGGCAAAGGTGCGATCGCTCTCGGTGGGCACCACCGTTTCCATCGTAAAAACGGCTGTGGTGAGTTCGCTGGCATCGCGCACCTGCTGCACAACCACCGAGCGAATATCGACCGTGTCTTCGGGAGGGGGAGGGCTGACCATCAGCTTTAGCCCGTCCACAAAGCGTGACCCAGATCGCCAGAAGGCAAACCCGGCTAGCAGGGCTAGCAGCAGTGCGCCACCGGTCACGGCGTTCGTGAAACCGTGAATTAGCGCGAGCGGCGACAGTCGAGGGGGGCGATCTGGGGTGCGTCGGCTGGAGCGCTGGGTAGGGCGTCGGGTAGCGGTGGTAGTGCTTGTGCGATTGGTCTGTCTGGGTTCTCGAACAGCCATACGGTTTCCTTCTAGCCCTTTGCTCGTGATGAGTTTGCCGGTGAGTTTGTCTGTGAATGTGCCTGACTGGATAACTTTGCCCGAACAGCGCCTGAGCGTACCCGACGCAGACATAGCTTTTCAAGCTCTAGCCACACAAATAATAATGTACTAAAGCCGACGCAAACGGCCAGTTCCACCGGGCTTAATAAAGTTGTGCCAAAGAATGCGCGGACGGGTTCAACATAAATCAATACCAGCTGCAGGGCTGTGGTTAGCAGTACTGCCCCCAGTACAAAGGGGTTGAGGCTGATGGGACGCTCAATGGCTAGCTGCTGGCTGGAGCGCACCGATAGGGCATGGCCCATCTGGGCCAGACACAGCATGGTAAACACCATCGTCTTCCAGGTGTCTGGATTACCCGAGTAGTTGGGCTGGTGAGTGTAGCGGTAGGCCCACACCATCAGCGCCGTTGCCGTAATTGCAAATACAATACCCACCCGGACCATGTAAGTCCCCAGCCCACGGGAGAAAAATCCCTCCTTGGGGCTGTGAGGGGGGCGTTTCATTACGTCCGGACCGCCCGGTTCCACGGCTAGCGCTAGAGCGGGTAAACCGTCGGTCACCAGGTTCATCCATAGAATTTGTAGCGGGGTCAGCGGCACATCGACAATGGGCAGCAGCAGCGGCGACAGGGCAATGGTCAACACCTCCCCGATGTTGGAGCCGAGGATGTACTTTACAAACCGGCGGATGTTGGCGTAAACCACTCGACCTTCTTCGGTAGCGGCGACGATAGAAGCAAAATTATCGTCCAGCAGGACCATGTCGCTAGCCTCTTTGCTGACGTCGGTGCCGGTAATGCCCATGGCGATGCCGATTTCCGCCTGTTTCAGCGCCGGGGCATCATTCACCCCATCCCCCGTCATGGCAACGACATGGTGCCCGGTTTGAAGCGCCCGGACAATCCGTAGCTTGTGCTCGGGCGAGACTCGCGCATACACGCTGGCCTGCTGGACCTGCTGTTCCAGTTCACTTTGGGGCATGGCTTCTAGCTGGTTACCGGTGATCACCGGCTCAGCCTGAAGGCCCAGTTCTGCGGCGATCGCTCGGGCCGTAAGGGGATGGTCACCGGTAATCATGACGGGGCGAATGCCTGCCTGGAGACAGGCTGCCACAGCCTGCTGGACCTCGGGACGAATGGCATCGGCCATCGCTACCAGGCCAAGCCAGATCAAATCCTGTTCTGCGTTGGCTAGGTCCGATTCTGCTGGCAAACTGTCCAGGGGACGATAGGCAAACCCCAGCACCCGCTTGCCCTGGGCTGCTAGGGACTCGTTGGTTGTGAGGATGTGCGATCGCGCAGCTTCGTCCAGGGGCAAAACAGATTGAGATACCCTATCTGGTTCATGCTGCCTGTGAGTGCAGTGGGCGAGGACAACCTCAGCAGAGCCTTTCATGAGTAGCCAGATCTGGTGTGCTGGATCGCTGCTGTGGCCTTTAGTTTGCTGTACCGCTACGCTCATCCGTTTGCGCTCAGAAGAGAAGGGAACTTCTCCTATCCGCTGCCACTGTTGTCCCAGTTCAGGGGCTAGTAGTCCAGCCTTACCGGCTAGCGTCAGCAGTGACCCTTCGGTGGGGTCCCCTACAATGGCCCAGTCACCGTTTTCTTTTTGCAAGGCGGCATCATTACACAGTACGCAGGTTCGCAGCAGCCAGTCCGGCACCGTTGCGCCGGTTAGGTTCCCCACAGGTATATAGCCCTGTCCGCTAACCTGGGTTTCGCCTGCCATTGTCCATACGGACTGCACCACCATCTTGTTTTGTGTCAGGGTGCCGGTCTTGTCTGAGCAGATGGTCGTTACCGATCCCAGGGTTTCAACAGCAGGCAACCGTCGGATCAGCGCCTGCCGCTGTACCATTCGCTGGGTCCCCAGTGCCAAGGTCACCGTGATCACTGCGGGCAGTCCTTCCGGCACCACGGCTACGGCCATGCTCAGCGATACTGTCAGCAGCTCCTCAAAGGCGTTCCAACCCATCGCCAGTGTGCCAAAGATGACCACTAGTGCAACCAAGCTCAGCGATCCGGCCACCAGTCCATTCCCCAGCTGGCCCATGCGCCGCTGCAGGGGCGTCACCTCTGCCTCAACGCTTTGAAGCAGCTGGGCAATTTTGCCCAGCTCCGTGGCCATGCCCGTGGCGGTCACCACCATCTGGCCCCGACCGTTGATGACTTCGGTGCCCTGAAAGACGAGATTTTTGCGGTCTGCCAGCGGGGTCTCTGCGGGCAGAGCGGGGGTGGCTTTTGACACTGCCGTGGCTTCACCCGTTAGGGCAGATTCGCGCACCTGTAGACTTGCCGCCATTAGCAGTCGCCCATCGGCGGCGACCTGATCCCCCGCTTCCAGTACCACCACATCCCCCGGTACCAGCGTTTCTGCGGGCACGGCCTGGGTCTGTCCATCTCGGATGACGCGCACATCGGGGGCCGATAGGGCCTTGAGGGCCTTGAGGGCTTGCTCTGCACGGCTCTCTTGCAGGTAACCCAGCAGGGCGTTGAGCAACACAATGGCAAAAATTGCGATCGCGTCCTTCGGAAAAGACTGCGATCGCCAATCCAAAATGCCAGAGACGACTGCAACGCCAATTAGCATCAGCAGCATGATGTTGCTGAACTGATCCCACAAAATCCGCCAGCGACTGCGTCCGGCTGCTTCTGTGAGGGTGTTGGTGCCGTACTGTGCCAGACGTGCGATCACAGTAGGACTGTCTAACCCCTGTTCACTATTACTCTCAAGCTGTACAAGCGTTTCCTTGACCGTATGCGTATGCCATTGTTGAGCGGTCATGTTAGGTGCAGAGGAATGGAAACACCGGCTTCTTTATCTTGCCAAACTGCTGCCATACCCTTGCAAAAGCAGGGATAAAAAGTTAAGCGAACACCGGATCGCTAGGAATAGCGTTAGAGGTTGGTAGCACAGCCGCTGGATGGTCTGCCAGCACAGCCGCCTGTCAATGGTCTGCGTCGTACCGCGTCATCGCTGTGATCGAGTCAAATACCAGTGCTTTGCCCTGGGTTTTTGGATAGATATCCATCACTGGGACGATTCGATCGGACAGATCAATTTTGGGGTTTTTGACAAAGTAGAGCGGTACCTGGGGCATGTCCATGAACTCAATAAACAAGGACTGCATCAGCGTTTCTGCAACCAGCAGCCAGTGCTCCATCTCGTCAGGGTGTGCTCCGTCTGGCCTGACGTACACTGCTTGAAGCCGAGACTCCGGCACAAACGACTTCAGCTTCATTGCCTCAGGCGTGACGGAAGGAATAGGATATCCCTGCTTGTTGAGCGGCAGCATAGAGTCCCAGAGCCAAAGTTGAATTTCATCAAAGGGGCAATGTTTCATAAACATGCTTTGACGAAACAGCTTATCTGCAACAAGCCTCTGGAGAAACTTGATCACACTGTTACTGACCACTTCAGTCCCATCTCGCTTGCGATACCCAGGAACACGATGAATGTGCACCCTCTCAAACCGTCCTTGGCAACGATCTTGTTCTATGACCGTATCCAGCCAGCAAAATTCAACTAACGGCGACAGTGGCATCCTTTTTCCTTAAGATTTACAGCAGGTCTCTCCGCTTGAGCCTTCCAGCGTCGTTCTCCCTCAAGTGCAGAGCATTGCGTGACTCACAACTTAGCTCAACCTTTTCGCAAGTAACGCTGTGTTTTCCCCACAACAGCGTCGGCATCGCTACTCATATCCTGCCCTAACCCGGCTCCCTATCCGGCTTAGCTAGACGCATTCACGTCGTTCATGCCACAGACTGCTCAGAATGCCTAGCACATGCTCTTAAAAAAGAACATTATTGCGGGAACCTATGACTTCGGGACGTCCCGAAGCAAAATATGAAATTTTATCTCCGCACGGGTTTTATCCATTACTATAAGAACAACTTCGGGACGCATCTTTACTTCGGGACTTTAGAGAACTTTTTTTCCTAGCGCCAATGCCTCGTTTAAATACCAGCAAGCACGTTAAAGCACGTACTCGGCAGCTGCTAGAGCGCCTACTTAGCTACGCTAATTACGAATTACCAGATAGTGAACAGTTTGACGACCGACTAACTGTGCGATGGAAAAATGAAAATACGGCAAGTCCGGAACTAGTTGTTGAAACTGAGTTACGGGTTTTGATTGAGTTGGCGTTTTCCCAGTCAGAGACGCCTCGTCTTAAGGACCAGTTGCGCAACGATCTGCGTGTTCTAGAAGAATTCCTGGAAATTCTGGAAGACAATCGTGCCCGCACCCAAGGGGCAAAGAACTGGCGGTTTACACTCAAGCTCTGGGGAAAATCGACCGAATCTAATCTTTCCGCTTTTGAGTCGTTCTGGGACGAGCGCAAACGGCAGCGTAGCAAGCGCCGGGGCAACGTGATTGTTCCAGCAACACCGCCCACGGGTGATGATCCCGCGGGTGATGATGATCCTGGTGGTAGTACGACCACCGGTTCATCTCCGGCTACGCCTTCACCTACCGCCGACATCCCCGGTTCGTCTGGTACTCCGCCCAAAGGCGGCGGACCGCAGGCATCGCTATCAACCCACCCGACACCAGTTGCAGAACGGCCGCATCTGCGGAGTAATCTGTTGATGCAGCATGGTGCAAGTGCCTACAACGACAGCGGTTATTTGACTCAGTTACTCGAACTGCTGTCGTTTGATACGTCTTCTCATCTCGTAACGATTGAGGGGCAGGGTGGCGTTGGTAAAACCACCTTAGCCGTTGAGGCGGCTCGGCTTTGTCAATTGGCTAGTGAAAACCCGACCGGATTTCCCAGTGTGCCAAAGTTTGAGGCAATTATCTTCACCTCAGCGCAGACGCAGCACTTTAATGGTCCAGATCTATCTCCTCGCCTGGGTCATCAGCGCAACTTACAGGATATTTTCCGAACTATCTTACGGACATTAGATCGACTGGGCAGCATTCCGCCGGACTTTCACGATCAGCTCTACTATGTGCGGGACTGCCTGGGTGCGCAAAAGACGCTGCTCATTGTCGACAACCTTGAAACGCTGGAAGACAAAGAGTATGTTCTTTCTTTCCTACACGAGATTCCTCATACGGTTAAGGTCGTTGTAACCAGCCGTGTCCGTTTGGGGATGGGAGATACCATCAGTCTTAATCCGCTCTCTCAGTCTGAGAGCATCAACCTTATTCGACGACAGGCTGAGGCTCAATCGCTGAGCTTGACTCAGAAACAGATTGAGCAGGTTCACAAACTGACCGGTGGACTGCCACTGGCCATCATTTACAGTTTAGGTTTGGTAGCAGCTTTTGGTATCAACCCCAGTCACCTGCAATCAACAGACCTGAGCGCCCCGACCGGAGATTTAGCCCGTCATTGCTTCAACACAGCTGTTGAGCGGCTTCGGCATCAACCGGCTTACCATCTGCTGTTGGCGTTTGCCTGTTTCCGTCGTCCGGCCCAGCCCGAAGCTTTGGCCCACATTGCTCACGGCAACGCCTATCTACGCGAGGATCGTCGTCCGTTTAACGAACTGTACCGACTCTCGCTGATTGAGCGACAGCAAGAGCGCTACACAATGCACTCGCTGACGCGTGAATATGCCACAGCTGAGCTGAGGGCTAACGCACGTTTCGAAGAAGAGGCCCGCGATCGCTGGGTTGAGTGGTACTTAGAATTCCTGGCTGTTCACGGCGAGGAGAACTGGTACGACTGGCATCCTGCCAGTCCTGTTGATGCAGAGTGGGAAAACATTCGTGAGGTTGTTGAATGGTGCCGTGAACAAAACAGCTATCAGGACTTTCTTGATCTGTGGCAGCACCTCAAAGGCTATAC
>CAWUKV010000023.1:0-35038 GCA_963923025.1 uncultured bacterium
GATAGTAATCAGGCGAGCAGGTGGCCACTTCACGCTCCCAGTCGTAGGAAAGGCCTAACTCCTTAAGCTGGTCGCGCATCTGGGCAATATTTTGGTACGTCCACTTAGCCGGGGGAATACCCCGGTCAATAGCGGCGTTTTCAGCGGGCAGACCAAAGGCATCCCAGCCCATGGGATGCAGGACCCGGTAGCCCTGCATACGGCGGACACGGGCAATTACGTCGGTGATGGGGTAGTTGCGCACATGGCCCATGTGCAGGTTCCCAGAGGGGTAGGGAAACATGGACAGGGCGTAAAATTTCTTTGGACCTTCTGCACCGGGCGCGGCAGCTTTATCCACAGCAGCATCTAGGCGCTGCTCGGCCCAGGTTTGCTGCCATTTTTTCTCAATATCTGCAGGGGTATAGCGAGACTCCACGCCCGATTCCTCTAATTTTGCGGCTGTGCTTCACCATTCTATAGCAGCCGCCAGTTCCGACAAGGCTGCGACACCCAGTATGGTTGCTCCAAGAAGCGCACAACCATACTGGGTGTCGCAGCCAGATGGCGCAATGACGATGGCTGGTTTTGGGGCAGAATGCAAACTTATGGCGTTGGACGATTCTCTATCCGCAATGACCCGTGTGTTTGTCTACGGTACGCTCAAACCAGGTGGCCAGTATCACGACGAATACTGCAGCGAGTATCTGGTGGAAGCCGTAGCTGCGATCGCACCCGGTCAGCTGTACGATTTTCCCCACCTGGGCTACCCAGGTATGACAGTAGGCGACGGCTGGGTCCACGGCTACCTGCTCTCCTTCAGTAGCGTGGCCATACTTGAAAAGCTAGACTGGTTAGAAGACTACGACCCTAAAAGTGACCCGGCACACAACGAATACCAACGGCAACAAATCGAAGTGTTTACGCCAGCAGGAAATACTCTGGGGCAGGCCTGGATCTACTCGATGACATCCGAGCGGGTCGCCAGCCAGGGTGGTGTGCGATTAGAGCAGGGTAGTTGGCTGGAGACGGGATCAAATGATTCTGACCCGCCGATCTAGTATTTGGCTGTTTGCAACTCTGGCACAGTACAGCTAGGTATAGCAGCCGCCAGTGACCCTAGGACAAGGCTGCGACGCCCCATGGTTTGATGCCAAGCAGGACCGTCATACTCGGTGTCCTAACCTATGTGGCGCTAGCTATATCTAAAGTCTGTACTGTTGCTACGCCGAGCCTAATGACTCATGTAAACTGCTGTCCACAAATGAGCAAAAAGATGTGGTGATGGTGACACAGCGAGTGCGGGCAAAGTAGCGGGGCACATAGGAACCGCTGATAGGGCTCCTATACGGAGTCTAGTAGTCAGTTCCGTAGTCTAGTGGTCAGTTATGAAGCTGGGGAACTCGGTCTCTACACATCTGTTGCCGGGACCTGGCCTACTGACCTGCTCTACACCACTGCGAACTGAACAACGACATCATCAAAGTCAGCGTCGCCTAGGCCAGCCTGGTCTTCAAAGCCAAAGGTGTTGTTACCCAACAGCTTGACATGACTGTCTCCGGTGGTATTAGCTCCTGCATGGCCGAAATAGACTTCGCTAGTGGCTGCATCGCTGCCATTGACAATTAGGAAAGTGCCGAGATAACTACCACCCGTAATTTCAGCAGAAAACGTGCTAATTTGCCCGTTGACACCCGTTAGGGAAACGTCCAACTGACGAGCAAGGGCAGCTTCTTTGTAGCCTGCGTCACCGGGATTTAACGTATTGCCCGTGAGGGGATCGACAATGCCGCCGCTTGCCGTATCGGTTTGATACAGGCCGACCGTATTGTTAAAGTCAGCCTCACGGTAGACCGAAAATACTACCCCGACACTGCCCGTTTGCCCTGTTAGGTCGATAGCATCGGCATCCTGTGAGAGCAGATTGGTTGTTGCGGTGCTATTCGTCAGGCTACCAATGATCACGGTACCATTGCCAAAGTCAATCGAAATGGTGCCGTCTTGGTTACGCGACAGCGTGGCTGTACGGACCTCGCCATCTTCTACGATCTCAACTTTTAGGTACTGCCCCGCTGAAATTAAGTCAGCATCAATGGAAAATGTCGGAGAAAATGCTCCCGGCAGCCCGCTAGTATCAATCACGGAGAATCGTTCAATCTCGGCTGGGTTTTGCCCTAGCGAATCCACGCTGTAGATAATGACCTCGCTGGCGTTCTCAATGCTGAGTTGAGACATGTCGAAGCTGATGGTGTTAGCCGACGCCAAATCGTTAATTTGTAATATTGATTCGTCTTCGATGGGCGATAGCGTGCCAGCGCTGCTATCTGTGACGTAAATTGCCAGCGCTTGAGACGCAACGTTGCCAGTCTGGTTTTGGTTGACGATAACGTTAGACGTGACGGTCATAATGCTGAGCTGGGTGCCGTCAGCCACTTGATCGTCTATGCCTGTTAGCGTTACTGTTTGCGGGTCTGACCAGTTTTCGGTCGTGAATGTGAGCGTGTTGGTCGACAGGGTTACCTCTGTCGCATCACTGTTGGCCAGGGTAAGAATTATTGTTTCGGTCGGCTGCTCAGTTAAAACAATGGTGAAAGTGTCTGTTTCTTTCTCTCCAAGAATGATTTGACCTGGATTAATTGAAAAATTAGTCATTTATAACGGTAACTCCTGGCGGGTCGAGCGATCGCAGGTGTTTTATCAGTTCTGCTGCTCGGTGTCTTACCATCTTGCCCGTGGCATTTGTACGGGTAACGACGGATAGTCACACCTAGAGTGACAAAAATTCACCTGTTAGAAAATAGCGAATAGCTGAGATACAGATAGCGCTCGTAGGGGTTGCCTTCCATCGCTGTCAGTAGCTTGGTTCGCCTGTTGGAGTTTAAAGACTGACTCGCACGTCCTCTGCACTAGAATGAGGTGGTCGAAGCATTGTCCCAGACACGATTGCCTAAAGCATAGTAGAACAGATTGAATCGTTGACATGGCTGAGCTGGAAACACCGCGTGAAAAGCAAAGTTGGATGGAGCGCCAGCTCGACCGGCTGCTAAAGCTGTTGTACGACCGCTTGTTCAAGCCACTAGATCAGCTGACAGTAGTATTACGGCTGTTCTTGGTCATAGCGCTAACCGTCTGGTTTGGTTTCACCATCGTTGATCTGGGACAGTCGCTCAGCTTTAACGTTATCCACCGTCCGGTCTACCCAGTTACGTTCGCGGTGGGCGGCTCTGGTGGGGAGAGCTACATTCTTGGCAAGGCGATTAAAGAGGTGGTCGAAGACTACTACCCCAACGTTCGGTTAGATCTGTTAGAAACGATTGGCTCGGTTGACAACATCAACCGTTTAACGGCTGGAGAGGCCGACCTAATTACCGTGCAGTCTGACATTACCCCTGGCCCAGAAGCTCAAACGGTAGCCACACTGTATCAAGATCTGTTTCAGGTAATTGTTCAAAATCAGGGCGATATTCAGCAGTTCACCGACCTGAAGGGACGACGGATTGGACTACAGCGAGAAAGCGGCCAGTTTCGGTCGTTTATGGAGGTGGCCAACCATTTTGACCTGGCGGTAGAAGACTTTGACTTTGTTGGGGTAGACGACGACGAAGCGGCCTTTGCCTTTGAGGCGGATCGAGTAGATGCCATCTTTCGGGTGCGGGCACCGGGTAACTGGATTATTCGAGACATGGTAGAGCTGCACCGGGGTCGGCTGCTGCCAATTGAGCAGGTCTCGGCCATGAAGATTAAGCACCCGGCCTTTCGATCAGCAACCTTGCCGAAAGGGACCTACCACGGCAGCGACCCGATTGAGCCCCCCAAAGACATTCCGACGGTGGGGGTCTACAAAATGCTGTATGCCAATGAGCGAACTAACAAGCGGGTGGTGCAGGCTATTGCCACGATCCTCAAAGAACATCACCAGGAGATCTCTAACGCGATTTCCCGAGATACGGTAGAGGTGAAGCCGCTGGTGGCTAACATTGGGCGGCCCAGCAGCAGTTTTGGTATTCCGATTCATCCGGGTGCGATCGCGGCTTACAAACAAGCCAAAACGAGTCCGTCGTTTGTGGTCAAAAACTTTGACTTTTTAGCGCTGCTGCTGTCAATTGTGGTACCCGTCGCGTCGTGGATTTGGGAACTGCGATCGCGGGCTGAGAAGCGGGGTAAAAGCCTGTGTGAAGGCTACATCAGCGACATGATTAAGCTGATGGACGATGGGAAATCGTCTGGGCAAACCCTGGCGCAACGCCGAGAGGGGCTGTACCAAATTTTTGACCGGGCAGCCCAAAAGCTGTTGGACGAAGACATTTCTCAGGAAGCCTTTCGCACCTTTAATGAGGCTTACAAAACCGCCTGTGAAAAAATTGAGCGAAATATTGTTGCTGATGCCCAAGAGCAACAGCTGATTGAACAGCACATAACGGCCCAGTACATGCAGGACCTGATGTTCATCCATCAGGAAGATAGCCTGGCCTATGGGGAAAGTTTGCACAAAGTCGAACTGGTTTTGCAGCAGGCGCTGGACGACTTGGCGAGTGATCGTATCTCACAAGAATCGTTCAGCGTATTTATTGAAGTTTACAACACCATCAAAGAAGGACTGAAGCGCCGGTTGCCTCTGTAGGATTCGACAAAAGGTTGAGCCGGGTTACGCGGACGGGAACGCTAGCTATCAGGGCTATTTACCGATGAAGTTATGTTGTTCTGGCTAGCGCCACTGTTGTGGCATGTTGTGTCTGCGCTTGCAGCTATCGTTTCCATCTTTGTAGGGCTGCTGACATGGCAGCTGATGCAGCAGGTTTATCTGTGCGATCGCGTCAAGCCAGAGTCGGCCCCGCCCGATGAGCTCATTGATTTTTTTGAGCGGACGATGGCACCGCTGGTAGCACAGCAGTTCCAGCTAGCGGGATACTACACGGTCGAGACGATACAGGGCACCGTGCAGTGGGCCGCACTACTCCACGACGAAGCTCAGCGAATTTACGCGGTGATTATTCCATCTAACACCGCAATCGATTCCGCCAGTATTTCATTCACAACCGTGTTTGAAGGAGACATCAGGCTAACGTCGGTCAACGAGCGCCTGTACGGCATCTTTTCGTCAGCTCCAAAGAACATTATTCAAAGCCATCACCTGACGACCAGCACTCAATTACTGGCCATGCACCAGCAGAGTATAGCGGACTTGGCCCGGACGACGCCTTTTCTGTCACTATCGCCCCAGGCCTACACCGAGAACTACAACGCCTATATCTTGAAAGAAGCGGAGCGCTGGGTTCAGCAAAAGGAAGTGTCCTGGGTAACGCCTCAAGTCCTTTATCGAATGAGATTTGGGGCGGCCCTGCAGGGTGCCGTCAAGCTACTCTGGGGAATGGCGGCGGGCGCTTTTTCTCAGCCTGCATCGGTTGATAGCTCTGCGGAACCCAGCGATGCTGCTGCTGAGCAAGAATATACCGCTTTTCAGCAGTTCCAACAGCCGACGACGCAGCCGGTCTCGCGTCGGAAGCGACTATGGCTCTTTTGGGTGACGCTGGGTTGCTTTGTGGCCGTTTATGCCACTCATATGACTCCCATCAGTCTAATCATCTTTGTGGCTGTGCTGATGCTTCACGAGGGCGGTCACCTGTTGGCAATGAAGCTGTTTGGCTACCGTCAGGGAGGCGTGCTGTTTGTGCCTTTTCTAGGGGCTTTAGCCACTGCCCGCAAAGACAATGCCAGCCTGAGCGAGAAGGTGTGGATTTCGCTGGCGGGTCCACTGCCGGGAATCGTGATCGCGCTACTTTTTTCTATTGGCGTCACCCAAGGATGGTTACCGACATCGCCATGGACAACCGAGGCCATTAGCATTTTGATTGGGCTCAACCTCTTTAATCTGTTGCCGGTGTATCCACTAGATGGGGGACAGGTTGCCGACCTGCTGGTGTTCTCTCGTTATCCTTACCTCGGGCTAGTTTTCAAGCTGTTTGGCATTGTGGCGCTACTCCTCCTGGCGCTGATGGTTCAGGCCCCTTTGCTGATAGCTTTTGCGCTTTTGATAGGCATTACAATTCCTTCGACGTTTCGGCTTGCCAAGGTTAACCGTCAGTTGCACCAATCGCTAGCCCATCAGGTTAACCCCGCAATATCGTCAGAAGAGACGGCAAAGCTGGCCTTTCAGCAGATGCAGCAGTCGGCCTATCGCCAGCTAACTACGCAGCAAAAACACACCCTGGTCAAAGGCATTTTAGACAGTCGCAGAGAACTAGCCGCACCGCTGAGCAGCCGACTAGGGCTGTCGGTGGTTTATTTGGGGAGTTTGGTGCTCGGCTTAGGGTTGGGATTCCGGGCGCTTTGGCTATTGCCCGGTGACGAGAATTTTGCAGAGAGCGATGTTGCAGATGCTGAATTGGCGTCGGGTATTCCTGCTGCAACGCCCTACCTGTGCCCGACTGATAGCCCCTCAGCTGCAAGTTCGACAGACATGGCAGTGGCAGATGGCACAGGCCTGATGCAAGAGCGCCAGCGAACCGTGATTGCTACCTTTGATACGGCTGACCAAGCCCAGCAGGCACTAACATCGGTTCAGCCTCAGCTCGGCGCAACCGATGCGGCGCAGCTATTGGCCAATACGCTGTTCGTGTCTACCTTTGATCGCACAGCTAGCGATCGCTGGTCTGCCACTCTAGCTTCAACCGCAACTCAGGTTCTCATTCAAGATGCCGTGGATGGGCTGCAGCCCTCACTACGAATCACGGCCACTGCCACCGACCAACAGCACATGCAGCAGACCGCTGATGAGTTGAGCAATTTCTTCGAGTTGACATACTCCTTCACGAATCTAGTGCCGCCCTGGTCAGTTGAGCCCGCTTTAACACCGGATCAGGTTCGTGCGCGTCATACTTACGTGACACTTATGACAGCTCAACAAGAGTCATATGAAGATAGTGGTTCAGTAGGTTTCAACCTCTTTTGGTCTATTGCAGGAGCACTGACGGGTAACCAGAGATGGATTGCCGCAGCCGGAGAGAATTGGCAGCTCAAGGCCAACCAGGCAGCACAAGAAGCGGCTCAGACTCTCTCAGAAAGCAAAGATGCTGATACCGACACGATTGATCTCTTTTTGCAGGAGCTAGGGCTGCAACAGCAGCAGATGTCAGCGGTTTATGATCGCTACGATGGACTGAATGAAGAGAACTCTCTGGCTGACTATGAAGCAGCTCACGAACGTTATCAGACGGCGCTTGCTGAGACAAATACTAAAATAGCCCAGCGCTTAGGCGCGATCGCACCTTCCCAAACCTCTAATATAAGCGACGGCTATGACAGCATTGGCAACTGGATATCTGGCGAGGTGTATCACACCGGAGATCAGCTCAGCATCGACTACCTCATCTCGTCTCAGCCCCGGACACTACTACCCGAGATTACGCAGTACCTGTGCAACGGCGAGTTTACAGACATTCGGTATGAGTTCGTCGAACCTGCCGAGTATGCGGCTGCAGAAGACTTTTAAATAGGACTTTAGTTGAGTGTATTGAGAGATTTCCCAACAGGCTCAGAATGACAGACCGTCGGCCATCAAAGCTTCGCTTACCATTCGACCATCATGTTAGGGCCGTCTGTCGAGACAGTCGGCGTGCTGGCAAGCTGAGTGCCATGGGCAAACGCAGTGTCAAAACGGTCGACCCAGTCTGAGGCAGCTTCCGCACTGTCAAATTGGATGACCCAGCGATGGACCGGCTCGCCCTCGGCAGTTTCTAAAATGCTGAGGGTATCGGTGCGGTAATGGTTGCCAATCAGGTCAAGCTGTGGCCTGAGTTCAGGAGCCTGGGCTAGTAGCAGCCGAATCTCGTACTCTCCTCGAATGATTTGAGTCTGGAGCGTTTCACCATCCTTGACGGGTACCTCAATCATGGGGGTTGTTCTTTCCCCGGCCAGGTACCGCTCGGGTTGCAAGATTAACGTCGTGGCCTGGGGCGGGTCTTGGAAAACGGCATCGACGGCTGCCCACCCACCGGATTCTCTGACGGCTTCGATAAACTTAAGACCGGCACCGTAGAGAAACACTTTCTCAAAGAACGCTTCTGGCACAGGACCGTCTGCGGGCAGGCGGGCATGGTCCAAGAAGTTATAGTTCATCAGCTCACTGACCGCCAGCATGGCTTCGCCTTCAATGATGGCGGTGACAGCCTTGTCGTAGTCGGACCGATCCTGGCTTTGTAGGTGAAGCTGGTACAGGTCAAACTGCTGGTCTTGCAGGGCATGGAAAATTTCGTGGAGTAGGACGCTGCGCCCCATTTGCTCAGAGCTGCCGGTGGTGACGACCAGCTCCTTTGTGGCGGAGTTGTACCAGCCATTGAGGTTGGGGTCGTGGTCCTGGGGCGACAGAAAGGTGACCTGTAGGTCTTCGGTGAAGCTGCGATCGCGCCACTGTTCTAGCTCTCGCATTACGGTGGTGGCAGACTCGGCCCAAGTGGGCACATCCCCTTCAAAAGTGACGCTGGGCGGATTGCCCGCCACCGGCAGGCTACTGGTGGGCTCCATTGCCGCTGTCGAGCAGCTCACTAGGCTCAGCCCGCAAATGACGATGGCGAGTCCCGACATAGCGATGTGCCATCCTGCCATGTGGTTGCCCTGTCTCATGCGGTTGCCCTGTCTAACGTGGGAGTCAGGTTGCGATCGCGCTGCCATGTTTTCGTAAATATAGGTCTTACTCTGTTTACGTTAAAACACTTGGCGAAGCGATGTTGCTTAGCCTAGACAAAAGGACGCCCCAGGCTTGCCCTATCTGACCTTGGCGTTGATTACCGATTCGTCTCCGGGGCCGTAGGTAATGTCTAGCGATCGCTGATCGGGATAGGCCCTGGCAGCGGCACGGTAGACCTCATAGTTGGTGGGCAGCGTTGTCGCTGTGCCCGCCTGGTCTACGGTAATGGCGTAGTCCACTGACTTGATTAGCTCGGGAGGACTGTAGCGTTCATTGCCCTGCTGACGACTCTCTAGGGCATCAACATTGGGTTCTGGGGGTAAGGCAGGCCACCACAGCCCCTTCTCGTCTGGGCCGGTGACGGCAGCGGGCGGCTCCAAACCATTCTGGTTCACCAGTGAGGCTGACTCGAACTGCTCGATGCGGGTGTCGTTAGGGCGGTCTTGGCTGGAGCGCGGTGTGTAGGTGGCCTGCCAGGTGTAGGTCACGGTGGCGGTAGCTTCGTAGGTGTTGAGCGTAGTCTGGTTGCAGGCCGCGATCGCTACTGCGCTGACCATGGCGATACCGATAGATCTAAGTCCGTACAGATGGGCTCTCATATTTCTTCCTAAATCGCTAGTCAACCGCCGTGTCCAGCATGTCGGTTTCCTCAAGAGGAACCGACAGCTCTCAAGCTAGACGTGGTTTAGCCTAACGGATAGGCGTCCCTGATACGATGGCCCTATGGTCAGAATCCCTAGAGTCACACCCCCCAATATCACTGCGTTTCGTCCCTGGCGATCGTTTGCACTCAGTCTACTCATGGCATTGGTAATGGTGCTCTGGGGATCGCCACCTGCCGTTGCTGCGGCCCTGTGCCGCACCGTCTCTTTGGCAGACCAGCCCCACGAGGTTTGCATTCTAAAAATTACACGCAGCGCCAAACAGTACTGGGAATACCGCGCCGCTGCCCGCGTCGACGGAGAAACCCGTCCGGTAGAAGCGTACGACTGCCGCCAGCAGGTGCGCATTCGCAAGGATGGGAAACGCATCAGAATTGAGCAAGATGCAGCCGGAACGCTGATCTGTCAATTTTTTGACCGTTAGACAAACGGCGTGTATTCTGCACCATCGTCCTGAAGATGGACCCCTACGTAGTAGAATCGTAAAGCTTTGTAAAAATCTTTAAGGTTACGCCAGCCATCGACTGGCTTTTTTTGCGGCGTTAGACCTATTACAAGCCTTAACCCTACGAGGAGTGTTGATTTTCCGATGACAGCAACCCTAGACCGGCCGATACAGCGGCCTCAACCTGACCGCCAGCCTGAAAACTTGCACGAGTGGCAGCTAAGGGAAGTGATCAAAACCCTGCCCCGTGACTGCTTCGAGAAAAATCGTTGGAAGGCTTGGCGATCAGTACTGCTGACGTTGGTTGCTGTGATCACCGGCTACACAGCCATCTGGTTCTCACCCTGGTATCTGCTGCCCTTCGCCTGGTTCTTTACGGGTACAGCCTTGACGGGCTGCTTTGTCATTGGTCACGACTGCGGCCATCGGTCGTTTGCCAAGCGTCGCTGGGTCAATGATTTGGTGGGCCACATCATGATGATGCCGCTGATTTATCCTTTCCACGGCTGGCGTCTGCTGCATGATGTGCATCATCTGCACACCAACAAAATGGATGTCGACAACGCCTGGCACCCCTGGTACCCCAAAAACTTCCAGGCGGCTAACGGCTTTCTGAAAGGAGCCTACCGAGCGATGCGTCAGCAGCTATGGTGGCTGGCTTCTATCATCCACTGGGCCGGTATCCACTTCAACATGGAGAACTTCAAGCCACGAGATCGCGCCAAGGCTCGCTTTTCTGCCATCGTTGTGATTGCCTTTGCTGCTGTCTGCTTCCCGACCTTGATCGCCTTTGGTGGGCTCTGGGGCTTCGTCAAGTTTTGGCTGATGCCTTGGCTGGGCTACCACTTCTGGATGAGCACGTTTACCCTAGTCCACCACACGGCTCCAGACATTCAGTTTCGCCCCGCTGCTGAGTGGAACGAGGTTGAGTCTCAGCTTGCCGGTACGGTTCACTGCGACTATCCCAAATGGATTGAGCGCCTCTGCCACGACATCAACGTTCACGTGCCGCACCACATCTCTACGGGCATTCCGTCTTACAACCTACGTAAGGCGCACAAAAGCCTAAAAGAGACCTTTGGCCCCCACCTTCGCGAAGAGAAGTTCTCCTGGGCGCTAATGCAGGCCATCATCCGCGACTGCCACCTCTACCATTCCACAGAGGCGTACTTGCCCTTCCGAAAACTCAAGGCCCAGTAGGCCCAATCGTCTCCAGACAATCGATCTCCAACAGCCTGCGGCCAATGGTCGCAGGCTGTTGTTTCAATTAAGTGCGCTATGGGTAGAGAACCCGATGCAGACGCGGAAGTGCAGGCGTATTCAGAATCGCCGTGAGACTGGACTCGCCAGGGCTTAGATTCTGCCTTCTGCCTTCAATCTTCTGCCTTCCCGCACTACTCCGCAGCTTCTTGCAGTAGGCCAACCTCAGGCATCTGTTCGGCCTGGGTTTGCCACAAATCTAGAAACTTAGTGCCCAACACAACCAAGATGGCAACAGCGACGCTGAGCTTGATGAGCGTAAAAATGCCGGATAAGAACTTACCGCGATCAAAGACAAGCATAGTGAATCCTCGACTGGATAAAGTGAACCGTTGAGTGATGAGGCGGTAGATGCCTTGGAAACAAGTCCGGTTGGAGGGGCCCGATTGGAGGGAGCGGTCTTGTCGGATATCAAGGCGGACGGTCTATCTACCCTGTCTGGTGCTGGCGTATCCGTTGGGCAACACACCACAGCCAAACTGGGTCAATACCTAATTATCGCCGGAAGGCCCTGTAGTGGGACAGCCGGAAGATAGAGTTTTGCTGACAAATGCTGATGAACACCTGTGTTCAAACATTATCGCCCCCTTGTAAAGTTACGGTTCCCTTACCCGCTGTAACGTTCGCAAATGTTGATATCACTTCAGCAAAGGTTTACCTAAGTGTTGCTCAATCCAACAAAAAGCAGCGTTATGTAAAGCTGCGGGCTGATCGTAAGGGTGAGTTTACAGAAGGGTTAAGTAGGTTTACTGAGATTCCAGTCAGATGAACAGAAAGGGGCTATAAACAAGACAGATGTTGAGCCCGTGAAGACGGTGGGTCTGCGTAAAATTCTCCACGTAGATATGGATGCGTTCTATGCCTCCATCGAGCAGCGAGACAATCCGAGCTACCGGGGCAAGCCACTCGCCGTTGGCGGTTCTCCAGATAAACGGGGAGCGGTGGCGGCAGCCAGCTACGAGGCCAGACAATACGGGGTTCATTCTGCTCTACCCTCACGCATCGCCGTCCAACGTTGTCCGGTGCTGATTTTTGTTAAACCTCGTTTTGATGTCTATAAGCTGGTGTCTCAGCAGATTCGAGACATTTTTCTGGACTACACCGACCTGGTAGAGCCGCTGTCCTTGGATGAAGCCTATCTCGACGTTACAGAGAACAAGCTGGGTATCGACCGGGCGATCGCGGTAGCGCAGCAGATTAAGCAGCGCATTTTGACCACCACCCGGCTGACAGCTTCAGCCGGCGTCTCGGTTAACAAGTTTCTAGCCAAGATGGCATCAGGCATGAACAAGCCTGATGGCCTGACTGTGATCTTGCCAGACCAGGCGGCTGCGTTTATTTCCCAGCTGCCCATTGAAAAGTTTCATGGGGTGGGTCCGGCCACGGCCCGCAAAATGCAGCAGTTAGGCATCCATACCGGCGCGGACCTTAGAACCTGGACGGAGGCCGAGCTGGTCAGCCGCTTTGGCAAAGTGGGGCAACACTATTACCGAATTGCTCAAGGCCAGGATGAGCGCCCCGTTAACCCCAATCGGATTCGCAAATCGATTGGTTCTGAACACAGCTTTGCAGAAGATCTGTCTGACATTATTCAAATGCGCAGTGCCCTGGTCCCCATCGCAGCAGAAGTCCAAGGGCGATTGCAGAAAGCAAAGCGGGTGGGCTATACGCTGACCTTGAAAGTCAAATATGCCAACTACCAGCAAATTACCCGTAGCCGGACGGTAGCCGACCCCCTACAGACCGTCGATGATCTGCTGCCGCTAGCTGAGTCGCTGTTGCAGGGGCACCTGGAGCCTGGACGGCGAGTGCGGTTACTGGGGTTAACCGTTGCTAACCTGGCAACTGCGACTGCCCCCGTACAGCTGCCCCTACCGGGTTTGTAGCACGCCTGAAACACCAGGCAGCACTAGAAAACTTGTCTAGACGCAATTGGGTATGGTTTCACATTGAACGGACGATTGAGGGGCTTTGTGGGGGGAACACGAATGTCAGTGTCTCTAGTAGATTGGAGGGGTTTCTTCCGACTGTGCAATCTATGACTGTCCAGCCCCATGGGATGACGTCAAACGGAACATCCGTTGATACCCGTCAGCTTCTCAACATTCTTTCGGAACTCAGTCATCGGTCGGGCGATTTGCCCGCTTACCTACAAAAGGTAGTGGAAGGAATGAGTACCCTACTGGGGTTGGATTGGTCGGTGGTGACCCTATGCTATGGCGAGACCGAAACGCTGCTTGCCAGCAGTCTAGACATTGGCGAGGCGCTAGATGCGACCTATCCCTTGCATGGCACAGTGACGCAAACGGTCGTCAGTCAAGGGTGCCCGCTTCAGGTGACGGATTTGGATGCGGATGTGAGTCAGGGGATAGGGGCACCGGGTTACCGGGCCTACCTGGGAGTGCCGCTGAAGTTACCCAACGGTGAGATTTTAGGAACCATCTGTTCTTTTGAGCAGCAGCCCCGTAAGTTTAGCGAGGCAGAAGTCAAGCTGGCCGAGATTTTTGCAGAGCGGGCCGCGATCGCGATTGACAACCACCAACTCTTCAAGAAACAGTCTGAGCTGAATACCCAGCTACGAGCTAGCGAGGCCCGCTTTCGGGCATTAGTCGAGCAGGCCACAGACGCGTTCTACGTACTCAACTGCCGGGGGCAGATTATTGAAGCCAATCAGCAGGCCACCGAACAGCTGGACTACGACCGGGAGACCCTGCTACAAATGAGTCTGGCGGACCTGCACGCCATTCGAGATGCGACGGAAATTGCGGCTCTGCTGGCTCGTGCCCAACCGGGACAGCCGCTGACAGTGGAGGGGCGGCACCGCTGCAAGGGCGGTAGTACCATTCCGGTAGAGATTAGCCTGAGCCAGATTGAGCTGGATGGGCAGGCGGCTTACTTGGGGCTAGTGCGGGATATTCGAGATCGCAAGCAAGCCCAGGCGGCCACGGAACGATTAGCCGAGATTGGCGAACTGGCATCGATGATTGTCCACGAGGTCCGTAATCCTCTGACGACGGTATGGATGGCGATGACGGCAATGCAGAAAGAAGCGTTGTCGGACCGGAGCCAGTCCCGCCTGGCCTTTGCCGTTGAGGAGGCCCAGCGTCTACAGTCGCTACTCAACGATATTCTGCTCTACGCTAAGCCGGAGAAGGTGTTGGCCCGAGAGTCAGTCGATCTCAATCAACTGCTGACGGCCCTCATGGACACCCTGGCCGAACAGCCCAACATTACGGATCGGCTACTGCATTGGACGCCCTCGACAGAATCTGTCCTGGTCTCTGTGGATACCGACAAGCTTAAGCAGGTGTTTATCAATTTAATTACCAATGCCTGTGAAGCGGTTCAAGCTGGGGAAAAGATTACCTGTTGGATTGAAAGCAGCCCGACCCTTGATCCGGTGGAGGGACAATACATTACTGTTCACGTTCACAACGGCGGTGAGCCTATTCCACCGGACATTTTGCCCCAGCTGACTCAGCCCTTCTTCACCACCAAATCGTCGGGTAACGGTCTGGGGCTGGCAATTACCAAACGCATTGTGGAGTCTCACGAGGGTGAGCTAACTATTTCTTCCACGGCAGACGCGGGTACCCAGGTGAGCGTTAGGCTTCCCTGCACCATTTGAAGTGTGCTAATGGCCCCCTAACGGCCCAGCGCCAAGCCTACAATGACAGGGTCGTGGTCAGAATTGCGATAGGGTACGCTGCCATCAAAGATCCCCACCGCCCGATCAAAGTCGAGGTTGTAGTCGATGGCGTCGGGTTCGTCGGCATTGACGTGCCATTCGGTAACGCCAGTGACCTGCGACAGTAAACTGTTGTTAGCCAGGGCATAGTCGAGCGTGCCAATTTGGCCGTTGAAGACAAAAGAGTAAGCCGCATCCCCTAGAAATGCTGCGGCTAGGTCAGCGTAGCCTTGGCCGGTCAAGGTGGCTAGGGGCTCTTCTTGGGCGTAGGCATTGAGGTCGCCCAGAATGAGCACGTCAGGATCGCCGCTGTTGGTTGGGTCTGTTGCCAGCCAGTCCGCCAGCGCGATCGCGGCCTTGGTGCGCGTATCGTTCCAGTTCCCCTGTCCATCGCCCTGGGCTGCATCCAGGCTCTCAGCCTCAACGCCGCTTGGCCCTTTTGATTTGAAATGGTTTACCACCGCCGTAAACCGTTCGCCGGTTCCGTTTTCAGCAAAGGTCTGGGCTAAGGCTGGGCGATTGCGGGACTGCCCCGTATTGTTAGGGTCTAGAAATTCCGGTATATCGAGGACGGCAAACTCGCCTGCGGGGGTGACGGTTGCAGTTTTGTAGAGAAAGCCAACTGCGATCGCGTCGTCCCCGATTAGCCCCGTGTGGATAAAGCGATAGGTGTCAGGCGCTATCTGTGCATTCAGTTCCGCTGCTAGGGCTGCTAGGGCTGCGCTGCTGTCACTATTTTCTAGCTCAACCAAACCGTAAACATCAGCATCCATTGCCAAAATTGCTGTTGTCAGTTTTTCGAGCTGGCGGGAGAATTCCTCCGGGGTATCAGCGCCGCGAGGATCCGCGCCGGTATCGGTTGTCGCGTCTTGGCTATCGATGGTAGTGAAAAAGTTCAGCACGTTAAAGCTGGCGACCCTTAGCCGACCGCCGACGGAGGCGGGTAGGGCTGGCCGTGGATTGGATCGCAGGAAAGTGTTCGTGCCATTCTCAACCGCACGGACGCGCCAGGTGGTCTGACTGCCCCGTCCGCCTGCCCGCTGGTAGCTCAGTACGCCCGAAAGCTCGGTAATGGTGTCACCCATGCGAACGGTGGTCGCGGTAGTGAAGGATGGGCCAAAGCCGTCCAGGTTTTCAATGGGAGCGTTTTGCTCATTGAGGCCGTCGTCATAAACAATGGTGCGGCGGGCGATGTCTTCTAAATGGGCAACGTAGCCTGAAACACTGGGTGGGTTGTCCTGGGTAAACTGCTCGGGACGTTCGCCCTGGCTGAGCCTAATTTCGTTGAATCGGTCTAACTGAAACATCTCAGTGACGGTCAGCGTAGCCGGAAAGACCACCCGCATGCCCTCGTATGATTCCAGGTCAGGCTGCAAGTCACCCGATTCAGTCAGGGTCACGTCTGGGGTCGGCAGTTTCACGACCGCTGCGGTAGGCAGAGCATTTCCCCGACTGATAACGACAATCTCTGTGATGTTGTCGAGTTGAGTCTCACCAAAGAACTCTTTGACTGTGCCGGTCACGCGAACCTGCTCTCCTAAGCTGACATCTACGCCAGAGGCGTTGTCAAACACAAAGATGCCTTCTGATGTCGCAGCATCGTCATCTGTATCAGCGTCTTCTTCTTGAACATAAAAGCCGCCTAGATTGCGGCTCGGATCCCTGTCTGCGTCTTGAAAATCGCCTACAACAATGCCTTCAATGGTTACGATGTTGCCTTGCTGAGGGCTGGCGCTACCGCTGCCCTGAATCGTACTAATCCGGTCGGTATTATCTGGTGGATTGGGTGGGTCAGGGTTAGGTGGCTCGTCCCCATCGAGCGCAAAGGTGTCAGAAAACTCCTGGCGAGTGGTGCTGTCGGTGACCCAGTTGTCAACGGTGTTGAGGGCCGTTAGTAACTCAGCCGGGTTAGCAGCTGTGAGGGGACCATTGTACCTGCCATTGTTGACCTCAGGAAGCGCGATCGCACTAACCCCATTCAGCAGCCCGGGTGGCAGCGCCGAGGTATTAGCATTGATGGCATCCTCACTCCAGCTAAGACCGTCAGAATGTAGGGCCGCCAGAAACGTGGGGCTGGCAGCGGTCCCCTGGTACGCCAGAATCTGGTCACCGCTGTTGGACAATGCCATATCCCCTAGTTCATCAACCTCTACCACAGTCCCTGCGGTGACGCCGTCTGAGGGGGCAGTCCAGGTTAAAACGCCTTCGTTAGCGCGAAAACTGTTGTCCGCCCGCCAGCCGTTGTCGGTAAAGTAGATGACTTCTCCAGCAGGAATGTCGACCAGCGCGACGAACTCAAAGCTGTCGGGATTAGTGAAGTTGAACTCGACAAACGCGATCGCGCCAGCAACCAGCACCATAACGTTACCTTCTCGCAAAGACTCACAGATTTTAGGCGATCGCGGGGAAGATGACGTGTATAGCGGACAGATATTAGGCCGTACGGTGAGACGACGCTAGAGTCTGGATGCGGTAAGACCTGCTAGCCGTGCCGCTGCTGGTGCCACTGCCAAGCGTGGGCAATGATCTCCTTCACATTGGGGTACTGGGGCACCCAGCCCAATATCTTATTTGCAGTTTCGCTGCTGCCCACCAGGCTGGGCGGGTCACCAGGGCGACGCTCCTTTTCTATGGCGGGAATGGGGTGTCCGGTGACCTCGCGGGCGGTTTCAATGACTTCTTTTACTGTGAAGCCGTTGCCGTTACCCAGGTTGATAAAGACGGTCTCACCACCCTCGCGCAGGTAATTGACCCCGCGCACGTGGGCATCGGCCAAATCCGCAACATGAATATAGTCGCGGATACAGGTACCGTCGCGGGTAGGGTAGTCGGTACCGAAGATATAGATATTGTCCCGCTTGCCCAAAGCCGTTTGAAGAACCAGCGGAATCAGATGGGTCTCAGGGTTGTGATCTTCGCCCAGACGTCCTTGCGGATCGGCCCCCGCTGCGTTGAAGTAGCGGAAGCAAACGGCCTGTAGCCCATAGGCTGACTGAAAGTCCTTGAGCATTTGCTCAACCATGAGCTTGCTGCTGGCATAGGGGCTGATAGGATTTTTGGGATGGTCCTCGGGAATGGGCACCGTTTTGGGCGGACCATAGATGGCACAGGTTGACGAGAATACCAACCGCTTTACACCCGCAGCGACCATCGCCTGGAGCAGGACTAGCGTGCCGTAGACATTATTGAAATAGTACTTATCGGGCTCGCTGACCGATTCCCCAACGGCAATGTAAGCTGCAAAGTGCATGACCGCCACAAAGCTGTAACGCTGAAACAGCTCGTCTAGGAGGGCTCTATCGGTGGTGCTACCAACAACTAACTCGGCGTTGAGGTGCTGGTCAACCAATTCTTTGTGACCGTATTCGAGACTATCTAAAATAACAACTTTGTATCCAGCTTGCTCTAAAGCAAGGACGGCGTGGGAGCCAATATAGCCTGCGCCGCCGGTCACTAAGACAGCCAGTTCTCCTGAAGCATGGGCTGTATCCGTTGCTGTAGGCGTAGTCTCTACTAAGTTAGTCATAAAAATATGGAGTCGTGCTAAATCATAAGTACACTAATGCCCTTCCTGTTATATCAGCCTTGGGACCGACTAAGCCGGAGAAGTGATGATAAGCCTCGGTAAAGTAACGGTAAGCTCCCAAAACCAAAACCCTATCGCAGCGCTTTACAGGCCGTTTGGGTAAGCTGCCTTACCTCAGCTTGGTCTAAGTGCACAGCCTCAGTGTCGTCTTCAGCGCGCCCTAGCCAGAGTAAGTACTCAACATTGCCCGCTGGCCCTAGCAGTGGGGAGTAAGTCAGCCCTCGCTGCTGCCAGCCCAGTGCTTCGGCACTACACCACACCTGCCAAATGGCCTCGGCGTGATCCTTGGGGTCACGGACAACACCCTTTTTGCCAATTTTTTCCTTACCCACTTCAAACTGAGGCTTGACCAACAGCACGGCCTCGGAACTTGGGCGTAGCAGGTTTCCAAAGGCCGCCATGACTTTGGTTAAGGAAATAAACGACACGTCGATAACGCCCAAATCAGGTCGCGGTTGGCCCTCGGTGTACAGCTGTTCCGGCTTCAGATGACGCAGGTTAGTGCGTTCTTTGAGGACCACTCGTGGGTCCTGACGCAGCTTCCAGGCGACCTGACCGTAGCCCACGTCAATGCCGTACACCCGCTGAGCGCCCCGTTGCAGCAGGCAGTCGGTAAAGCCGCCAGTAGATATACCCCCGTCCAGACAGATGCGCCCTTCGACGGGAATTGAAAATTCCTCTAACGCTTTAGCCAGCTTTTCCCCGCCCCGTGACACGTAGGGCGCTTTCTGCTTCACCTGCACCGCTGCGTCGGGCTTGATGACGGTCCCCGGCTTATCGATCACTTGACGATCAACCTGCACTTCACCCGCACGAATTACCCGTTGGGCCTGCTGCCGACTGTCACAAAATCCTTGCTCCACCAAATAGACGTCGAGGCGCTGTTTGGTCCGATTTTTCTCGGGGGGTTCTGGTGGGGATGAATCCAAGACGGAGCCTACTTGCCGCAAACGCTACCCCGAAACCTTACCGCATTCGAGAAAAAATCCGTACCGTCATCGGCGCGTGGGTTGAACCAACGCTAACGAACGGACACCTACAACGTGGCGTTGAATAGCTTAAGAAGAGCTGGCGTCTGGCCCTGTTTCATTAACGCCGCTGGGCTAACGTTTCTAATGCTGTCATTACTGCATCCACACCTGACTTGGTACCCTGCTGGTCATACAGCTCGTTGGCCTTGAGGAAGCTGGGCAGAGCCAGGTTTAGCTTGCCTAGATTCGCCTCTGCCAAAGCCCGGTTGTGGCGGGCTTCCGCACAGTTAGGTTCTTGCTCAATCACACAGTTAAAGGCATCAATGGCGTCGGCATAATTATTTTTTTGAAACGCTTGAATGCCTGCCTCGTAAGCTTCAAGGGCTGAAGTCTCAATAGGAATGGAAAGGTCTTTGACCGGTGTAGTGAAAGGGGCACGGTTACCCAACGGGTTGAGGGTTGTAATCGCGATCGCACCTGCCCCAAAGGCAAATACGCCACCAATCACAATTGTCCAAATCCAAAAGTTCCCTTCCACCGCTTTACCTGCCTATCGTCCTGCAAACCCTGTCCAAAGCCACCTTACACCACCAGCTTGGTTCCAGAGTCCCCGGAATCATGTACCGACGCTTGAAAAGCTAAACAGCCGTCACCGGATTTCGCCGATGCCTGTTCTTTTTCCTGGGATGAATCCTTACCTGGAACACCCAGACCTTTGGCCAGAGGTTCACCAGCGACTGATCCAGGCCTTGGCCGACCAGCTTGAACAGCAGTTGCCCAGTCAGTATGAGGTTGCCGTTCGTAAGCGGATTTACCGCGTTAGCGCAGAGGACGAGCTAGTTGTCGGGCAGTCTGAGCCTGTCCAAAGTACATTGACCGAGCTAGAAGGAGCGGTACAGAACGGTTCGACGGTTGCCGTTCGTTCTCAGCCTATTCCGGTTTACGTGCCGGTTCCCCAAGAGGTTCGCGAGGACTATATCGAGATCTGCGAACCCGGTGCTGGTGAAGTGATCACGGTGATCGAAGTACTGACGCCCAAGAAGAAGCGAGCCGGTCGCGGACGTGAATTGTACGAGCAGCATCGGGAAGCTATTTTGGGTAGCCCAGCTCACTTTGTAGAAATTGACCTGCTGCGCGGTTGGGAGCCCCTATCCGTTTATGGCCCGGATGGCGACAGCGACTATCGCATTCTGGTCAGTCGCAGTGAGCTCCGGCCCAAGGCTGAACTGTACGCCTGGCTGGTTAACGATCCCATTCCACTGTTTTCGCTGCCGCTGATGCGATCTCAAGAAGGCCTAGTGATGGATCTAAAGCAGGCCCTCGATAAAGCCTGCGATCGCTCCGGCTATGACCTGATCATCAACTACCAAAAAGCGCCGCTACCGCCCCTACGCCGCGAAGAGACCTACTGGCTGGACAAGTTCCTACAGCAGCTCGGTCTCCGGAGCTGAAGCTTGACGCTATGTAGCGTTGAAGTTTTACAGCAGACTGGCACTTTGACGAGATTTGCACAGGGCTTATCATGAATAAAGATTAAGTACTGATTCACTTTGGTAATGGCCAGCGTAACTGTCCCCGTTTCGTCTGCTCGACATCCCCTCAAAAAATTGACCTGGGACTGGCGCGGATACCACATCAGCTATGCCGTCGAGGGTTTTGGGCAACCGATGCTTCTGATTCATGGATTCGGAGCTTCAGCAGGGCATTGGCGTAAGAATATTCCTGTTCTAGCCGCTGCCGGTTATCGAGTTTACGCCATAGACCTACTGGGCTTCGGCGATTCTGAAAAGCCTGCCCTGGATTACAGCCTAGACTTGTGGACCGCAATCATTCACGACTTTTGGAAAGCACACATTCAGGAGCCAACGATTTTCATCGGTAACTCCATCGGTGGGCTGCTAACGCTAATGACCCTGGCGCGGTATCCACAAACGGCAAAAGCAGGGGTTGTCCTCAACTGTGCTGGTAGCCTAAACCACCGTCCAGAAGATCTACCACGGGCGCTTGGTGCAGCAATGGGTGTATTTGCTCGACTGGTGAATTCTCCGCTGACGGGTCCACTCTTGTTTAATCAGGTGCGCAGCCGCTTCCGTATTCGTGGAGCCCTGAAGCAGGTCTACGGTAACCGCGCCGCCATTACACCTGAACTGATCGAGCTACTATATCGTCCCTCCTGCGACGAGGGTGCGCAGAAGGTTTTTGCCTCAGTACTCAGCGGTCCCCCCGGTCCCCGCCCAAGTGAGCTGCTACCGAAAATTCGACAGCCGCTACTCATCCTCTGGGGTGAGGCCGATCCCTGGACACCAATTTCGAGTGCTACGCTGTATCAGCAGTTGGCAGACGACCCCAACAGTACGGTCACTTTCCAGTCGATCCCTGATACCGGGCACTGTCCCCACGACGAGCGCCCCGAAGTAGTTAATCCGCTAATTCTAAACTGGTGTAAGCACCTGTAGCAGCAGAGCATGCTCTGCCGCTACGGTTCTCTAATGTTTGAGGCTGAGCTGTCGTAGCTTGATCTGCTTGGCGACGCTCTCAACTGCCAAGGTTAGCGTTTGCATCATCTCTGAGCCTTCGCTGTAATCTGCCGGGGCCAGATTGTGAACCCGCTGGCTACTGGTGACTTGGTATTGCTTGGCCCAGTCATCGGGAGAACCTTCCTTGTAGACGCCGATGGCGGTGCCGCCCATCTGATTGAGCATGGCGAAACAGGGTAGATCGGAGGTGCCGTCACCGAGGTAGATGACCTGGTTCATTGGCATGTAAAGGTCGTCGCAGGAGACATCGTCGTAAACAAACAGCAAATTATCTTCGCTGTGCCGGTCAATGCCGCGAGAGATGAAACGCAGATAACGTGTCTTTTCGGGGTGAGTCACTGTTCGTTTAACAAAGACGACTTCGCCTTGGTCGTTGTAGTGAAATTCGCAGCCCCACATCGCTTTGAAGTGGTGAGCAATGCTAGTGGCGCGAGCAACTTCAACAAAGCCGCTAGTGATTAGGTAAAACTCGACTTCAATATCTTCGCCAACGGCTGCAGCAGTTTGTTGCAGCCGGTCAAACATATCTTCGACGCCAGGAAATGGGGATAGCTCTTCGCCAAAGGATTTTAGGAAAGACTTGGTGATCTTGTTGCCGTTAGTACGCTGCTGTGACTCTTCAATGACGGTATAAAACCGGGCTGGGATGCCATCCCAGCCAGCTTCCAGCAGTGGATAGTAGCGATTTTTGCGAAAGTCTTTAGGGTCGTGCCCCATCTTTTTAATTAGTTCGTCGTAGCTGTCAGAGACGAGGGTGTCATCAAAATCAAATGCGATCGCAATCTTATTGGAAACGGGTTGGGTTGCTTGAGACATTGGACTAGGGCTATTGCAATCAATATCATTTACTCGGCTTTATCCTAAAGTGTTCGACCAGCGGAGCAGCTCTGTCTCTGGGCGCATATCAATAGGGTGTATTGCGCATGACTGATCGTTTATCCCCGTTTCTAACTCTAGCCAGCGAGAGATAAAGTCTTCCATATTACTGACTAGGATGATGAGCGATGTAAAACTGGACGGTTTCATGCCCATTTCTGCTGACAAAATTCCGGCTCAGGCGCAAGATCGCTCTCCTGCCCTAGAGTCGAAGATGGACCCCAAGCCCATTTATGATCGCAATAGCTATCAGGGCAGCAACAAGCTAAAAGATAAGGTCGCGCTGATAACGGGTGCAGATAGCGGTATTGGTCGAGCTACGGCTGTACTCTTTGCCAAAGAAGGGGCTGACGTTTGCAACATTTACCTGAACGAGCATGAAGATGCCAAAGTTACTAAAGAAGCTGTTGAAGGGTACGGGCGCAAGTGCCTGAATATTGCTGGCGATATCCGCAGTGAAGCATTCTGCATAGAGGCCGTACAAAAAGCGGTCGATACATTTGGTCGGATTGACGTTCTTATCAACAACGCCGCCGAGCAATTTATGGAAGAAAACGACCTTAGCGATATTGATTCTTCGAAGCTAGGCAGCATTTTCGCAACTAACATCTTCTCGATGTTCTATTTCGTAAAAGCAGCCGTCCCCCACATGCCCGAGGGCAGCACTATCATCAACACCACCTCGGTCAACGCCTATCAAGGTCACGGAGCTTTGATTAGCTATTCCACCACCAAGGGCGCGATTCTAGCGTTTACCCGCTCTCTGGCCAAGCCCATGCTAGAGAAAGGCATTCGCGTCAACGGCGTTGCCCCTGGCCCCATCTGGACGCCCTTCATCCCCGACGCATTCACTGCTGACATGGTAGAAGGCTTCGGTAAGCAGGTACCGATGGAGCGCCCTGGTCAGCCGGTAGAAGTGGCAACCAGCTTTGTCTTCCTAGCATCGGAGGATTCGTCTTACATGACAGGGCAGGTGCTGCATCCTAATGGTGGGATGATTGTGAATGCGTAGGGTGAAAGGCAGAAGACAGAAGGCAGAAGTAAGAAGGCAGAGTCAAAACCGTAAGAGGGTTGAATCTTTATAGCTTTCTGCTGGTACTGCTGAGCGTAGGTCGGGGCTGTCTATTGGAGATCTGCCTCGGCTTTGTCCTTTAGAGCATTAGTGATGCGGCTTGGATTGATGCGTCGCGCCGTAGCCGCCGCCGCCAGGTGTTTCTATGGTGAGGCTGTCACCGGGTTCGACCTGGACGCTATCTGTTCCGGATAGCGGTTCGTATTGGCCCGATGCACGTCTCAAATAGTTTTTTCCGGTTTGACCGGTTTGGCCTGCTGCTAGGCCAAACGGCTCAACCCGTCGGTGCCCTGAGAGGAGGGTCACAGTCATAGCTTCGTTGAAGCGAAGCCGTCGGATGACGCCGTTGCCGCCCTGATGGGTGCCTGCGCCACCGCTGCCGTCGCGAATTTCGAACCGTTCTAGCACAACGGGGAAGCGCCATTCTAAAACCTCTGGATCGGTTAGGCGAGAGTTGGTCATGTGAGTCTGTACGGCGTCTGTCCCGTTAAAGTCTGGCCCAGCCCCGGAGCCGCCGCAGATGGTTTCGTAGTACTGGTGCTGCTGATTGCCAAAGGTAAAGTTGTTCATTGTACCCTGGCTTGCGGCCATGATACCCAGCGCACCGTAGAGTGCATTGGTCACGGCTTGAGAGGTTTCGACGTTTCCTGCGACAACAGCAGCCGGTGAGGTGGGGTTGAGTAAGGAGCCGGAGGGGACCGTCAATGTGATCGGTTTTAGACAGCCTGCATTGAGGGGAATGTCGTCCTCGATTAGCGTACGGAAAACGTACAACACGGCTGCTTTACACACGGCTAATGGTGCGTTGAAGTTGTTGGTCTGCTGGGGTGACGTGCCGGTAAAGTTAACGGTGGCGCTGCCATCTTCTGAATTTAGCGTGATGGACACCTGGATATGGCTGCCGTTGTCCATTGGGTAGTTGAACGAACGCGTCGCAGCTACTCCATTTGTTAGCTGAATGATAGCCTGACGCACGCAGGTTTCGGCATTGTCTTGAACGTGCTGCATGTAGGCGTTAACCGTGGCTAAGCTGTAGCGGTCAACTAGCTGTTGTAGTTCTTGCACGCCTTTGTTGTTAGCTGCAACCTGGGCCTGCAAGTCAGCGATATTTTGATCTGGGTTGCGGGCGGGGTATTGAGTTTGGGTTAGGTGCGATCGCACCCCTTCTTCCCTAAATCTGCCCGCCTTCATTAGCAGAAAATGATCGAACAAAATGCCTTCTTCGGCAATATGAGTGCTGCTCGCAGGCATTGACCCTGGCGAGATACCACCTACGTCGGCATGGTGTCCCCGTGAAGCGACATAGAAGGCAGGCTGGGCTGCGTCTGCCAGCCATACAGGCGTAATCACTGTGATGTCGGGAAGATGTGTGCCGCCGTTGTAGGGGTTGTTGATGGCATATACATCGCCAGGTTGAAACAGACTGCCCTTTGCCTGAATCAGGCTTTGCACGCTTTCTCCCATCGAGCCGAGATGAACCGGAATGTGGGGTGCATTTGCTACAAGTTGCCCTTGCCCGTCAAACAGCGCGCAGGAAAAGTCTAGGCGCTCTTTAATATTGACCGAGTAGCTAGTGTTTTGTAGGGTCACGCCCATCTCTTCGGCAATCGAGCGGAATAGGTTATTGAAGATTTCCAGCCGTACGGGGTCGGGTGTAGCGCCTATATCCGTTTCGACTTGGTCTGATGACGGGGTCTGCATTTGCCTGAGAACCAGTCCACCTAGTTCGGTGACTGTCGCTGACCATCCGGGCTCGACGACGTTGGTACCTGTCGATTCAAGAATGATGGCCGGACCTTGAACGGTAGTACCTGAGTTGATGCTGTCGCGCTGGTAAATAGGGATGTCTCGCCAGTGTGAGTTGAGAAAGGCAGAAACGGTGCTTGTACGCTGAAGTGGTTGGTCAGTATGGGTAAGCCGAGAAATCTGTGGTTCGGGCTGTGTGGCAATGGCTTCGGCGGATGCAGTAGCGACGATTAGCGCCTTGTCGGATTGGATGAAGCCATACTGTTGCTGATGCTTGGCCTCGAAGTCTGTCTTCATGGTGGCTAGCGGACCGAAGGTGACCGGAATGACAGAATCGGTACCGTTATAACGTAGGTGTACCCTCGTTGCGACATCAATAGGGGTTTGGGACGAAGCCTCCTGTTCATGAATTTCTGCTTTAGCGGCTTCAGATAGGGCAGCGATGGCCTTGTCTAAATCTGGCTGATTCTCTTCTTCGAGCGCAATCTCTAAGCTGCGTTCTCGTAGGGAACGTACATCAGCTAGGCCCATCCCATAAGCTGAAAGGACGCCCGCGTAAGGATGAATGAAAATTTCTTGAATGCCTAGCGCTTCGGCAATTAGGCAGGCGTGCTGGCCCCCTGCGCCGCCAAAGCAGCAAAGAACATATTCGGCTAGGTCGTAGCCGCGCTGGATAGAGATTTTTTTGATGGCTTGGGCCATTTTTTCAACTGCGATCGCAACATACCCCTGCGCCACCTCAGCCCCTGATTGCTGCTTCCCGGTCGCCTGCTCAATCTCTTCAGCTAGCGCCGCAAATCGCTGCTCAACCACGTCTTTATCAATCGGCAAATCGCCGTCTGGTCCAAATACCTTTGGAAAGAATTCTGGCTGAAGCTTGCCCAGCATTACATTGGCATCCGTTACCGTTAGCGGTCCTCCATTGCGGTAGCAGGCCGGTCCTGGATGTGCCCCTGCTGACGCTGGCCCTACCCGATACCGCGCCCCGTCAAAGCTGAGAATCGAGCCACCCCCAGCTGCAACGGTATGAATCGCCATCATCGGAGCCCGGAGTCGTACCCCGGCGACTTCGGTTTCAAAAGTGCGTTCGTACTCGCCTGCAAAATGGGAAACGTCAGTAGAGGTGCCGCCCATGTCAAAGCCGATAATCTTGTCATAGCCTGCCTGCTGGCAGGTCTTTACCGCGCCAACAATACCTCCGGCTGGCCCTGAGAGAATGCTGTCCTTCCCTTGAAATCGGTCTGCCTGGGTCAGTCCTCCGTTGGACTGCATAAACATGAGCTGAGCGTTAGCGTTGTCTCCTAAACCCTGACCAACCCTCTCGACGTAGTCTCTCAGCACAGGAGACAGGTAGGCGTCTACGACCGTTGTATCACCCCGGCTCACCAGCTTCATCAGTGGGCTAACTTGGTGTGAGACGGACACCTGGGTAGAGCCGACCGACCGCGCCACCTCAGCTAGCTGCCGTTCGTGTTCGGGGTAGCGGTAGCCGTGCATTAGTGCGATCGCACAGCTCTCAATCCCTACAGCCCTAGCCTCAACAAGCTGTTGTTCGAACGCCGTCAATGCCGCTGCCGTTAACGGCTGTAAGATCTCTCCCCGAGACCCAATGCGTTCGGGTACCTCAATGACTCTCTCGTAGAGCATGTCAGGCAGAACAATGTGACGAGCAAAAATATCAGGCCGGTTCTGATACCCAATGCGCAAGGCGTCCCGAAACCCGGCAGTGGTCACCAGCAGCGTTCGCGCACCTTTGCGTTCTAACAGGGCGTTGGTTGCCACCGTCGTGCCCATCTTTATTGCACCAATCTGCTCGATAGGGATGGGCTCGTTTGCTGCTAGACCCAACAGATCTCGAATTCCCTGAAGGGGCGCATCGGCATAGCGCTGGGGATTCTCGGACAGCAGTTTGTGGGTGACTAGCTGACCGTCAGAACGTTGGGCCACAATATCGGTAAACGTACCTCCTCGGTCAATCCAAAACTGCCAGCGATTGGATAAAATTTTGACCATGCGGCTATGCCCTAGACCAATCTTCAAGCACCAGTTCTTCTATCTGAGAGAAGTCAGAAGCATTACGAGTCAGCAGGACTGCACGCTGAACCAGGGCCGTCGCAGCAATTTTGAGATCCATACTCCCCAGCCTTGGGTGAGCCTTTCTGAGTTGCTGATATGTTTCTACAGAGTCAGTATCAAAGGGGAAGACTTGAATCGAGCGGTAATCCTCTAAAAGTTTGGTCAGCCATCTGTAGGCACTGACCTGTTCTTTTGTATTCTTGGCTTTTGATACGATAGCGAGTCGACCACGGACTTGTTCTTCATAGGTGACGATGGTGACGAAAATTTCTTCTACGTCTATAACTGCAAGTCTGTTTAATATACGCTGCCCTTCTTGTCCCCTTCTTTGAACTAGGCTGAGATGATCGGTATCGAGGATGTACATGTAGACAGTGTCACTACTCTGCTGACTGCCGCCATTCTCGCCCTAGACGAGTTGCCTCGTCAAAAGTTGGATCATCCTTGAAACTACCTGCAACCTCCAGCCACCAGGGTTTTTCCTCCTGTTTTTTTTTCTGCTGCGTCAGGCTCGCGATGAGCTGCTTTAGCTGCAAGAGTTCTGCTTCTAGTACGGCAACCTTCTCCTCGAGCTGCTGTGTGCGAGTCTCTAGTCGCTGTGTGTGAGCCTGTAGCTGCTGGCTATCGGAGCTGGGCTGTTGTGTGACAGCATTTGACTGTTGCACGACCGGATCCAGTGATGGGTTGGAGGGATCTGACTGCTGAGTTGTCGGATTGAGCTGTTGAGATGTCATCAGCCTTGCCCTTTGATGAATTGGTATTCAGATCCTAGCAATTATTTCAGAGTGCTATACCAATAGAGTTATCTACTCCGCAGCTTTTAACGCTTGGCGCAAATTCCCATCATGTTTGTCTAACGCTTGCTTTGCTGCCTCAGCCTCTAGCCCCGACCAATGCATCATCAGTGCCAGCTTTACCTGCTTGTTACTGCGCTTCAGCAGTTCATCGGCATCTTCCCGACTGAGATCCGTCAGGGCTGAGATGATGCGGAGCGCGCGGTCGTGGAGTTTGGTGTTGCTGACCGACACGTCAATCATGCGATTGCCGTAGGCTTTACCGATTTTGACCATTGCGCCGGTAGAGATAATATTCAGCGCCATTTTGGTAACGGTGCCCGCTTTTAGGCGAGTGGAGCCGGATAGGACCTCTGGACCGACGGGTAGGCGGATGTCGACATCCGCCTCAATGGGAACCTGAGCGACGGGGACGCAGGCAATAAAAACTGTGGCTGCACCGCGTAGGTTGGCTTCTTGCAGTGCGCCGTGAACGTAGGGCGTGGTGCCCCCGGCGGAGATCCCGACGACGATATCTGCGGGGGAAACCTGGTGTTCGACCATGGCAGTTGCGCCGTCTTCTGGTCTGTCCTCCAGAGTTTCAGAGCTACGAATGAGGGCTGGGGCACCACCTGCAAGTATGCCCTGCACCATTTCGGGGGGCGTGCAGAAGGTAGGGGGACATTCGGCGGCGTCTAACACGCCCAAACGGCCGCTGGTGCCAGCACCGATGTAAAAGAGGCGTCCACCTTCTTTAAAGGCTTTGGCCGTTAGGTCGATGGCGCGGGCTAGGGCCGGTTTTGCTGCCGCGATCGCATCTACCGTTTTCTGATCTTCTTGATTGAACACCGCCACAATCTCTTCGGACGACAGCTCGTCGAGGCGTTGGCTGTTGGGGTTGACCTGTTCTGTAAGGAGGTGGCCGCGATCAGGAAGGGAGGAAAGCATGGGAGGAAGATAGAAAACGAAAGACGGAAATGAATCGTAGGGGCACAGCACGCTGTGCCTATCGGAAATTGGGAATCGTAGACCAACCCTACAGCAGTTTTTCCAACCGTTGGCGAATGCGGTCGAGTTCTGCCTTAGACAGGTCTTCTTCGGTCATTTCTTCGCTGGCACCGGCGGCGCTGCCTTTCTCGGGCGGGTTGTCCGGGTCCCAGTCCTTTTGCTCTACCGTATTCTCGGGGGGAATCATCAGCGTGCCGTCGGTGATCAGCTTGGCTTCGTAGCCTGCTTCCCGACAGAAGCCCTCGATTTCTTCAGACTCGAAGGCCTCAATGGTGACAGGGGGAAAGTCCTGGGCTTCGAGCAGAATGCCAAAGCGAGTGGCGTCGTCTTCGACTTCAAACATGAGGACGATGTTGCGATCGCCAATGCGGAGGGTATGAATGCCTTCGTTCTCGGTACGTGCATTGAACAGCAGAACGAAAACTTTCTGGGGGGTTTCAGACATCAGCTGGGTAGATCAACGACCGATAGATATATTAGATCATCCTTTCCATCGCTTCCCTCCGTCTTAGGCCAATTTCAGATTCCTTACACGGGCCGACGCTGGGCGCACACAGGGGTCACAATGGGCCACATTTCTGCACAAACACAAACGCCGCTTTACCCATCAAAAAGTCTGCGATAATGTCAGGGTTTAACCGGCCCTGGGGGACACATTCGCACATGGCAACCTTCTTGCTAGAAGTCGGCACCGAAGAGCTGCCAGCCAGCTTCGTCAGCGAGGCACTGAACCTGTGGCGGTCGAAAATTCCGGCAGAGCTAGACGAGCTGCTGCTGACACCAGAGTCGATTGAGTTTTACGGCACGCCCCGACGGCTAGCAATGGTGATGACGGGCCTGCCCGAGCGTCAGCCTGACCGCGAAGAAGAGGCCAAGGGGCCTCCGGCACAGGCGGCCTTTAAGAATGGAGAACCGACCAAGGCAGCGATGGGCTTTGCCCGGTCCCGTGGGGCCTCGGTGGAGGACCTAGAGATCCGCGAGACGGACAAGGGCTCATTTGTGTTTGTGACGCAGAAGATTCAGGGGCGTCCTGCGGCGGACATTTTGACGGAGCGGGTGTCCGACTGGGTGCTGGGGCTAGAAGGCAAGCGGTTTATGCGCTGGGGCGACGGTGATTTGCGCTTTCCAAGGCCGATTCGCTGGCTAGTGATGCTGTTGGACGACCAGCTGCTAGAGCTGACGCTGGAGAATGGATCGGAGAAGTGTGAGTGCGATCGCACCTCCTACGGTCATCGCGTCCTGCATCCTGACCCGATTACCTTTGCCCATGCCCAGGACTATGTTGAGACCCTGAAGTCGGCCTACGTGGATGTGGTTCCAGCCCGTCGCCGCGAGACGATTTTGGCCCAGACGGAGAAAGCGGCGCAGTCCATCAACGGAGATGCGGTGATCAACGAGGGGCTACTGGCGGAAGTGGTAGACCTGGTGGAATGGCCCACTGCCGTTGTCGGCAAGTTTGACGAGGCTTTTCTAGAGCTGCCGCCGGAGGTGATCACGGTGGAAATGGAGAGCCACCAGCGCTACTTTCCGGTGCGGCCTGCGGGCAAAGATAGCGAACTGCTGCCCGCCTTCATTACTATCTCCAACGGCGACCCGGCTAAGTCCAACATTATTGCTGAGGGCAATGGGCGGGTGATTCGGGCACGGCTATCGGATGGTAAATTCTTTTTTGATGCGGACAGGGCCGAACCGCTTGAGGGCTATGTGGACAAGCTGGAGACGGTCACCTTTGAGGAACGGCTGGGCTCGGTGCGTAAGAAGGTCTCGCGCATTCAGCGGGTGGCGAAGGCGATTGCAGACCAGCTCAAGCTATCTGGCGACCAGGCCCAGCTGATCGACCGGGCTGCGTTCCTGTGCAAGGCGGACCTGGTAACCCAAATGGTGGGCGAATTCCCTGAGCTGCAAGGGGTGATGGGGCAAAAGTACGCTGCCGCTAGCGGTGAACCCCAGGCCGTGGCTGATGCCATTGCGGAACACTACCTGCCGAAGGGCGCGGGTGACGCGCTGCCCCAATCGCTGACCGGACGAGTCGTGGGTATGGCCGACCGGCTCGACACGCTAGTGAGCATCTTTAGCCTGGGCATGCTGCCCACTGGCTCCTCGGACCCTTTTGCGCTGCGGCGGGCGACAAATGCTGTTGTCTCGGTGCTGTGGGACGGGGAGCTGGGGCTAAACCTGAAGCAGCTGTTAACCGACATTATTCAGTCCTTTGCAGCAGAGCAGGAGAACGTCAATACGGCTGAGCTTCAGCAGCAGTTGGAAGACTTCTTTGCCCAGCGCATTCGCACCCTCTTGCAAGAAGACGAGCAGGTAGACTACGACCTGATCAATGCCGTGGTGGGCGAAGATGCTGAGTCGGTAGACCGAGTGCTGGCCGATGCGCTAGATGCGAGGGAGCGGGCTCGCTATCTGCAATCGATCCGTAACGATGGTACGCTGGCGGTCATTTACGAGACGGTGAACCGGGCGTCAAAACTGGCAGCCAAAGGCGATTTGGATACGCAGACCCTGGATCCGGCAGCGGTGGTCAAGCCCGACCTGTTCCAGTCGGAGTCTGAGCAGGCGTTTTACGACAGCCTGCAAACGTTGCTGCCCCAAACCCAGGCAGCCCAAGCCGAGCGAGACTATCAGAAGCTGATTGCAGGGCTTAAGCAGGCTGCACCGATTATCACCGAGTTCTTCGATGGACCCAATAGCGTGCTAGTAATGGACGAGAATCCTGAAATTCGTCAAAATCGCTTAAATTTGCTGGGTTTACTGCGGAATCATGCCCGAGTGCTGGCTGACTTTAGCGAAATTGTGAAAAGCTAGGCTGTTGGGGGGAGACACATGGGTCGAGCTACGGTAATTGGCTTGGGAAAGTCGGGGATTGCGGCGGCGAAGCTGCTCCAGCGAGAAGGCTGGGAGGTGCGGATTAGCGATCGCAACACCCACAATCGTCTACTACCCATCAAAAACGAGCTGGAGGTCAGCGGCATCAGCGTGGACCTGGGCGATGTGTTCTCGCTAAGGGGTGAAGCGCTAATTGTTGTCAGTCCTGGCGTGCCTTGGACGATTCCGGCTTTGGTGCAGGCCCGTGAGCAGGGCGTTGAGGTGATTGGCGAAATGGAGCTAGCCTGGCGTCACCTGAGCGACATTCCCTGGGTGGGCATCACCGGCACCAATGGCAAAACAACCACGACAGAGCTGATCGCCGCCATCTTCAAGGCCGCAGGGTACAACGCTCCGGCCTGCGGCAACATTGGCTATGCAGCCTGCCAGGTAGCGCTCGACCCTACCCCAGATTGGGTGATTGCAGAACTCAGCAGCTACCAGCTGGAAGCGTCCGTTGGTCCCAAGCCCAGAGTTGGCGTCTGGACGACGTTTACCCCAGACCACCTAAGCCGCCACAAGACCATTGAGAACTATTACAACATCAAGGCATCGCTGATGGATCGCAGCGATGTAATGGTAATGAACGGTGATGACCCGACGCTGCGGGCTAAGGTCGACCCGCTGCGGCCCAATACTCATTGGACGAGCGTGGAGGGGGCCGCAGCCATTTCTCCAATTCAGCCACAGACATATATTGAAGGCGGCTGGATTATGCACGAGGGGGAGACGGTGATTCCGGCGAACCTGTTGAAGATGGTGGGCCACCACAACCAGCAAAACCTGCTGATGGCAGTGGCGGCGGCGCGGTTGGCGGGCATTGACCGAGAGCATATTCACCAGGCAATTGAGAACTTTCCGGGGGTGCTGCACCGGCTGGAGTATGTGCTGACCTGGCAGGGCATTGACTACATTAACGACAGCAAGGCGACGAATTACGATGCTGCAGAGGTAGGGCTGCGCTCGGTGGCGGCTCCGGCAATTTTGATTGCGGGGGGTGCGGCGAAGGATGGTGAGGATGCGGCCTGGATTGCTCAGATTAAAGAGAAGGCGGCAAAGGTGCTGTTGATTGGCAATGCGTCAGAACAGTTTGCCGAGAGCTTGCAGGCAGCGGGCTATGACAGCTACGAGGCGGTAGAGACGATGGAAAGTGCGGTGCAGCGGAGTAAAGAGATTGCGCCGGAGTTGGGAGCAAAAGTTGTTTTGTTGTCGCCTGCCTGTGCCAGCTTTGACCAGTATTTGAACTTTGAGGCGCGGGGGGATGATTTTCGGGTGTTGTGTCAGCAGTATTTAGGAAGCTAAACCACAGCATTCGCTAGAATGCGGCTACTGATAAGCGCTTAGCCATTATGGTCGCTCAACGCGACGTACAACTCACTGCTAAGGAATATTTGGCCTGGGAAGACGAGCAACCGATTCGATATGGCTTTATCGAGGGTCGGGTCTATGCAATGGCCGGAGAAAGCATTCCCCACAATCAGCTTGCGGTAAACCTTGTCGCGCTGCTTAAGCCGCATCTGCGGGGCAAGTGTAAGGTGCTGAGTGGCGATGCCAAGGTTGGCATTACAGAAGATGGGCCGTATCACTATCCGGACGTATCGGTAACGTGTGACAAGAGAGACCGCGATACCATTAAGTATATCTATGATGCCCAGACGGCTGGGGACGAGGCAATTGAGCTGAGCAGTGTTAATTTTGTTCTTTCCTTTGACCAGCTTTACGAAGACATTGTTGTGGGAGAGAGTTGAGGTCGTAGCAATGTTGCCAAGGAAAGGTTTAGGTAGGGTAGTGCTATCGTGTTAGCTCAGCCACATCGACAGGGTTCTTACTGCTGGTCGATGTGGGTTCTTCCTGCCTAAACTGAGCCAGTAGGTCAAAAAAACGCTCAAAGCCGCTGCGCTCATCGGCAGTGTGTAGCAGAATAATTTTTGCCCAAGAGACGGTCGCTTTTATTTGAAAGCGCTGCTGTATCCATCCCTGAAACTGCTCAAAAGATTTTTCTTGTTGAGTCAACGGCAAACCTTGGTCTTGACGCGCGTAGCTGTATCCATTGAGGAACATATAAAGGCCAGTTACAGTAGGGTATCCCAGGTACAAGCCAGGCTTTTTTTGAATTTGGTCGAGCAGCTCGAAAACGTCCGTCATAGGTTTTGCCTATTGCTTTGAAGCTAACGCTAGAACCATTCTATCTCGGTCACATCCAAGATTCCGCTAGCACATTCAAAATCTGCTAGCCAGCTATCTCTGTCCAGCCCCTCAGTAGATAAGTTATCGAATACCTTGCCTGATGTTTCAATGCCTTGGTGGATGCCTGTTTGTGATATAGATTCTTCGCCATTTTTCCAGCGATTGCTCACGAGTATTTTGATACGTCCCACGGCACTGACTTGGAGGTGGACACCATTGACATTGTTTTGCTTAAGCCATTGTTTGATAGCATCAGCGCATTCGACACACTGGTAGAGTTCGTAGTTTGCGGCTATCTGTGCAATCTCTGTGAATATTTCATCTTTAGTCATTGCTGTAGTTTGAATCTTACGTTCGAGATCAGCTGAGTGGAATTCTACAGTATTAAAAAGAGACGTTTATTGTCTGTTTATCGAGTTCTCGTAAACCAGAGCTAAAGGAATTATTAAGGAACTGGATTCAGGAATAAGTAGATAGCCTTAAGTATTTGACGGCATGTCATTCCGTAAAGCCCGCTGGGCATGTAGGAGCGTCGCTCTGGGATATACGGAGATACATATCAGATGGCTCTACCGGATAGATTATGCGATGTCGGGATGAAAATGCCAGCAGAGCAAG
>CAWUKV010000024.1:0-34902 GCA_963923025.1 uncultured bacterium
ACATCCACACTCACTAAAGACAGATCGCACGCCGTCAGCGACTGGGGCAGCAGCGCTTTGTCCTGATACGGTAGAAACAAGCAGTTATCTAAGGCCAGCTCGGCCACTTTCTCTTCACAGCTGGGCCGCTTGGGTCCGCCACCAATAAAAACAAACTGAACCGGCTCTCCCTGAAGCTGCTGTGCGGCCTGAACAATCGTCTCGATATCGTGGCACCGGCCCATATTGCCAGAGTAAAGCACAGTGAACGGCTCAACCAGCCCATGTTGCTTGGCGAACACGTTGTCTGCTTTTGCTAGGGGTTGAATCCACTCCGAGTCGGCCCAGTTGTGAACGACGGTAATCTTGTCAGCCAGTTCCGGTGCTTTTGCCAAGATGCGATCGCGCATGGTGTGACAGGGCACCACAATCGCCACTGCACGATTCCAAACCCGCCGATTGACCCAATCCCACAGCCGAGTGACAACGTGGTGCTGAGACAGCACGTTTAGACCCACCGCCACATCGGGATAGAGGTCATAAACAATACAGGCAAAGGGAACACCCGTAAGCTTACTAAAGACATAGCCAACCGTTTGCAAATACGGCGGTTCGCTGGTAAACAACAAGATATCGTCTAGTGTGTCTGCCCCCAAAAGATATAGCAGACTTCGCAGACAAAACATCAGGCTGTTGAGGGTGCGACCCAACAGTTGCCGAGCCCCGATTTTAAGACGGCCGCAGCGCCGAATATGAACCTGATGCCGCGTCTCCGTCTGTGGAGCTTCATCGGCCTCAAAGGCGTAACCCGGTTGTCCAGTAAAAACCTTCACCCGCATGCCCTGTTGGGCAAGCTGCGTGGCTAACTCTTCCATAAACTGCCCCGTTGCCGCAAAGTCGGGCGGGTAGAATTGAGTGAAAAGAGATAGATTGATGGTTCGTTGCGTGCTGGCTGATGTGCTGTCACGCAGCGTTGAGTTCATGCCTGATGGCACTGAGGCAAACCGTTGAAGAAGAGTTGTGAAAAACATACAGAAGTCCGCTACATGATTTTGATATCGCTAGATCAGCAGTGTGAAGAGATTAGTAGATGGCTTAAGAATAAGCCATTGATAACTTCCAAATTTATGACTTACTTTGCCAGCTCACTCTTCGAGAAGAGCAAGCTCTACATCCCCCAATCCTTCTCCCATAGGGAGAAAAGGAAGTCGGTCTACGGCTTGAAAAATGGGCTAGGTTCAAAGTCCCTCTCCCAAGGGGAGAGGGATTTAGGGTGAGGGCTACGTTAGGAGGTAATAGAACTTTCATTCCTTACCAGTTAGATAAGCCTGAAGACAGTAACGTTTTCAGCTCTATCTCAGTCTGCTGATATTGCTGGACCACCTGTCGCTTATAGTCAGTGGCCGTAGCTGCCACCAAAGTATTGTCTTTCGACTGCACCTCCAACGTTTGACAGAGCTTTGACAGTGGCAGTGCGCCTATGGCTTCACTACTGGCCTTGAGAGTGTGGGCTGCATGCTGTACCTGAGCAAGTTCGCAGTGGTTTAGCGCCTCTGTCAGGGTTTTAATCAGCAGCGGTGATTCGTTGAGATAGAGCTGAATGAGTTCACACACCGTCTCAGTATCGTTGTTGAAAATAACGGTCATCGTCTGGTGCAATGCGTCAACATTCACCGCGGGCAATACAGCAGTGCCAGTTGCCGCCTTTAGTGAGCTGATCCCGCAATTACCTGCTAACGGATCTGGCAGTGCCACATGATGTGTGTTCTTAACCTCGTGGTGAGGCAGCACATCCTTCACAGGACACTTTTGTAGTGCGGCACTAAGCTGTTCTAGACGTACAGGCTTACTAATGTAATCGTTCATACCAGCCTCCAAACATCTTTTCTGGTCTCCCTGCATCGCGTTGGCCGTCAGCGCAATAATGAACGGTTGGTTGTCTGTCGGAAACTGAGTCCGAATGTGATGGCTTGCCGTCAACCCATCCATCTCGGGCATTTGCACATCCATCAGGACCAGATCGTAGGTTTGACGCTTAAGCGCCTCAATGGCCTCTAAACCGTTAGAGACCACATCAGCCCGATAGCCCATGCGTTTGAGCTGTTGAGTTGCCAACTTTTGATTTACCCGATTATCTTCTGCCAGTAAGATGCGTAGCGGTTTCTTTTGAGCCTGGGACGAATCAACAACGGTTGCCTGCTCTAGCGTTTTAACCTTAACCTTGCGTCCCCCAAAGATGCTGTTGAGCGTATTGAAGAAAGGATAATGCTTGGTAGGCTTATTTAAAAAGGCAACAAAATGCTGCTCTAATCTATCGGGATCAATATCGCTGCGACCAATGGACGTCAGCATCACGATGGGCAGCGTTTCGTACCCCGGTATGGCATGAATCTTCTCCGCCAACGTCATACCATCCATCTCTGGCATTTGCATATCTAGAATCGCTAAGTCGTACAGCCCTTGTCGGGACAAGCACGTCAACGCTTCAGCTCCGGAATTGACCGCGTGGGGAACCATCTTCCAGTTCTGTGTTTGCTTCGTAAGAATCTTGCAGTTGGTGGCATTGTCGTCAACAATCAGCAGTCGCTTGCCAATAAGCTGAGAGTCTTCTAGCGGTATCGGTAGCACACCTGCTGCCGATAGGGCTTTAGCCTGAATGGTGAAGTGAAAAGTAGTACCAACGCCCACTTCACTCTCAACCCAGATCTGCCCCTGCATAATCTCAACCAGCTGCTTACAAATGACCAGCCCTAGCCCAGTCCCCCCGTACTGGCGAGTGATAGAAGAATCGACCTGACTAAACGGCTTAAACAGGCGTGACACCTTCTCGGCAGGAATGCCGATGCCCGTGTCCTTCACCGAAAAATGAATGCACGGATAGTCTTCATCGTCGCCCTCGGCTTCAGCAGTGACAATGACTTCACCGCTTTCAGTAAACTTAACCGCATTGTTGAGCAGATTGACTAAAATCTGGCGTAGTCGAGTAATATCGCCTTCAATCTGAGTCGGGACGTTGGCATCCAGCTGATAGGCCAGCTCTAGCCCCTTAGCAGTTGCCTTAGAAGAGAGCAAATCAAGCGACTCTTCAATACAGGTTCGTAGACTGAAGGGTGCCTCCTCTAGCTCCAACTTTCCAGACTCAAACTTGGAGAAGTCTAAAATATCGTTAATAATAGTCAGCAAACCGTCGCCGCTGCTACGAATAGTCTCCACAAAATCCTGCTGTTCTTCCGAAAGGGACGTATCTAGCAACAGCCCCGTCATGCCAATCACAGCATTCATCGGCGTCCGAATTTCGTGGCTCATGGTTGCCAGAAACTCCCCCTTAGCTCGGGTTGCGGCTAGGGCCTCGTCGCGGGCACGGGCTAGCTCTTGAGCCGTCTCTTCTCGCTCTACAGCACCGCCAATCCACTGGGCCATCAATCGAATCATCTCTTTGGCTACCGAGCCAAATCCTTGAGCATGCGCCGTTCGGCTGGAGAAACTGAGCGTTCCGTAGACCTGATCATTAACAATCACAGGTACGCCAAAGTAGGCTTCTATCTTGAAGCACTGATAGGCCGGATGCTCGACCCACTTGGTCCGACTGGCTGCAGTGATGCACAGGGGCTTATCGAGTGCCAATACGTCGCGACAGTACTGTTGACTCAGACTGTAGAGCGTCCCCTGCACCGTTATGTCGTCCGAAAGCTGAGCTGCGATAATCTCGTAGCGATCATCATCTATCTTGGCGAGCGTTCCCCGCTCTAGGCCAAACTGCTGACGCCCCATCTTCAACAGTTCGTGTAGGGCTTGCTCAAAGCTAAGGTGCCGAGAAGCCGTTAAGTCGTACAGCGCCCGGATTGACGACTCGCCGGCCCGCAATACGCCCTCCATCCGCTGGCGTTCTGTTAGCTCGGCCTGCATCTTTTGGTACAGTTCTGCTTGGTGCGCTGCGATCGCAACCTGATCCGCAAGCTGCGACAGCAGGTTCACCTCTAGCGTCTGCCACTGACGGGGCCCTTGGCAGTGGTGGGCAATCAGCAGGCCCCACAGCTTCCCCCCGCGTAGAATCGGTACGGTCAGCGTGGCTACAGCCTTTAGTTGCGCCAGAAACTCGACATAACAGGGCGTTAGGCCCGCTGTGTAGATATTCTCAACCACCGCTGTTCGACCATCTTCGTATTGACGGGCATAGCTTTCGCCAAAACAAGGGTCGTCAATAGCCTGATTCAAAATCGAAAACTCTGGTGCAGCGGTCGATTCAGCAATAACAGCGCCCTTCCAGCTGGGAGAGAATCGGTAAATCAGCACTCGGTCTGTTTTGAGGAACTCTCTGACCCCGGCTACGGTTGTCTGTAGACTTTTGCCCAAATTCAAAGACTGGCTAATCTGCATCACAATGGCGCTGATCAGCTTCTCTTTCTCCACCTGTTGCTGTAGGGCAACTTCAGCCTGGTGTCGGTCAGTTACATCGTTGAGCGTCCCTGCGACCCCTACAACCGCATCGTCTTCCTCTGTTACAGGGTAGGCATGTAGCTCTACCTCACGAAACTGGCCTGACTGGATCAGCAAACGAATCTGTGTTGTGATGTCAGAGCGGTTACCTTCCAAGATATCTGATATGGCCGTCTCAACTCTGGAGCGGTCATTGGCATGAATAAAATTAAGCAAAGGAGCGTGAAGCGTCCCCTTGATATTGAACCCGGTAATGCCTTCCCAAGCGGAGTTAAGAATGGTCCAACAGCCCTCAATATCGGTCTGAAAAATGACCTCTTTAAGATTACTGACCAAAATACGATACTTCTTCTCACTGGCCTGGAGGGCCTGCTCGGCCTCGCGCCGCTCTGTAACATCTCTTGTAACCTTTGAAAATCCCAACAGGTTGCCCGACTGATCTCGAATCGCATTAACAATAGCGTTCGCCCGAAAATGAGTTCCGTCTTTTCGAACACGCCAGCCTTCTTCAGCATTGCGGCCATTCTCAGCTGCCGTCTTCAAGATTTGCATCGGTTTCCCTGCCGCAATATCTTCTGGCAAAAAGAAGCAGGAAAAATGCTGGCCAACAATTTCTTGTGCCGTGTAGCCCTTGATTCGCTGGGCTCCGACATTCCAGCTAACGACTTCCCCCTCGGGGTTCAGCACATACAGGCCGTAGTCTTCAATATTGTCAACCATCAATCGAAACAGTTTCTGGTTGCTATGAATAACGGTTTCGCTTTGCTTTTTCTGAATGACAGATCCTAGCTGAAACACGGCTGTCATCATTTCCGAAACATCGCTGTCAAGACAATAGGCTTTCCTTGTATAGAAGACTAAAACCGCAATGACTTGTACATTATCCAGTACGGGCAGTGCAAATGCAGTTTCTAACCCGGCTTTGCAGGCTAGGTCGGCCCGTAGATAATCTGTCGTGGATATAGAAGACAGGTTGGGCAACCATTCTGGTTTCTGAGTAACCCATACCCGACCGGGTAACCCTTCGTCACAAGAAAAGGTTTGGGACTCACTAGCTTTAGAAAATTGCTGTAGAACCGTCAATTCCGACTGGTCATAGTAGTAGGCACCGCTATAAACCAGTTGTGCCTGCTCCGCATCTGGGATCCAGGCTTCACCAAACTCCCATCCGGAAGAGCGGCAGCCCTGTTCCAACATTTGTCTGAACTGCTCAGTTAATTTAATTGAATGGGTTAATGGCATGGATAAGGAAGAATCTAGCAATGTTGATGGTTGATCTGCGACGCTAATAGCTAACGTAGATGGCATAGATGGGCCTGATTTAAGAATAGGTAAGCGCTCGTTCAGCCCGTTTCAGATCAAAGGTTTGAGGAAGATCGGGCAGATGAAGGAGTACTTAGAAAAATAATGGGAGGGAATGTTCTAGCCCATATGGGAAGAGGGGGGAAGGGTAAACGGGCAAAGGGGAAGGGCGAGAGTAAACGACGCTATGTCATGCCTAACTCCATTTCGAGTAGACGAATCGATAATAAAATCTCTGCTAGCATGCGCTGCCAGGCGTAGTACCACCCTGCCGGGCCGTCAAACAATCCCCCTCGTAGCAACAGGCAGTACACCAACACGGCAAAGGGGGCAACAATTTTATGATGCCGAATTCGGTCGGCCAGACTCAACTGCCCAGATGGCTGAGTCAACAGCTTTTGAGCCTCTAGAGTGGCGTAGCGGTCTTGCGCCCATAGCCATCGGCCTAAAGATTTGCGGTCGTCGTGATAGATGGGATGCTGTAGGGATTGAGTACTGCCGCTAACGCTTAGCAGTTGGGTATGTCCATCGTCGATGTAGCTAGCCCGTGTCCGACGAAACAGCGCGACTCGGGGGGGCAATATCGTTCCGCTTAGGGGACGACCGTTAACGCAATACTTGAACGGAATCGCGTAACCATTTACAGCGGGCTTAGGTTGAAGTGAGGTTAGCTCTACAATCAGGACTTGGCTAAGGCGGTAGTCGGCATCCAGCGATAGAATCCAATCTGTACAGGTCTGCTCCAAGCCAAAGTTCCACTGTTGGGCGTGGGTATCAAAACGGCGCTGGAAGACCTCAACCTGTGGGTAAGCTGCCAGGATTTCTAACGTGTTGTCGGTGCTGTAGCTATCGACAACAACGACCCGACTTGCCCAACCCAATTGGTTAAGGGTTCGGCCAATGTTAGGGGCCTCATTGTAGGTCAAAATAACGGGCGTAATATCGGTTAAATTCATGACACAGGACTCCACATCGGCTGTTGTGGGATCAGGCAGTTTTGGTAATGGTGAATAAGCTGTTGAGCTAATACAGGCCAGCTAAAGTGCGATCGCACCACGTCTCTACCTCGCTGCCCCATCGCAGCAAGCTGAGGATATTGATCGAACGCCGCCGTAAGCTGAGCAGCCAGAGCAGTGGGCGTATTATCGACCACCCAACCCAGCTGATGACGCTGTACCAGATGAGACAGGGCAACACCAGGGCTAGTCACCACCGGCAGCCCTGCACCCAGCGCTTCGAGCACAGCAATACCAAAATTCTCAGAGTGGGAGGGCAGCACAAACAGGTCAGCGCCCTGTAGCAATCGGTCTTTGTCCGTACCCTCAACAAATCCAAGACGGTGAGTCCGGTCAGCCAGCCCCGATTTGAACAGTCGCTGTTCAATTTCGAACTCATAGTCTGGCGTACCGCTCCCGGCAATCACCAATTGAAAGCGACGGTCTCGAAGCTGGCCGAGCGCCTCAATCAAACGATCTATGCCCTTCTTAGGGTGGAGCCGTGAGAGAAACAAAAGGATCGGCTCATCCAGCGGTATGTCTAAACGCTGGCGTAACGCTAGCTTAGCCCGAGGTTGAAAGGTTGGTAGATGCACACCGTGGGGAACAACAATGGGCTCAGGTTTAAGGTTCAGAGGGGCAGCTTCCTCATGTTCTGACGCCGACGTAAATTGGATCGCCCTTGCCCTATTCAGATTAGCCCCTTCGATTAGCTGCCAATACGTCTGCTTGCGCCGTCGAGACTGTGACAAAGACCATCGGCAGAGCTGACCAATGGGGCGAATGATGTAAGGCGTCCGGGTCACCCGCGCGATGGCCATGGCGATCGTGGAAGGGTAAGAGAACAGAGCATGAACATGAAGCAGGTCGTACCCTGGTAAGTGTTGCCAAAGCCAGCGAGTTAGCGACCAAGAGAAACCGTAGTCCGATGAGATCGCACTGTAACGCGGGAAAAACCGAATCGGCACCGGGCCTTGCCCGGTTGGATAAGTAACGAGTTGCCGCAACGGTACGGGCAAGGTCTCGGGACCATTGTCGTTAGTTGTAACAATTTCCGCTTCAATACCCAACTGACGCTGGGCATGTGTCATTTCTAATACCGCCTGACTCGGACCACCCCGTATGGGTGCAACAGAGGGAATAACGTGTAGGACTCGCATACCTTATCCAGCGACGATACTCTCAGTATGCAAAACAGGCGTTTTTGATATCGTCCACTCTACGTATACGTTTAACTGTTTTGAAACAGTTGCCCCACACGCTGCTGAAACGCGGTCGGACCATACAGGTCAACAACTGCCTGACGCAGGGCAGCAGGCTGATAGAGAAGTGGGTTGGAATAGGTTTTGTTCAAGATTTTCAGCAGCGTCTGCGCGATTTGTTCTGTAGCGTCCGGATCAACCAGCGCGCCTAACCGCCCATCGTTAACCGCATCAACGGACCCATCCTGATTGCCAGCTAAAACCGGTTTTCCGCAAGCCAGGGCCTCTAAAAATACAATGCCAAAGCCCTCAAGTTTAGAGGGCATAGCAAACACATCACAGAGATGGTAATAGTCTGGGAGGCTTTCGTCTGGGATGAATCCAGCTAAGGTAACATGTTTGCTCAGGTTGAGCTGCTGAATCAGCTGGGTAACGCGATCGCGATCATCCCCTTTACCGACAATAATGTAGTGAATGTCGGGCAAGTGCTGACGTAGCCGAGGCAACGACCGTAAGACCTGATCGTAGGCATGAAAATCTTCTCCAGCCGCCAGTCGATTAACCGTCAAAACAACGGGCTGGTCAGGCCGTAAGCCATATTTTTCCAATAAATAGTCGGGCTTAGGACCACAATGGAATCGATCCACATCAAAGGTATTCGGCAGCCAGGTAAACCGTTCTAGCGGAATCTGCTGTTCCGCAGCCATCCGATCACGCGTATAGTGACTCACGGGTAAAATCCGATCCGCGACCCGTAGCCCTGCCTGCACAGCTCGACGTTGCAGATTCCACACCTCAAACCCGTGAGCAATAACCCAGTAGGGAATATTCGCTAGACGCTTAAGCCAAGCCGCCGCAGGGGAAAAACTCGCATGGGTCGAGAGAATTAAGTCAGGTCGTTCCAACATTCCAGCGCCGATAATATCAGCGGCATAGGCAGGAATCCGTAACCGTTGAGCAACTCCACCGTAGCCTCGAAAACGAGCCGCAGGCCGAGGCCGATCATGGGTAGAAAATACGCGAATCTGAGCCTGTGGATATAGCGTTTCAATGGCCTGGAGTAAGAAGCCGGAGTAGGTCTGGATGCCTCCCTTAAAGTCAAACAGGCCTGGTGTCCAAAAGTGAATGAGGGGCGCAGACTGAGACAACGTCATAGTAAAGGAATAAATGAAAGCGTAGCCGTAAGAGAACAACGAAAAGACTGACTACTGGCCGGGAGTAGAGGCCGTTTTTTGGGGCTGCGTTCTCAAAACGGACAATACGGACTGGAGCGTCAGCCCAGCCGGTATCTGATGAGCCACAATTAGCACTATCAACAACCCAGCCAATACGTTGACAGCCCCGTGAATGCCGCTTGCCGCTGCCGCACAGAAGCCGGAAAAGGCTACCCAGCCGTAGATCAGCCAAACCGTGCGGTCGTAGCCGTAGCCGCTACTCAACAGACGGTGGTGAAGGTGCCGACGGTCCGGAAAGAAGGGAGACTTTTGAGCCATGAGTCGCCCCAAAATCACGTAGACCATATCTGTGATAGGAATGCCCAGAATCAGGCAGGGCAAAGCTGCTGTAACCGCTGAACCATCCTGCATTAGCCCCGTAATCGATAGACTCGCCAACATAAAACCAATTAGATAAGCGCCGCCATCTCCCATGAACAGCTTGGCCGGACGTGCGTTGTAGCAGAGGAAGCCCAACAGGCTAACGGCTAAACACAGCGCAAGAATCGCTTCGACATCGTGGCCTAAGTGGCTACAGGTGGCTGCTATCATCAGACTTGAAATTGATCCAATGCCAGCGGCCAGGCCGTCTAGCCCGTCCAACCAGTTAATGGCGTTGGTAACGCCCGCCAACCAGAGGAACGTTACAGGCAGGCTCAAACCACCCAAGGCAACCCAGCCCAGTCCAGGGACCGGCACCGCCTCAATCTGTACACCCGCACTCCAGACGCTCAGCGTGATTACGGCCTGTAACAGCAGCCGCAGTCCGGGGGACAGGCTAAAAAGATCATCTGCAAACCCCAATCCAAACGCGGCCAGACTCCCCCCGATGATGGCCCAATGCGCCGCATCGATCCCCAAGCCGCTGCACTGGGTTAGACCCACAAACGCAGCCAGCATTCCCAACATAATGGCGAGTCCACCCACGCGAACCATGACGGTCTGGTGCTGCTTTCGGGCATCAGGCCGGTCCACCCAGTTAAATCGATATCCCAGCCCTATTACAGCCGGCGTCGAGAACAACACGGCACCACCGCAGGCTGCAACCATCATCCATATCGTCATGAGATTATTGTATAAAGCACTACTCAGTAGTTTGAGGTATAGATGTTTGCGATCGCGTTTGAGATAACAGTCTTACTGGCCGTTGATGACAAGCCGCCAGGAGTCCCTGTGTCGTTTGGCGATAGCTATAGTTTCTAATGTGTTCTCGGCTGTAGCGGCCATAGCGAGTCAGACGTGCCTCATCAGAAAGCGCGTCTTGCAGCGTTGCCGCTAGCGCGGTTGGGTCCCCTGCCGGAAATATCCAGCCGTTCCGCCCCGGCTGAACCAGATCTGCTGCACAGCCCACATGGTCACTCACCACAATGGGTTTGCCCTGGCACATAGCCTCGTTGACAGCCAATCCCCAGGTTTCGCTATGGCCGTAGCTGGGTAAAACAAACAGGGTTGCGATCGCATAGGTGCGCGGCATCAAACTTTGGTTCTGAAACGGTGCAAAATATACGTTAGGTATCGTTTTAGCCGCAGTCCTTAAGTTGTCTTCTAATGGGCCGCCACCAACAAACAGCAGTGACGTGTTGTCGAGACGAGCTCGCTGGAAGGCTATCAGTAAATCTAGCGGTCGCTTCTTTTCGATGAACTTGCCCGAGAACAGGATGACGCGATGGACACTAGGAATACCCAGCTGCCGCTTCCAGTCCGCCGTTGCTGCCGTTGCGTCTGCCTGAAAGCGCTGATTTTCTACTGCGTGGGGGGCATGAAACAGCCTTTCTGTCGGTACGCCGTGGTATGTGAAATAGTCTCGGTTGGCCTGCCCCACATACAGGCAGGCGCTGAACCGCTGGTACACCAGCGAGATCCACTGACGCTTAAGTGCTGCTGTAAGGCCTTTCGGCACCTGTAACACATGAGAATCGCCTTTGAACAGTAGCGGCGTCTCTCGCCACTGCCACAGCAGCCGATAACAGCTGGCATAGTTGTAGTTCATCATCAGCACCGCGTCCGGTGCGTAGGCCCGCAGCTGTGGCTGCAGGTCAGGATTGTCCAATCCCAAAAACTGTCCAGTCCCTGGCTGACGGCTGCGATTAGGAACAAACGTATGATCGTATCCCTCTAGTAACGGAATATCCCAAGCAATCTCAGTTTGAAACGATGTGTCTGTGCAGGCCCGTACGCCAAAATCCCAAAGGTAGAAGACCTTGACCGTCAGCGCTGATGTCTGCGAAAGCTGCCGAAACCAGGGCGCATAGTATTGAATAGGATGAGATAAAACAATGGCAAGTCGAAATGAGGCCATAAGAGTATGGGTAATGGGATACATAACCTACAGAGCGCTGGCTCTATCTCAACAGCGCGTCGTGTACGCTCTTTGCATACCAACCATAGGCATACCCATCACAGGCGTATCAACTACCGCATCAAACAACCGACATAGTTTCTGAGACATCGCCTCATCCGTATAGGGTGCAAAGGCAGACCAGTCTGTTGTTACCGCTGCCCCCTTTACCATCTGCTCAAGGCCAAGTCCAATAGCTTCGTGGGCCATCTCATCGAGCTTTACAACTGTTCCGGCTTGGCAACGCTGTAGAATGCCGGTTACCACACTCTCTGGATGAAATAGGGCAAGAATAGGACGCTGTGCTAACACACTGGCATAAAGTTTAGATGCGCTATAGCTAGGGTCTTTGGAGCCCACAAGCAAAATAGCCTCGCTATCGATAAGCAGCTGCTGAGCCTCAAAATAGGGGATGCGCTGCGGCTGTTCTGTCACAATATCGTCCAAACCGTATGTGGCTGCCAGCGTTTGAATAGGACGCTGCTGGCTTGCGGCATAGCTAGTTCCCACAAAGTGTATCCGAATCGTTGCCCACGGTTGGGGATGCTGCTGACGGTGCTGTTGAATTCCGGCAAACAAGATTCGCAGCGCAGGTTCCATATCGTCACCGCCCCGCCCTACGTATACCCAATGACGGTAGCCATCGTCTGGGTCAAATATCGACTGACAACACCCCAATTCTGTGAGCTGCTGAAAATCCCAAGTGGGCGCGCCAAATGGCAGAACAGTGAACTGTTCAGGCCACAGCCACGGGTAGCGATTGCGCAGTACCTGCGGATAGTGGGCAGAAACGCTGATCACATGATCAACGGAGCGCAGCGCTACAGGCTCCAGCACCCGCGCCAGAGCCTTATCAACCGCATATTTAAGTCGTCCCCCCGGTCGCTGACGAGCACGGACCTGCTGCTGCTGACGGTCTACCCGCCAAGGGTCTTGAAAGTCCAGCAGATAAGGCACGCCGAATTTCTGTTTCCAGATTGGTCCCAGGGTCATCACCGGAAAGATGGTGGTCGAAAACAGGATTAGGTCAAATCGGTTTTGGGCCAGCAGCCGGTTTCCTGCGCGAAGAAAGTACGGCCAACAGCGTAGCCCTAGATTGCCCAAGCCTAGCTTCCGCGTCGCGGAAACCGGCAATGCTGAAACCGTCACCACATCAACGTCTTCAGACAAACGCTGCCGTAATCGCTCGTCCTGTGGATGTTCTACCGCAGCAGGCTCCACCGTCAGTACCGTTGCGGCCCAGCCGTTTGCCTGTAGGTAGGGCAACAATCCCCGAATGCGCTGGTGATCGGGCGCATTAACCGGCGGAAAATGAGGACTGACAAACAGCACCCGTCGTGCGGATGGTGGTGAAAGCTCAACCAAGAGTCAGAAAAAACGATGGTTCACCTCTAGGTTAACCATCATCAGTTGGGGATGATGTCTGTCTTATGTTTGTGATGTTGAAATTTGTGATGTTGAAACGGCGGCTTCAGCCCCTGGCCTAGTTTGTTCACAGCGCTGCTGATAGAGCTGCTCATACTGCAAGACAATTGCCCTAGCCGAAAAACAAGATTCAGCCCGACGCCGACAGTTCAAGCGCTGTAGCTGCGGCAGTTGATGAATGGCTTCGACAGCTTCTGCCACTGAGTTGACCAAATACCCGTCTGTACCGGGCCGTACAATTTCAGGTAGTGCCCCTCGCGGAGAAGCAATCACCGGTGTGCCACAGGCCAAAGCTTCTGCAAAGACAATTCCAAAAGGCTCATCCCACTCGATGGGAACAATCATCGCCGCAGCCTGCCCCAGTAGGTCATTCTTTTGCTGATCGTTTACTGGACCAATATACGTCACCTGGTCGGTTGCTAGATGGGGTTCAATCTCTTTTTGCCAGTAGGCCTCCCCACCCGGTGTCTCCACCCGGTTCCCTGCAATGATCAGTCGCCGTCCAGCCTGCTGGGCTGCGGCAATGGCCCGATGTGCACCCTTGATGGGGTCAAGGCGACTTAAAAATACCAGTGGGGCATCAGCTGCCACGGTAGGCTGAAATGTGTACTGAGACAGATTGACGCAGTTATGGATGGCGGTCCACTGCCCACCCGCACTACGCCCCTGACGGCAGATGTGTTCGCTACAGCCCGTGAAGGTTAGCGTTTGTTGTGCCAGCCGAGCCGCCCAGAAAACCGTCCTCGTGGTGGGTTGACGCTGATAAGACATTACCTTAGGAACAGGATGCGGAAGTAACGGTAGGAGATACTGCAGACGCGAGAAACTGTGGACGATGTCGGGCCGAAACGTCATTACTGCGCGCCAAAGCCGCCCAGCATTTAGCGCCGTGTCGCTCAAGGATTGCGATCGCAACCCCGGCCAAGCCACCCGACGATCTGCCGGACAGGTCGAATCTCGGTGCGCCAATAGGGCCACCGTATGTCCTTGTGCCTGTAACCCTCGCACAAGGACATCAATAATGCGCTCAATGCCGCCGTATAGCCTGGGGGGCACCGGCAACTCTGGGTCAGCTGTGATCAGAATTCGCATTGCGTGACGAGTAACAACAGATATAGAGAAGGCAGGTTAGAACCGCTAACCTAACCGTGCTGCATTACGCGATAGCGACGGAACAGAAAGATTATTCCCAACGCCAGCAAACCGATGGAAGACTCCAGCTCAAACGGTACAGGTCGAGCATCGGATAGGCTAACACTACTGTCTTGGCCCAGGTTAGAGCGGCCAATAATAGCTTCAAAGTTCTCTCGACCCACATCCAGCGCCAGAATGCCGTCGTTATAGTCGTTGTCGCTACCCGCTCCGGCAATGTCTTCATAGCCCAGAATCAGCAGCGGATTCTCCGCATTCGGATCGGCATAGGCTGCCCAGTAGACCGGCGCATCGGGATTCGGTCCGGTTGGGTTAATGCGTACATCTGTGCTGAGCTGTCGGGCACTGGGGTTAAATACACCGTTTGGCGTAACTGCCAAATCAAGCTGCGTTCCACCCGCAACCTCAGATACTTGAACCCAGTCTCCTAATTCTAGGGGACCGTCGTAATTAGGCAGAATGCTGTTAGTACCCGAAAGATTCTCAAAAACCGTCGTATTGCCATTGGTTACGCCTGTAGCCGTCAGCGTAATAGGCGACTGATAGCCTGCCCCTTCGTTGAGAAAAGCAATACGGGGCGCGTAATCGTTGGGTAAGTAAAGTTGGCTACTATCGATCAGCCAAAGATTGCTCTCAACGAGGTTAATCGAAACCCGTTCCTGGGTGGCAAAATTTGAGTATTTGGTTAGATCAAACCAGGTGGAACCTTCCACATAGTTCTGAATGGGACCAACGGAAATACCGCTCATTGGAGTTACCTCGAAGTATTGAGATGATAATTAGACTAGGACGAGAGAGCGGTCAGAGAACAACCAGGCTCATCGAAAGCTTGAAACGTATCGAATGATACCTACAGTATGAGGTATCTAAAAGACTGTCTACCTGAGTACATTTACTTGACCTGTTCACGACATTACACGGGAGTTATCTTCTCTTTTCGCTGAGAGGGATGCAGGCTGGCAGCGGTGCGCCCGGTCAGTAGCCAAAGGAAAGAGCGAACAACGTCTCGCGTTATTCTAAATGTCGTCTCCTGGGGATAGTAGGTTGGAATTGTGACCGGGGTAAAGGCAATGCCGCGACTGCCTAGCACGATGGTTGCGATCGCGCTGGCACGACGCATGTGAAAGTCAGAGGTGACAACGTATAGATGCGAGATATCAAGCCGCTCAAAGTCGCTAACCAGCGACGTAAAATTGGTTACTGTATCAATCGCCCGACGATCTAAATGCACCCGCTGGTCATCAATCCCTGCCCTGGCAAAAATTTCTCTGGCTTCAGCATTTCTAACCCCCGTCGAAACCCATATATCTAGGTCTGGATGACGCTGTGCAAAGCTAGCCGTAAACAGCTCTCGTGAGGCCGGTCCGCCCAGTGTCAAAATCGCCTGTGGCTGAGGTTGCTGCCACCGAGCAACGGCGAGACGCAGTGGTGCATAACTAATAAAAAGCAGGAATAAAACGAGTAGCAGACTTCCCATTCTCAGTAGCCGTCGCCTGGCTCTTAGCCGACGCTGGCGAAAAGCTCGATAGATCATGTAGCAATCGAAAAATTGGGCAAAGCATCAACACAGCACATGCAACATGCCTTACCAGTGTTGACACTGGACGTTTGCGATACCGATGGCGATAGGTATAGGTTCGATGCTTTCAATAGCAAACCTAAACGCTGACACGCGGCGCGTAAGCTGCAAGTAGCTGCGATCAAACCTGTTGTAGCGCCTTCTATCTCTGATTGCTTATTCCAGCGAGTTTACTGAAATGACGATATCTAGCGGCTATCCCCTCTCAGAGGAGCCCAATTTTTCTAGCGATCTTCCTAAGGAACAACCCCAGACCGGTCTGCCTGCTGTCATTGGGGGAGTGAAAACCCAGCGTATGCTGCGCTGGTTGGGCTATGGCTTATTTATACTCTACGTGGTTGATGTCGGCTATGTGCTGTTTCCGCCTGAGTTTACCAATATGGTTTGGGAGTATCAAACCATGGGCAGCTTGGCTCAGATTGTTCCCGCATTACTCATTTCCGTACTGCTAATATTTTTTGGTGAGACGGTCAACAGAGACCGAATAGAGCGTCAAACGCTACGGGTCCTATCTTGGATAACACTAGTATTTGCTGTTCTATACTTTTTGATGATTCCGCTAACGGCAGTCAACGCGCTAAGAATCAATCGAGAAAATAACTCTCAAATTAGTACCCAAGTTAATCAGCAAAAACTCCAGCTGGAAGCCACCCAAGAACAGCTCGAACAAGCCACCCAAGAGCAGCTTGCCAGCCTGATTCCAGTACCGGACGAAGCAGGTAGCCTCCCCGACGCCCCTAACACGCCTGAAGAGGCACGAGACCAGATTCTAACTCGGGTTGGTGAAGCCCGTCGGGCCGCAGACGATCAGGCGAAGGAGGCTAAAGCCAACCTTAAGGCAAACCTGATCAAAAACTCTGTCAAAATCGCGGCAGAGGCACTGGTCGCAGCCTGTGCCCTAGTTTATGTTTGGCATCTCACCGCTTGGGCACGACGACTTGAGTCCTACGGACGGCGCACCCAGACGGCTGCAGCTGGCCCTGCACAAAGTGGCCCTGACGGTCCTAACCAGGGCAAACGTCGTAGACGTCGCCAGTAACTTGAAGGGTAATCTCCCCCTTGTCCTAGACAAGTCTATGGAACCTACAAATGCCAAAAGTAGGCTAGCCTGCCTCAGCCCCGAGTTACGCTACTTGGGGTTGGGGCTCGCCAGTTTACACCTACTGCTGTCATGGCAAATTATCGGGCGCACCGACCAGCTCATTCTGACAGCGTTACTATGGCTGGCCGTTAGTCATGGATTGTTGCGGTCTCAACCCGTTTCGCCCCTCCCACGCCCTACTCCCCCTTCTAACGCCAAGAAACATGGCCGCCTCAGCAAGATCTCTCACCAACTCACGCCCTGTTTTGGTGTAGCGCTTGTGGGTCTAATATGCCTAAAAAGTACATCACTGTTCGCCTTCGAATCAGCCTTTGTGTTGCTTTTACCAGGGCTAATTATCTTTGCTTTGGGCCTACTTGATGCCACGTTTAGATCGTTATGGCGTTGGCAAATGATGGGACTGATACTAACGCTAATGTTGCCTCAGGGCAGCGTGGCTCAGTGGGTCGAAACAATCATGGCCCATCCCATTCAGCTTTTGCTGGCTAAAAGTACCACCTTTCTGTTGCACTACCTGAGCTTTGAGGTCTTTCGTGAAGGAATCCACATTTACCTCTCGGCTGGCACGGTCAGGGTAGATTACGAATGTACGGGCGTCCCTTTACTGGTTCTTCTGCTACAGATCACCTTGCCGATTGCGCTTCTTTTTGGGCTATCCCTCCGCCAAAGCTTCACCACGGCAATCGTGGCTATATTGACAACTTTCTGCCTTAGCAGCCTCCGCATCGCCATTATGGCACTATCCGTTGCTAACGAGCAGCGGTTTGAGTACTGGCATGGCACAGCAGGCGGTCAGGTCTTTTCAACGGTTGCGATCGCACTATTTGGCCTATTTTGTCTGTGGCAGACCGAAACACAATCTTCTCCTGCCCCCACAGAGCCGATCAAATACCACAGCCCATCATGATCGGCCCCGTTCGCCCCACCATCTTCGGTATGAACAAGCACCGATTCTCTCAAGTCACACTAGGTATCGTCATTCTTACCCTGGGCAAACTGATCTTTGCACCAGCCGGGTCTCGACGCTACACACAGCCCGTTTTTTCCCATACACTAACTGTTCAGCCTAACTGTCCCGATACGACCAAGCAGCATTGCGGCGAAATCCAGCTCATAGCAGTAGACAAAACAACAGCGTCTACTGCCTTATCAGATGACTGGACAACAGCAGCAGCTCCCTCAGATATTGAGAACCCAGCTAACGCCCTAGAATATGAATTCTCCGTTGCAGAGCAACGCTACCGAGCCGATCAGCTGACGGTTACGCTTCACTACATCGTCAATACCAGCGGCGATCCCTATCCTCTCTTTGACAAACACAATATTTCTATACCCGATGATCCTGCACTGTTCACCGAACAAACATCACAACAGGGCACCTATCGAATTTTTCAGGCTGACGAAACCCTACACCTAATCAGCTGCCTAAACCCCAATGGTCCGGCAACGGTCACGCTAGAACAATTTAGCCATCGCCGCCAGCGCTACGACCTACACTGGCAGCGGCTAGCACCGTGGCTATTGGGCCAAACTCGCCTCTTTGACCATCGCTGCCTATGGATCGATATTGCCATGCCCGCAGCTGGTCAGCCGCTAGATAGCGCGGCTGTGACACTGGAACCACTGTGGCTTGCCCTCTCTCAACAACTCCAAACAACCTTTCCCGGACCATAGTCCCTACCCAACACCACCCTGAAAAACTGTTTTCGCCGAAGCTCTCCTTCTGCCTTCCGCCTCCCCTTATTAGGCATACAGATCTACCTTGTACCGCCTAACCTGATTCGCAATCAAGCCCACCACATTAGCCTGTACCACCTCCAGTCGCTCTATCGCTTTCTCTAAGGCCGGAGCTGAGCCTCGTTGCCCCATCCGGGTAACCAACAGCACACCATCCACCTTGGCAGAAATCAGCCCAACGTCTGCTAGACCCATCAGGGGTGGCATATCGTAAATGACCAGATCGAAGGTCTTACGTAGTTGCAAAGCCAGTTCATACATTATCTCAGACGACAACAGTCGGGTTGGGTCCGGCGGCAACGTCCCAGCAGGTATCGCAAACAAGCTCTTTTCCCAATCTAACCGCTGGATAGTCTCCAGCAGCGTGGCCTGACCCTGTAAGTATTCGCTTAGTCCCTGGCTGTTATCTAGACCCAGCAGGTCATTTACGCGATGTGAGCCCCGCCGCAGATGGGCATCGACAATCAACACCTGTCGTCCCATCGCCGCTGCGGCTTGGGCCAGATGAATAGCGACCGTTGTTCGACCAGACTGGGGTAGCGCTGAGCTGATGACCAGAGAATTTAACGAATCGAGCAGCCCCTGTCGGTTGATATTCAAGTACAGTGCTCGAAAAGATTCCATGAACCCGTAGGCATCGTATTCTTCTAGCCAGTCTTTACCCGCGTTTGAGGTGGGCGCAGCCTGCATGTAAGCCTCATGCTGAGGAGAAGACCGACGCTGTGAGCTAACCCGCTCCAGCTTATCGATTAGGCTGCCTGCGCTACTAGATGGGTTACCCAGCAGTTGCTTTAGCTCAGTTTTGAGTGAGTCGGCTGAGTTCGCCAACGACCGCCCATACTCCCCTAACTCATCGCGCAAATCGACCACGTGCCCCTCCGTACCAGAAAGGCTCAAATCGGGGAAATGGGGAATGACCCCCAGCAGCGTCAGCGGCTGTTGCTGCACCGCTTCGACAGTGTGGTAGGTTTTTTCGAGCTTCTCTAGCAGAATTGCGATCGCAACCCCCATAACCATTCCGCCAATGGCCCCTGTTGCCATTGCCTTGAGCGGATTATCCACCGGCTGCCGCCAGGGCTCCCCCGGTTCTGAAATCAGCTGCCACGGAATCTCTTTCTGCGATGCCTCGATCTTGAGCACTTCCTGCGTTTCCAAAAATCGCGTTAGGTTAGCGGTGGCCACCTCCAGTTCTCGCTGCAATTCCTTAAACCGGCGTGACACAGCAGGCAGTTCTCGGTAGCGCGCATCTAGGTCTTGAATTGCAACGCCAGTGGCGTTGTAGCGTGTCTGCAACACTTGAATACTGTTGGCAATGCTAGCCAGCTGCTCCCCTAGTGCCTGTTCTGACTCTTTCAACATGAGCGGCAGTAGGTTATCCTGCTGTCTGAGCAACAGTTGAATGCTGGGGTGCTGCGGACCAAACCGGGCAGATTCTAGGGCAATCTGGCGCTCTAGCAGCTGAAACTCTCCTAGCAGTTCTTGATACTTTGCAGCATCGCTCAGCGTTTCTAAAACGCCCGCTTCCTGCTGGATTTGTGCATATTGTATCTGTAGCGTGTCGAGCTCTACCGCCTGCTGCCCCTGCTGCTGCGAGAGATCAGTAATTCGGCTAGACAGCTGTTCCGCGTACTGGTCAGGCTCAATAAAACCGTAGGTCTGCTGTAGGGCCTGTAGTTCTTGCTGAAGCTGGTCGACCTGAGCCCTCACCTGGGGCAGCTGCTCTTCAATGAAGCTAAGCCCAAGCTGGAGCTGGGCTTGCTGTTCTTGAATGCTGTACTCTAAGTAACCCTGTGCAACCTTATTGAGAATCAGCTTAACTTTTTCGCCATTGAGGTCAGCGTAGGTGACTTCAATAATTTTGGTCTCACCCAGCCGGTAAATCACCAAACTGCTTACTATGCTGCTGTAGGAGATGTCTGGATATTGCAGCGCCGCCTCAGCCAAGATTGGCTCTAACAACTTTGGACTATACAGCACCTCAATCAGCGTAAAATAATCTAGCTCTTCCGTGCTATCAACTGTTTTATCCGTCAAACGGTCAAGGTTTTGCTGCTCAGAAACCGGCTCAACCAGAATACGGAAGTTTCCCTCATACTGCGAAACCTGCTTAGAGGTCTTGTACCCCATAAACAAGGAGGCGAGGACAGCACAAACACCTAACACTATTGATTTTCTACGGGCTACACCCAGCAGATAGGCTGGCTTAAAGATGCCACCTTCGCCTGACTCTGATTCAGCACCTTCAGCCGCGCTGGGTTCAGGGTTGACCTTGTTGTTGGCACTGAAGATCTGCTCTGAAGATGGAATGTAAGTGGGCGTAGTGCTGGGGAAAAAGGACTTTTGGTCCGGGGGCTTAAAACCGTTCACGCTTACTATCCCTAAAAGATATTAAACAAATCAAAAATGGATAGAATGCCGCTGATAGGGTTTAGAACGGTACCGATGATGTCGGTAATCGTTAGTGAGATATCGCGTGCGCGAGATCCGGTAGACTGGCCGATGACGATAATGTCTCGATCGCGAAGGGTAGGGTTACCGACTGTCCCAATCGTCGCCTCCCAGTCGATCTCAACCTTTTGGCGATCAATAGTGCCGTTGGGTGCCAGACGAAACAGCCCCACCGCCGACTCGTTAGCATCAGGACCAAAACCACCAGCCATCAGCAACACTTCGTTCAGCGACATATCTGCCGGAACGGTGATCATACCGGGCTGGACTGCCTCGCCCACCACATTGACTCGAATCACCCCTGATGAGAAGCTGGCACTAGCAATCTGGTTGGTCTCAGAAAAAGAGAGGCCTTCGGCCCGTGTCAGGACTATTGTGTCTCCATCTTGCAGTACGATATCTTGACTCAAATCTCCATCGTTGAGGAGGTCCCATAGGCTAGCCTCCAACAGCGTCTGACTGTGATCCGGCGCTAGGCGATAGATTTGTACGGCTTTGAGGTCGCTAGATTCTGTTACCCCACCAGCATTTTCGATAGCCGTAGTGAGGGTTGGGGCCTCCCCGTTCATTGGCCCCAGCACGTAGCTACCCGGTCGACCCACTTCTCCCACTACAGCAATTCGAAGGGGATTCATCCCGGCAAGAACCGCCGTAACCGCAGGCTCGACTAAAATCTCTGCGGTTTCGTAGGCTGCAGCAATGCGTACAGCGGCCTCATCCAACGTCAGTCCCCAAACTTGCACCGCCCCAAGCACTGGCAGGTTCACCGTGCCGTTGCCCAACACCTGATACTGCGTGCTGTACTCTGGCACGTTAGCCACCCACAACGAAATGGTGTCGCCGTTGGTGAGTCGATAGGCATCGGAGACAATGGGGTTGAGGCCACCAGGCTGCGATCGCACCGGACGAGATGTATCTAGCTCTTCCCCTTGTACAGCTTCGGAGTCAGACGCAGCGGGAGTTACCGTCGAGACCGACGACGGCAGTGGTGATAGCTGTGCGTAAGCCGTTTTTGCCTGACTAAGCACAAAAAGAATCAGCGCAGCAGAATACAAACGGGGGCTAAACATAAAGAGAAATTTGGGAGACTATCAGACCGCAGGAGGATTTATAGCCAGCGCCACATAGGTTAAGACACCGAGTATGGCGATTCTGCTTGGCATAAAACCATGGGGCGTCGCAGCCTTGTCCTAACGGAACTGGCGGCTGCTATGGTAACCCAATAAAAGGCGAGTTTAAGCCGCCCTTTGTTTGAAGTGGTCCAGCTCTTTCAATAGCTGAGAACGCTCAATTGTCAGCTTGACGCGCTGCCGCAAAATAGGCCAGTGAATCGGCTTGGTCACATAGTCAACTGCACCGACCTCAAAGGCGCGGTCAACACAGAGCGGATCGTCTAGGCTAGTAATCATCAGTACTGGCGTATTTTCAATACCGGGCTGCCTTTGCAGGTAGGCGCAGCAGGTGAACCCATCCATAATCGGCATTTGACCATCTAGTAAGACGACGTTAACATCAGTTTTTGCATAGGTTTCCAGGCACTCCTGGCCATTGCTGACCGGAATGACATGGTAGCCCTCCTGGACTAGGGCACGAGAAAGCATTTGACGAATAAAGGCATCATCATCGGCCATCAAAATAGTGGGCTGAGAAAAGTTTTGAATCATCGTGACGTATTCGATAGATTTTCTGTGTGTACTTGGCACGCGAAGCTAAAAACGCTTCTAGCAAACCGATCAGCAGCAGATCACCTCATGAACAATTCTGCTAACTGACCTATCATCAAAGAAACAAGAAACAAAAACTGTTGTCCTATTCAGATTTCCCATCTAGAGAATCAACCTTGCGTTCCAATATAAGGATCTGTCAGATTACATAGATGTCAGAGAAAGACAAACACCAAAACAAATAGAAGACAAACACTAACGTATACCTAAAAGCGTCACCATTGCGGCTAGGCTAAAGCTAACGTCTAGAAATCTGCTCCCAATCCTATTCAAATTAGCTTGCTAATTAAGGAATTAGCAGCCAGATAAGGTAGCGGCCTTTCCCTTTTTCCCTTTCCCTCAAACTAAACTAGAACGCTATTTTCCCCCGCATTTCTAAATTAGCTATAAAAGCCTTCCTATGGAAACATCCTTAATTATTAAAGCTGGATATAGCCGTAGCCAATATTGGCTGGATCTCTGGCACTATCGAGAACTGTTTTACTTCTTGGCCTGGCGAGATATTTTAGTGCGATACAAGCAAACGGCTATCGGTCTAGCCTGGGCACTGCTTCGCCCTTTCTTAACCATGGTTGTTTTCACCGTGGTGTTTGGTCGATTAGCAAATCTTCCGTCAGAAGGCGTGCCCTACCCCATCTTGGTCTTTACTGCGATGCTGCCCTGGCAGTTCTTTGCAAATTCCCTCACGGACTGTAGTAACAGCCTGATCAACAACGCCAACCTGATTTCGAAAGTCTACTTCCCTCGACTGATCGTGCTGGCCAGTGCAGTTATTGTTAGCTTTATTGACTTTCTTATTTCTGGCATCATTTTGATAGGGCTAATGGCCTGGTATAACTTCGTACCCAGTTGGCGAATCTGCTTTCTGCCTCTGTTTATCGGTGTTGCCTTTGCCGCTGCGTTAGGAGCAGGTCTGGGGTTAGCAACACTCAATGTAAAATACCGCGATTTTCGTTACATCGTTCCGTTTATTGTGCAATTTGGCCTATACATATCGCCTGTCGGCTTCAGCAGCAGCATTGTACCCGAGCAGTGGCGACTGCTCTATTCGCTTAACCCAATGGTCGGCGTCATTGATGGATTTCGTTGGGCAGTATTAGGAGAGTCTGCCCCCCTGTATTGGCCGGGGTTTTGTCTCTCTTTAGTCTTAGTAATAGCTCTACTTTGGGTAGGACTGTCTTATTTTCGGTCCTATGAGCAAACTTTTGCGGACGTTATCTAGTAGAGAAAGGCAAAAGGATGAAGGCAGAAGGATGAATAACGATCCTCTTGAATTCGGCTGCATGTCGCTTGTGAATGATCTTTCACTTGCACACGCTGCTAAGCACTAATAGAAAATATTTTCCTTTCTAGGTCACTTTAATGAGTACTGACGTTGCCATTCAGGTCGAACACCTGAGTAAACGTTACCGACTGGGCACAACCCCCACTCAGCAGTCTTTTCGCGATGCGCTTGGAGCACGGGTACGGTCTGTTCAATCTACGCTATCGCGGGCGCTGCGGTGTCAGCAGGTATTGCGATCGCACCCTGAAGAATTTTGGGCACTTAAAGATGTTTCTTTTACGGTAGACCGGGGCGATCGCGTTGGCATTGTTGGTCGCAATGGGGCGGGTAAGTCTACGCTGCTCAAAATTCTCAGCCGCATTACCGAACCGACAAACGGTCAGGTGACGCTGCGGGGACGGGTTGCCAGCTTACTGGAAGTGGGCACTGGTTTCCATCCCGAACTCACCGGGCGAGAAAATATCTTTCTCAACGGTGCAGTACTGGGCATGAGCAAAACCGAAATCCACCGCAAGTTTGACGAGATCGTTGCCTTTGCCGAGGTGAGCCGATTTTTAGATACGCCGGTTAAGCGCTATTCGTCCGGCATGTATGTGCGACTGGCCTTTGCCGTTGCGGCCCACCTAGAGCCCGAAATTTTGATCGTGGACGAGGTGCTGGCAGTGGGAGATGCCCAGTTTCAACAAAAGTGCTTGGGCAAAATGCAGGACGTTGCCCAGAACGGTCGCACAGTGTTATTTGTCAGTCATAATATGGCAGCCATTCGACAGCTGTGTAACCGCTCAATCTTGCTCGACCACGGCCAGGTTAAGTACGTTGGGACTGCCGAGTCTGGAGTGATGCGCTATTTAGACGGGGCTGGGAGTACAACCGACGCAACCCGTGCCCGCAGCCAGTATGGCATTGCGTTGGAAGACATCTATTTTGAAAACCTTGAAGATACGCAGCAATCAGCTAAGGCGCGATCGCTCATTTTCAATCGGGACTATCGCCTACAGCTGCGCCTCTCTGCCAACCAGCCGTTGACCGATGCCGCCGTGGTTATCCGCCTGTTCGACGATATGGGCACACTGGTCTCCAGCATTTGCACCCCCGAAGAAGGCATTCACCCCTTTCGCATCGAAAACAGTCTACAGCTCACGTTTCAACTTCCACGGCTACCGCTGTTGCCCGGTCGCTATCGAGCCAGCGTCTTTGTCTTTCGCAGTAACGATCCGGTGACGTACCTGGCCGCCGAAGATGCGATCGCGTTCGACGTTCACCCCGCTATTGTGCAGTCAGCCATGTGGGCCTACCGCCCCGACCACGGCATCGTTCGACTGGCCCAGGCCGGACATCTGGTGCAGCTATAACAATCAGTCATGACGTCTAACACCGCCCTCAAAATTGCCCTCATCAGCTATGAGTACCCACCCGACACGGCACTGGGTGGTATTGCCACCTATGTCGAACAGGCAGCACACATGTTAGCCCAGCGCGGTCACCAGGTTGAGGTTTTCGCTGGGAGTCCCCAGTCAGAACTGGCCCAAACCCAAACTGAAGCCCTGCCCTGTAATCACAGCCTGATCGTCCATCGCTACGGGGTAACCAACCGGACCGAGTTTGCCGAGCGAGTGGGCCTTGCCTTTGCCCAGCGCCATGAACAGATCGCGTTTGACGTGATCGAAGGACCAGACTGCGGAGCCGAAGCCGCCGCTGCCGTACGACGAGTCCCCGACATTCCCCTAGTCGTTAAGCTGCACACTCCGCAATACCTGCTCCATCAGCTAGGTAAACTCCCCCTGAGCTGGCCTGCCAAAACGCGAATGACACTGGGTGCCCTTCGCCGGGGGAAACTGCCCCAGCCGCCCCCTGTCTATGACCGTCAAACAGATGCAGAATACTGGCACACTCAGGCTGCTGACCGAGTGGCTGCACCCTCTATGGCTATCGGGCAGCGCATTCTAGACGACTGGGCCATTCCCCCCGACCGGGTCGTGCCGGTGCCCTATCCCTATTGCCCCAGTCCAGAGCTGTTGTCGATTCCTGTTCAGACTCAGACTCAGCGGATAACATTCATCGGTCGTCTGGAAGTACGCAAAGGCATTCTCGATCTTGCAAAGGCCATTCCCCGGGTACTACGGCGCTATCCCCAGGCTCAGTTTCGCTTTGTCGGTCCGCCCTGGCCTTCCCCCGTGCCAGGGCTAGACATGCAGCAGTACCTAACGCAACGGTTAGGCCGCCACCGATCTGCGCTGGAGTTTACCGGCGGCGTGTCCCTTACCGACATTCCCAACTACCTGGCAACCACCGACATCTGCGTCTTTCCCAGCATTTGGGAGAGTTTTGGACTGGTCTGTACTGAGGCGATGTCAGCGGCGCGAGGCGTTGTGGGTAGCGCCGCAGGGGGTATGGCCGAGCTATTGGATGGCGGCAGCTGCGGCCATCTCGTAACCCCCCGACAACCGAAACAGATTGCGACAGCAATCTTAGATCTGCTGAACCATCCAGAACACCGTATGGAACTGGGCACACGGGCTCGTGAACGAGTGACATCTCACTACAGCCTGACACGCATTGCACAGCTACAGGAAACAACTTACCGACAGGCCATTCAGCACCGTCAGCAGGTTGGCCCCAGGCATCGGCAAGAAGACTTGGTTACTGCTATTGGAAGATAGGAGACAGAAGGTGGAAGACAGGAGACAGAAGGCAAAATATTCTATCTTCCTTCTCCTGCCTCCTGTCTTCAGCCGCTTCATCTTTTGCCCTCAGCGACCAACCGTAATTTACCAAGATGCATTACCCGATTCTCTAGGACGTATGGTGTTATCTGACAAATGGCCCCGTCAGTTTGGCCTCATTGGCCCCTGGAGAGCACTCAAGCGCAGCCCCCTGCGACGGTTTTTGGCGCACCAGTATTACCGCATTCGAGGAACCCGCTGGCGACTACGCGGACAGGACAATCAGTTCAACGTTAACCTGAATGGTCATTTTCCCTTTCTCAAAAACGTTTGTATCGACGTTCAAGGGAGTCATAACCACATCGAAATTGGCAGTAATGTCCGTCTTCAGGACGTGAAAATTAGTATTCAAGGCTCCTACCATCGTCTACATATAAAAGAGAACTGTCAAATCTACGGTGGCTGCCTGTGGATGGAGAACAGTCACGGTCAGCTGCGCATTGGTCGAGACACCACCATCGGTGAAGCACTGATTGGCGTATCTGAAGACTACCAGACCATCACCATTGGCCAAGATTGCATGTTTGCCCACGGCATCGATATTCGCTGTGGTGATTCCCATGCCATTCTCGATGTAGAAACAGGACAGCGACTCAACCCGGCCCGGTCCATCAAGATTGCCGACCACGTTTGGCTTGGCCCCTATGTTCGTATTCTCAAGGGGGTTCACATTGGCAGTCACAGCGTCATTGGTATGGGTGCCATCGTCACCCGCAGCATTCCAGATCACGCCAGCGCTCTGGGCATCCCCGCGCGGGTCCAGCGGCGCGGTATCACCTGGACCCGCCAAGCGTAGACTAAAATCTTGTCCACGTCCAGAACAGTTGTTTTACCAGAAAAAGCTACGTTTTAGGCTAAAAGCTACGTTTTAGGCTAAACGTGAGTTAGCAGAGGCCCAACGCAAACGCGATCGCAAACAGGCGGCTGACAGAATAAAACTGTTCCCTTAATTCTATTGAGCTATTTCGACCCATCCTCCTAAACCGTCATTTTGACCGTTTTGATCATGACGCCCACCCTCAGCGTAATTTTGTGTAGCCACAACCCTCGCCTAGACTACCTGGCAACGGTACTGGCGGCGCTCAAAATGCAGTCACTGGTCCGACATCTATGGGAACTGATTATTGTTGACAACGCGAGTGATACACCGATTGCAGCCGACCTGAGCTGGCATCCTCAAGGCCGCATCGTCCAAGAATCTCGGTTGGGTCTTACCCATGCCCGACTGCGAGGATTTCAGGAGAGTCAGGGGCAATACCTGGTCTTTGTTGATGACGATAATGTTTTAGCGCCTGACTATCTAGAACAGGCTATTATAAGCTTCCACACCTATGACCAACTGGGCGCGATCGCGGGTAAATCGCTGCCTCAGTTTGAGCAAACCCCTGCCCCCTGGCTCCAGCAGTTCTATTCCATCCTGGCCCTACGAGACTTTGGGCCTGAACCGCTCATCGCTGCGGGGCAGCTGGGCGGTCCTATCCACGACTATCCTTCCTTTGCTCCGGCAGGGGCTGGGCTGGCACTGCGTAAGGCCGCCTTTATGGCCTACGTTACCCACACCCAACAAATCACTGCAAGCCTTGCCTTAGGTCGCACTGGCAAACAGCTCACCTCTGGCGAAGATAACGATATTGTTCTTACCCTAATGGTTGCGGGCTGGAGCGTTGGCTACATTCCGGCACTACAGCTCACCCACCTGATTGCGGCCCATCGGTGTCATCGCAGCTACCTGGCCCGGCTCAATCACGCCGCTAGCCGCTCTTGGGTACAGGTTCTCGATCAGCACGGCATTCGACTCTGGCCCAAAATTCCTCGCTGGACGGTGCGGCTACGGCAGCTGCGCGCATTCTTCCGAGAACGTCCGTGGCAACACGCGGCTGCCTACATTCGCTGGCGCGGCTACTGCGGCATCTTCGAAGGCCAAAGCCAACTAACCGACTGATAGCCCCTTCCACAGCCTATGACCCTCACATCCAGAATTACGCCGGGCGCAATTTGGTACCGGCTCTACCATGCCCCCAAGGGCACCCTGAAACGGTGGCAGCAGCGCGGCATCGTCAATGCCTGGGTTGATCAGTGGCACCACCGCCAAATGCGACGGGCAGTAGCTCACCTCCCCCCCTGTTCTTTGGACTCAGCCAGTATTCCCATCTTTTTTCTTAGCGGGCGACGGTTCTGGCACCAGACTTGTTTTTGTTTCTACTCGCTTCAGCGGCAAGCTGACCTGCCACTAAAGCTAGTCGTCTACGATGACGGGACGCTGACTCAGCGAAACCGGCATCAGATTCAGCGGCTGTTCCCCGGTAGTGACATCATCAGCGCAGATGCTATTGAAGAGCGGCTAAACCAGGTTCTGCCTATCGAGAAATTTCCCTATCTGCGATCGCGACGGCTTACCTACCCGAACCTGCGCAAGCTCACCGACATTCATGTCGGCAGCGAAGGCTGGAAACTGGTTCTCGACTCAGACATGCTGTTCTTTCGCCCACCCACCCAACTTTTGCAGTGGCTACAACAGCCCCAGCACCCTTGCTACATGGTCGATACCGAAACCGCCTACGGTTATTCTCCTCAACTGATGCAGCAGCTGGCCGGTGCGCCAATTCCTGAGCGGGTCAACGTGGGCATCTGTGGTCTCAACAGCACCCACCTTGACTGGGCAAAGCTCGAAGACTGGTGCCGCCAGCAAATTGAACAAGAGGGCACCCACTACTACCAAGAACAGGCTCTGATCGCTCAGCTGATGGCCCAGCAGCCCTGTGACGTCATGAACGTAGATGACTATATCGTACAACCCCATCCTGACGAAATTAAGCAGCCTACTGCCTGTCTGCACCACTATGTTGCTGCTTCGAAACCAGGATATTTCCGTGACGGATGGCAGCAGGTGATCGGGCAGCGTTCTCTCAAGCGAGGTGCGATCGCGTGATGATTTCCCCCACTCAAGCAACCCCGCCCCTCGTCTCCATCATCATTCCCGTCTACAACGGCGCACAGTGGATTGGCGAGACACTAGCTTCGGCCCTATCACAGACGTACTCAAACATTGAAATTATCGTCGTCAATGACGGCTCAACCGACAATACCGCTGACGTTGTTTGTCGCTATGCCCAAGCCAACCTACAGCTGGTTGAACAGCCCAACCGCGGCCAAAGTGCCGCGCTCAACCACGGCCTGTCGCTAGCCAAAGGAGACTACATTCAGTACCTGGACGGTGACGATCTGCTCGCTCCCGACAAAATTGAGCGGCAGCTCGCCTTTTTACAGCGGCAGCCGCCCGGTACCGTAAGCTGCTGCGAATGGACAAGGTTCTACCAGGATGCGAGTCAAAGCCAGTTCATCCCCCAGCCGCTCTGGCAAGACTTCGCTCCGGTCGATTGGCTGCTCTGCGCCTGGGACAACCATCTGATGATGCACGGTGCCACCTGGCTCATCCCTAAAGCTGTTGTGAACAAAGCCGGGGAATGGGACGAACGCCTGACCCTAATTAACGACTTTGAGTATTTCAGCCGGGTTGTCCTCGCCAGCCAGCAGGTTCGCTTCTGCTGGGGCGCAAAGACCTACTACCGCTCTGGGTTACCCAACAGCGTCAGCGGCCTCAAGTCAGACACGGCCTGGCAGTCGGCCTTTTGTTCCCTCAACCGAGGCACCCAAAACCTCTTAGCCGAAGAGGACAGTCCCCGCACTCGACGAGTTTGCGCTAACGTCTTTCAGCGATACGTTTACGAGGTTTATCCTGCCGTTCCTAACCTGCGCCAGCGGGCACAGCAGCGGGTTTACCAACTCGGCGGCGCAACCGAACGCCCTATTGGTGGTCCACTCTTCTCTCTTTTACGCACAGTTCTGGGCTGGCGACTTGCAAAGGTTACTAAAGAATGGCTTTACCAGTATGGCTACGACCGCTGGCGGCAGAAGCATAGCGGTCTCAGAAGCGCTGTTGGCGTGCCCTCACCCTAAATCTCTCTCCCATGGGGAGAGGGATTTTGAGGCGGTTTTCCTCCTTCCAAAATCTTTCGCACTAGCCCTACTATTCGCACTAGCCCTACTATATGTCTCACCGTATTCTGCTACTTCACCCCAGCGTTGCTCCCTTTATTCAACAGACGGGGCGTGCACTTAACGATGCAGGTTGGCTTACGCAGTTTCTCACTACTCTGGTTGATGACCCAACCGCTCGTTGGCAGCAGCTGAGCAAAGCTCTGGCTCATCGGCTTGGCTATGACCTGCCGCGACAGCTTAGCCGCAGACGGCTTATAGAACTCAACCCAGCCCAAGTAACCCCGCTGCCCTGGGGAGAGCTGCTGCGCATTTTGGCGAGCCGATTGGACCGTAGCGGACGACTGGGCGACTGGGTATGGGAACAGAGCGAGACCGGCTTTGACCGTTGGGCCTCCCATCACTTAGCGGGCACCACGGCTGTTTACGGCTATGAGCATGCCTGTCTCTCTACCTTCCAAGCAGCACAGGCACAGAATCTTCAGCGCATTTACGAAGTCCCTTCCCCAGAACACGATTTTGTTCATCAGCTCTTGCAGCAAGAACTGGAACAATATCCCGAAACCCAGACTGCTTACCATGACTACGTAGCTCAACACCAGACTCGACGCACACAGCGACGACGAAAAGAGTGGCAGCTTGCCGATGTTGTTGTCGCCAACTCAAGTTTCACCAAATCTGCCTATGCAGCGGCGGGGCTGGACGTCGATAAAGTTGAGGTTATTCCCCTAGGGGCTCCGCCAGTGAAAACCGACGGGCTTCAGGGAGGGACCCAAGGTGAGGGACCCTTGCGCTTACTGTGGGCAGGCACCTTCAGCATTCGTAAGGGCGCGCACTATCTGCTGCAGGCGTGGCGGCAGGTCGCGGTTCAATCGCTCCATCTCTCCGTTTTTGGCGCGATGAAGCTGCCCCAGGCAATGGTCAACGACTTGCCCAACAACCTTCACATCTCAACCACTGTTCCCCAGGCAGAGCTGTTTCAACACTATTTACACGCCGATGTCCTGGTCTTTCCGACCCTGTGCGACGGCTTTGGGCAGGTTGTAACCGAAGCCTTGGCCCACGGCATTCCTGTGATTACCACCGACCGGGCTGGAGCTGCCGACCTGATTACCCACGGTGAAAATGGCCTGATTATTCCAGCGGCAAACGCAACCGCACTAGCCGAGGCGCTGAACTGGTGCGTTACCCACCGCACGCAGCTCAGGGAGATGCGATCGCAGGCCCTTAATACCGCTGCCCAGTGGCAGTGGGCCGACTATCGCGCTACCCTTGTCAGCCGTCTGCAAGTTGCCCTTGCAAAAACACCAGCCAAGACTAAGACCGCATGAAACGTATTTGCCTGATTACCCCCGGCCATGTTGCCTCTAACCCTCGTCTGGTCAAAGAAGCCAACGCCCTTTTCGAAACCGGATATCAGGTGCGGGTGGTGGCCGGAGACTACATGCCCATCATCCGTCCCCTCGACCGAGCCCTGCTAGAGACCGTGCCGTGGACCTGGCACCCCGTTAGCTACGGCGCGGTACTGGGCGATCGCTGTCGGGCGGCGTGGCAAAAGGGACTGCGCCACTTTGCCCGATACCAACCCCTGCCGGTTACGCTAGCGGCCTGGACCCACCATCGCCTCTGGCGTCGTCTGGCCGATGCGGCCGCGGCCATCCCCGCCGACCTTTACATAGGCCATAACCTGGCCGCCCTTCCTGCCGCTGCCCGGGCTGCTACCCAGCATCAGGCCCTGCTGGGCTTTGATGCAGAAGACTTTCACACTGGGGAGCTACCGGACACGCCCGAACACCAGTGGGAAATTCAGTTACGCGATCGCATCGAACGTACCTTCTTACCTCAGTGTCAGCATCTCACCGCCGCCTCACCCGGCATTGCCACCGCCTACCAACAGCGCTACGGGGTCACAGCAGCAGTCATTTTGAACGTCTTTCCACTGTCAGAAGCTCCGGATTCGGCTGAGCCTGACAGTGACAGGCCACCCTCTTTGTACTGGTTTTCTCAGACCATTGGTCCTGGCCGAGGGCTGGAGCCCGTCATCGAAGCATTGGGCCAAATGACGACCCGTCCCACCCTATATTTGCGTGGTCACTTGGCAAACGGCTACGGCGACCATTTGACAGCGCTAGCAGAGCGCTGTGGCGTTACCGACCAGCTCAACTTCCTGCCACCAGCCCCGTCTCAAGACATGGTGCAGCTGGCATCGGACCATACGATTGGCCTCTCGTTGGAAGAAACTCGCGTTCCCAATCGTTCGATTTGCCTCACTAACAAAATTTTTACCTATCTGCTCGCGGGGGTGCCGGTATTGATGAGTCGGACATCGGCGCAGGTGGCATTGGCCGAAGAACTGGGGGTAGCGGCGCGGGTGGTGGCGTTGGAGGGGGGTGCGATCGCGGCGCAGCTTGACAGCTGGCTAACTTCGCCTCAAACCCTGACTTGGGTACGTCAACACGCGTGGCATCTAGGGCAAACTCGATTTAATTGGGATGTAGAGAAACAGCAGTTTCTAGAATCTATCCGACGTACACGAAGCCAAGAAAGCATTAAGCCCCCGGTCCCCTAGCTCCCAGCACTTTGATTTTCCAGTCTCCGACCGGAACCCCAAACAGGACCTGCATTACGCTAGAGTATTGCCCAATTGGGGTTTTACCGTAATGTGTGTGAGTTGGCTAACCCGCCGACATTCCTCATATTACTGTCCCGTAAAATCAGGTTTTACAGAAATGGTTGTAAACCCAGACGTAACGTTTGAATATTGTCAATCGCTTAACATATATGCCATCAGAACGTTTCACCAGAACGTTTCAAAGGAAGCAAAGCCATGGTGGGTCTGCCTGGCCGAGAACAAGAAAAAGCCCTGCCGGGATTGGCAGGGCTTTGGGAGTGTGTGAGGGGATTCGAAACTTAGTTAGCCTTTAGTTGGCTTTAGTGCTGGCGTCCAGCGCGTCGAGGCGAGATTCTTGAACATCATCAACCGTCTTAGTCTGGTTGTTCAGATGATCTAACCGTGCAGACTGAATATCGGCCACGGCTTTGGTGCTAATGTCAAGCTGGTCAAGGCGGGCAGCTTGGATGTCTTCGACCGCTTTAGTTTGGGTATCGAGGTGGAACAGGCGCTCAGATTGGATGTCTTCGACAGCCTTGGTGCTGATGTCGAGCTGGTCTAATCGAGCGGTTTGAATGTTTTCAACTGCCTTGGTTTGAGTATCGAGATGGAATAGGCGCTCAGATTGAATATCCTCAACTGCTTTAGTACCAATGTCGAGCTGGTTGAGGCGGGCAGCTTGGATATCCTCAACTGCTTTAGTACCAATGTCGAGCTGTTCTAGGCGGCGTTCTTGTAGTGAAACAGTGGGTTCGAAAGCTTGGGCAGCGGGTGCAACAACAACAGCGGTAGCGGCAACGGTCAGAATGGAAAGAATAGTGCGTTTCATCGTTATCTCCTTGAGGGGTTTCTTGTGAGTTGGATGGTGTCGAGTTGAACTCGTTTCATTGATTACAAGAATGCCGGGGTCAGCTGAGGCTCGTCTGACCGCAACCTGAAGATTGCTTAAACGCTTTCTGAGATTTCCTTAAGACAACCCGTGATAGACATCACCGCTAACCTGTGCGGCGGATATCCGTACTGGGCGTTGAGCTGACGTTCTCGTCAGGATCGGTCTACTCTACCTAGCCCCCAGACTATGATTCAGCCCCATCTCGTCTCAGATTCTGCTCGACCGTCTGGTGCGTCATCCTCCAACGACACGCCTAACGATGCGGCCCTACTAGACGCCTACTCTCGCACCGTGACCGATGTGGTCCAGAGCGTTGGCCCCGCAGTAGTGAATATCGAAGTGCGTCGCCTGCGGCTACGGTCCGACATGCGCCGCCCCCTAGAGGTGTCGGGCAGCGGTTCCGGCTTTCTCTTTACCCCCGACGGCTATATCCTCACCAATAGCCACGTTGTCCATAACACCGACGTCATTGACGTCACCCTGGCCGACGGGCAGCAGTACAAGGCCGAGCTGGTGGGCGACGACCCCGATACTGACCTGGCGATTATCCGCATTCTGGGTACGGGCTTTGTCCATGCAGAGCTGGGCCAGTCTAACCGGCTAAAAGTGGGACAGCTCGTGATTGCCATTGGGAACCCGCTCGGCTTCCAATGCACGGTGACGGCTGGGGTGGTGAGTGCCCTAGGTCGATCCTTTCGGTCCAAAACCGGACGGCTAATCGACAGCGTCATTCAAACCGATGCGGCGCTAAATCCGGGCAA
>CAWUKV010000025.1:0-34575 GCA_963923025.1 uncultured bacterium
AGCTGGGCTTCACCCGTGCCATTGTGCCCAAGGGCCAGTCTGTCAAAGGGCTAGGTCTAAAGATTGCCGAGGTCTCGCGGGTAGTCGACGCAATGGCCCAGGCGATGGCCGGTCAGGTCACAGTCGAGCCCAATCTAGAAGACGGGTTTGAGGAAGACTTTGAGAACTAAACCTTGGACGTGGTTTAGCAGCGCTCATTAGCGCCCATATTTTTAGCGCCCATATTTAATGCCTAAACCTGGCAGGGTTTTCCGTGGATTTACCTAGCCTTCATCAAAAAGTTCCCGGCTAACAGGCCAAATTTTGCGGAAGGACAGGTACGAACCGTTTACGCTGGTAGCGGTTTGTCCTGCTTATCGTTCACCCCGATGATTTGCCTATGTCCATGGCGGAGCTGGTCCAATCGTTTTCCAACGGCTTCACGGGGTTGTTTACCCGAAAGCTGTTTGACGTTGGCGACACAGAATTTACGCTACTGCTGCTGTTTCGGCTCAGCGTGTGGCTGCTAGTAATTTTCTTTGTCATTGGCCTACTGAAAAATTTTCTCAAGCGGCAGCTGCTGGTACGGGTGGGGATCGACGCCAGCAATCGGGAGGCGATTGCGGCACTGGTCAGCTACTTTGCTGGGGCGCTGGCCATCCTGATTGCCATCCAAAACTCCGGCGTTAACCTCACCTCACTGGGCATCATCATTGGTGGTCTGGGCGTCGGTATTGGCTTTGGCATCCAGCACATTGCCGATGACTTTATTAGCGGTGTGATTTTGCTGTTTGAGCGCACGCTCAAGGTGGGGGATCTCATTGAGCTGGATGACTACCGCTTTCAGGGCTTGCTGGGTCGCATTGGCGAAGTCAAACTGCGCTCGACAATTATTCGTACGTTAGACAACGGCGATGTGGTCATTCCCAACAGTCAGCTGGTAAAAAACCGCGTGCTGAACTGGAGCTACGATACCCCCATCGCCCGACTCAAAATTCCCGTGGGGGTGGCCTACCACAGCGACCCCACCCTAGTTACAGAGGCGTTGCTCAAGTCGGCCTATATGGAGCCCGCTGTCTGTACTCAGCCCATGCCAAAGGCAATGTTCATGGCCTTTGGCGATAACGCTCTACAGTTCGAGCTTTGGGTCTGGGTGGACTTCAACCAGCGGTTTGACACGCAAAGTTCGCTGCACTTTATCATCGAGTACAACCTACGTCAGCACGGCATTGAAATAGCCTTTCCCCAACGGGACCTGTGGCTGCGCAACCCAGAGGCGCTACAGATGCAGTCCGTCAACCGCAGTGCGGAGCGGGTGTTGCGCAGCGAGGACGAGAGATCGAGCTTTCACTTTCCTCGCCGCAATGGGGTTAACCCCCAACAGACCCTGCGCGATCTGCTACGAAAAGTCAGCTACTTCGAGAACTTTAGCGAACTTGAGCTCCGCCAGCTAATTGAGATTGGGCAGCGCCAGCGTCGCCGCAAAGGGCAGATTCTATTCCACGAGGATGACCCCGGCAACGCCTTTTATGTTGTTTTAGAAGGAAAAGTAGAGATCGTTGCCGAGAAGCTAGACCGGTTGCTGGCAACGTTGGAGGTGGGCAGTTTCTTTGGAGAAATTTCTCTTATCCTCGGGATTCCGCGTACGGCCATGGCCCGAGTCGCCGAAGACTCGCTCCTGTTTGTGATCAAGCAAAACAGCTTCTCTCGCCTGCTACAGCGCTATCCAGATGTGGCGGAGGTCATTTTAGCTGAGATGAACAAACACACAGAGGAGCTAGCCCAACGACAGAAAGAAATGCGATCGCTCAACCTCCTTGATGCAGCTGAAGACGACGTTAACCCCGTTGTTTGGGCAAAGAAGCGAATTAAGCGCCTGTTTTCGCTAACGTGAATGCCTCGGGCTTGCCCTGCTTGCGCTTGTAAAAACCAAAGGCCCCAACCAGAGCGATACCGACCACAGCAGACGACTCCGGAGTCTCGGCAGTTTCTTCTGTATCACAGTCGGGCATGATTCGTGGCAGGTCTTCAGCGGGGAAGTCGAAGTCACGATGGGGACGGGCAGACGCTGGGGCCGTTAACAATGCAGTAGCTGCTAGAGCAATACCGGCAACGGCGGTCATTTGAGCAAGACGACGAGAATACATCATGGTATGTGAGTAGCGAGTGTTTTTCGGACACCCTTAACCTACTCAAAGGGTTTGGCCATCTGAGTGTGCAATCCTGACAAAAGATCACCCGTCGCTGAAGAGAAAATTCACCCATCGGGGTAGCTGTAACCCGGGCCTGCGATCGCGGTGATTGCCATCACATTTTCAGCCCCTTCTGCCTGTGCTGCCTCACCAATGGGGACCCCACATCTCTCTTTAGACACACAGAGCTCCAACCCTAGAACCTATCCCAAGTCAGAGGGTTTCAGCCGATTACTGCGGTTAAATAATGAGCTATGGAACACGCACCAGGGCTCAACGCTTGTGTCAGACCGCGTCTAGTTGACGAAATCTGCAGCTTTTCCAACAACGCGACAACCGCAATCAAAGCCTATCCAATGCCAACTTTTTTGAGAAGGCAGCAACCCAAGCAGGAGTTCAATCATGGAAAACAACATCAAGTCTGATATCGATCACGCCAATGTTCAGGCCAATGTTCAGGGCCGTCCGGCAACCCGAGAAGAAGTGGCCTATCGCGATGGGTACGTCAATGGTCGAACCATTGAAGAGCGTCAGCAGTACAACCACCGCACCGCTGAGCGCATCCGCACCGAGCAGAATGCCCGAACCAGAGAAGCCAACAGTGCCTCAGCTGGCCTACTGACGGGGCTGCTGCTAGCGCTGCTGGCTATCGGCGCAGGTGGCCTAGTCTACTACCTGACTCAAGATTCTGAACCAGCAACCACTGAAGCACCGGTTAAAACGCCAGTGGAGCGCGAGACCACCATCATTGAGCGTACCGTTGAGAACACGCGGGAAGTGGTACGTGACGCGCCAGACGTGGAGCTGCCCGACGTACAGATGCCAGATGTAAACATTCAGGTACCTGAAACAGCCCCCGCAGAGACGGCTCCCGCGGAAACGGCTCCCGCAGCAGAGATCGCTGAGCCTGCGCCTGAAGCGGCCGAACCCGCAACGGCTGAATAGGCTGCTCATCTAGCCATAGAAAAAGCGCGATCGCAGGTGCGATCGCGCTTTGTTGTATCTAGAGAAGAGGATTCAAACGTGTAACGAACCGTGCCGAAAACTACGCAGCCAAGGTTTCAACTGTGACGCCATCATGGCTGTCGGCAGTGGTTTCCTTCTCAACCGGCAGTACCGGTGCATCGGCCTCATGGCTCCAGCTCGATAGCAAAGTGTCACGAATGGCCTTAAAGATAGCCTGGAGTTTGAGCTGAATGCGCGTAGCCAGGTCCTGCTCGTCTACGGCAGTTTCTTCAAAGGCTTTGCGTACGTTGACGCTGACTTCTTGGCTCTTAAATTTTGCTGTCTCAGCAGCAGCATCGGCTAGCTCTTTGGCAAAGGGGCGAATAGTTTTGGTACCGGCTTTGACTTCAGCAGCGGCTTCGGTAAAGGCAGCACGGAAGATTTTGCCAATCTTCTGAGAGCGCTGACCGCCTTCGGCCTTAATGTGCTTGAAGTTTTCGGACAGGATAGTGGTGTTAGTCATGGTGTTTTCGAGTGTGTAATGGGTTGTGGAAAATCTGTTGAGAAAAGGTGTTTCCCATGATCGGGACTAGAACAAAACGGGTCAACGCTAGGCGACTGAAACAGCCTCTACATCAATGACGGTGTCGCTGGCGTAGGTGGCAGACGCGCTGTCTGGCTGAGTCTCAACGGCCTGAACCTGCTCACGTCGAGACTTTAGCTGCTCGGTAACAAGCTGTGACATCTCCGTAACTAGCAGCGTCACGATCAGGCCATCGTCAATCCAGCCTACAATTGGCAGAACATCAGGCGAAATATCGAGCGGGCTGACCAGGTAAAGCAGCGTCCCTAAAACAACAACCCAGCGATATTTGGAGTGGCGCAATAGCTTGCGGTAACCGTCGTGTAAGGCTTTGGTCAAAGCGTTTTTCATTGGTGCGTTCTCGTCTCGGCTAACAATTGCATGATGCCAAATCCCTACACTGAAAACAGGTGGGAAAAGCCGCCAAAAACCAGTGGAAACTACGCCGAATCGACCGTATACGGTTTACCGCTAGAATATAGCTAACGTCATTTACGTTAGAACACCAAGTATGGCGATCCTGCTTGGCATCGAACGAAATGACCCAGAAACATATAGCCAGTTTCATTTGCACTGAAACTTGTGCCTCGCTTGACCTGCTGTTTTATCAAGCTTTTGCCGACATAGAACGAGTCAAGTCAAGCGAGAAACGCTATATATGGGCAGCCTTGTCCTAGCGGATCTGGCAGCTGCTACGAAAGCGTCATCTTCTGCGCCGTTGACGGTCACCAATGCTATGGCCCCTTCTCCCCAGCCTCCGTCTCGCCCCCCCGATTTACTTAAATGGGACCTGGGCCGATTCTGGCAAACCCTAGACTTTTTAGAAGCCGTCCCTCTATTGAGCTGGATCAAGCAAATGTTCTTTGATGCGCCCCCGCCCCCCGCCCCGCAGATCAGCAACGGCGTGGTGTTCGATTTTCGACAAGCGACAGCAGAAACGCGACAAATATGGGGCGCACTGGACGATGTTGTCATGGGCGGCGTCAGCCAAAGTAGCGTTCAGGTCCAACCGGAGGGACTACTGTTTAGCGGCATTGTCTCAACCGAAAATTCGGGCGGATTCGCCTCAGTCCGCAGCCGCAACTTCGAACCACCACTCGACCTATCGGCGTACAGCGGTGTCGAGGTCACTGTCCGCGGCGACGGCCAGCGCTACAAATTTTTCATTCGCGACGGCAACGCCTGGGATAGCGTTGCCTATGCCTACTCTTTTGATACCACCGCTGATGAGTGGGTAACGGTACACATTCCCTTCGACCAGATGCAGCCGGTACTGCGGGCCAGAATTGTGGAGCGCCCCCCGCTCAATCCACGACGCATCTATTCGTTTCAGTTCATGCTTAGCAAGTTTGAATACGACCGCGCCCTTAATCCACACTTTTCAGCCGGCCCCTTTCAGCTGCTGATCCAAGACGTAAAGGGGTATAGCTAGAGCACGGTCGTGGGTCAAGCGTGAACCACGGTGCGAAACCACGGCCCAATTGAAATCTGGAGCTTCCCCATCTGGAGAAACTCCAGCTCTGGGCACAGTCAAGGTTTAGTTGGATCGGTACTGGTCAGCCTGCTGCCGTCGCTCTATCGCTTCTAGCGTTTGCTGCCGAGGCATCCCCTGCTGCAGACGCGCTGCTGGTGTCAAAGGAACGGCATGGTCGCTAGGAACGATGCGTGAGCCGTAACGGCGGGCGTAGACCTGAGTGAACTCGGCTCCAAAAAAGAGAATTTGGGCGGAGTAGTAGACCCACGCCAGTATGATAATGACTGAACCTGCTGCGCCATAGGTAGAGGCAAAACCACTGTTACCCAGGTAGAGCCCGAGTGCAAACTTGCCAATGGTAAATAACAAAGAGGTAATCGCAGCACCAAACCAAACATCACCCCAGCTAATTTCTACATCGGGGACATATTTGTACATCAGCGCAAACAACAGCGTCAGAATGCCTAGCGAGAGGGCAAAGTTGACTAGCTGCCAGAGGCTATCGAGTCCGGGCAACAAGTCAGTCATATAGGCCGATAAGGCAGATAGCACTGTGCTCAAGACCAGAGAAACCACCAGCAAAAAGCCAATGGTCAGCACCATCGCAAAGGAGAGTAGCCGCTGACGGATGAAACCTTTTGCAGCATTGTCTGGCTTGGCCTCGACGTCCCACACCACGTTTAGCGACTGCTGTAGCTGGGCAAAGACGCCCGATGCCCCAAAGATTAAAAGGACAATGCTGATAATGGAAGCAATTAGACTGCTGTTTTGGCCAGGGCGATTGGCGTTTTCTAGCGCTGTGGTCACCAGATCGGCACTGTCTGGCCCCATCATGCTTTGGATCTGGGCGGTAACCTGCTCCTGAACCGTGCCCTGATCGAAAAAGAAGCCTGCGATCGCAAGCACAATGACCAGCAGCGGCGCTAGAGAAAATACGGTGTAGTAGGCCAGCGCTGCCGCCAGCCGTGAAGCCTTATCGTCATTCCATTCTTGAAAGGTCTCCTTCAAGAGACGAAAAGTGCGCTTGATGCTCATCGGTCCTTCCAGGTTCTAGACAGCGTATTTTGTACAGTCTGAACGGCTGGTCTGTTTTCTAAAAGCTGCTCAGGATAGACCTTTTCATCTGCACATGGGTAGAGCTTGCATAGCTATAGCGTCAGATCAAGCCAAGCAAGGACAAATTGTGATAGCTCCACAGCAGTGTGTGCCTTGTGTAAAGCATTAGGACCGACCAGCTGTGCACCTGTAGGCCTAGGCGGGAAATCTGAAGGACGAAAGACAGACTGCTACCCATGAACATTCGCCATCTACGCACCATTCCAGGTCGCAACTCAGCCAGATCTGCGGCGTTAATGCTAACGCTAGCTCTGACCGTCAGCTGTAGCACGAGTCAAACCGAGCCATCGGCTGCGATCGCACCTGCGTCCACAGCTACACAGACAGCTGAAACGGCAACCTCTGAAACTGCCACAGCAGCGCCTGACACAACATCAGTCAGCAGTACCTCAGTAAATAGCCCACCAAATAGCCCACCCACCGACCAAGCTGAAAATGCGGAACCACAAGGCGAACCAGGCTATATCGGTTACCCCTCTATGGGTGAAACCGCAGACGGCGATTATATCTACTACGTCAGCAGCCAGCCCGTCGACTGTGGACCGGATGCGGCATGTCTCAGTGTGCAGTTTGTACAAGCTGACGGGGCGAACTTGAACATGTCAATGAACGGCACAGCAGTGGCAAACTGCACGCGTCGCATCCTGTCGGAGGTCTTGCTAGACGGAGACCTAGTCGCCTATGAAATTGCCTCACCGGATGCGGCGATGACAGAGCTGATCAGTACGGCCTGCCAAGCCTGGAGCCCCGGAGAGCCGGGGGCTGGGGTGCCGACGGTACCAGACGGGCTAACGACTGGAATGGGCTATTCGGAGGTGCGATCGCAGCTAGCCGAAGCCGGTTGGATAGCCAAAGACGTCCGAATGGAAACTTACACGTCTCTAGAGCAGCAAATGTATGACAAGGGCTACACCGAAGTGCTCGGCTGCTCTGGACAGGGGCAGTGTCGTTTCGAGTTTGACTACTATCTGGAAGGTCGGCTGCCGAGTGACGAGGCGCTGGTTGTCATTACCAGATTCTCGGATGACGATCCCTTCTTTGAAGCGGACCCAGTGCTGGACTCTGCTAGCATCCAGGGTTCCTTTGCTGAGGATATTTAGACCAACTATCTCACTGCCTGAGCTGTCTACATGCCATTAAGCAGCGCGTTCCTAACCTCTGCTAAGGGACGCGCCCAGTTCTCCTCAAATCGGTAGGCCAACAAACAGTCAGCCTGCTTCCCAAGCGAGTAGCCCCGCCGCTTATTGGCAAAAATCTGTTGAATCTGGCTGGGTGCTAGCAGCGGATACAAAACTGTTGCTAGCCATAGCCCCACCTGCTGGGAACGACTGTAGCCCTGCGCTGCGGAAAAAGCCAATACCCCCATCTCCCCAGCATAGCTGGTGTCAAACCCAAGAATGACGTGAAAAATGTCGTGGGTCACAGCGTAGCGCATTGCAAACACATTCTGTCGAGCCAGGCCCTCGAGCTCGGGACTGATGACAAAGGGCTGTAGGCTGTTATCTGTCATGTGGCAAGCATATTCGTAGCCCAGCGTTCCCTCAGGCAGCTGCCTTAAAATATCTAAGTCAATTGGGGGATGATACCCAATAACCGGACGCAACTGCTGCATAACTGTTGGTCTAGCAGCTGCCCCTAACGCATCGGCCTTGAGCAAAGCCAAATCACCCAACTTGCCCTCGCCTTGGCGGGCCTGCTGAACAACGGTCATAAGCTGACGGACTTTAATCATGCCATCCTCCGCTAACCCTAGTTACTTCAGTTGTCTAGTTGACACCGTCCATGTTGCCATCGGTGCCCGTGGAACGCACCTCGGAAATCCAGCACGCTTCGTCAGACCCGCTCAGCAGTGGGGACCACCACTGGTTAAAACTGCAGACGAATAACAGATTCAATCCGCTAAAACTCCAGACTGTCCGGCGTACGAGGGAAGGGAATCACATCACGGATGTTAGCCATGCCGGTCATAAACTGCACCAGCCGCTCAAAACCCAGACCAAAGCCTGCGTGGGGCACGGTGCCGTAGCGACGTAGGTCCAGGTACCACCAAAAGTCTTCCTTCGGCACCTGGGCCTCGGTTAGGCGACGTTCCAGTACGTCCAGGCGTTCCTCCCGCTGTGAGCCACCAACAATTTCGCCAATGCCAGGGGCTAGCACGTCCATTGCCGCAACGGTCTTTTCATCGTCGTTGAGGCGCATGTAGAAGGCTTTTATCTCCGTCGGGTAGTCAGTAACAATTACCGGCTTTTTGAAGTACTCTTCGGCTAGGTAGCGCTCATGCTCGGACTGCATATCCAGTCCCCAAGAGACGGGATAATCGAACTTTTTATCAGATTTTTCGAGAATCTTGATAGCGTCGGTGTAGGACAAGCGCTCAAAGCTGTTGTTGATAATTTTGTCAGCGTTGGACAGCACCGTATCGCTGATGCGCTTGTTGAAAAACGCCATATCATCAGCGCACTGCTCAAAGACCTGTTTGAAGACAAACTTGATAAAGTCTTCGGCTAGGTCCATATTGCCTTCGAGATTGCAAAAGGCCATTTCGGGCTCAATCATCCAAAACTCGGCCAGGTGGCGGGAAGTGTTGGAGTTTTCGGCGCGGAAGGTAGGCCCAAAGGTGTAGACGTTGGTGAAGGCGGAGGCCATGATTTCGGCTTCGAGCTGGCCGCTGACGGTGAGGTAGGCAGTTTTGCCAAAGAAGTCTTGGCTGCGATCAACTGTGCCGTCGTCGCCGATGGGCAGCTTGTCCAGGTTGAAGCTGGTAACGGTGAACAGTTCGCCTGCGCCTTCCGCATCGTTAGCCGTTAACAAAGGGGTGTGCACCCAGAGAAAGTCGCGCTCCTGGAAAAACTGGTGAATAGCGTTGGCGCAGGCATTGCGAACGCGGAAGACGGCACCCAGGGTATTGGTGCGCGATCGCAAATGCCCAATTGTGCGTAAAAACTCAAAGGAGTGTCGCTTTTTCTGAAGGGGATAGGTTTCCGCATCCGACTCGCCAAACAGCGTCAGCGAGGCTGCCTTCATCTCGACGCGCTGTCCTTTGCCCGGCGATTCGGACAGGGTGCCTTCTACCTGTACTGATGCACCCGTGGTAATCCGCCTCATCAGGTCAGCATAGTCAGGCACGGTATCATCCACAATCACCTGGAGGCCGTTCATCGATGAGCCATCGTTCACATCCAAAAAGCTGAAGCTTTTGGAGTCGCGCTTGCTGCGGACCCAACCCTGGGCAGTAACCTGCTCTCCGGGCTGGCCGTCTTTGAGGATGTGCTTGATGCGGGTGGTCATGGTCGCGGTTACAGAAATCGTGAAGGTGGTTGCACCCTATTCTAATGGCAGTGCGGAGCGGCGGGGACAGGTGAAAAATTGACGGGGGGCAGGGGGCAGGTCCCCGGAGCTGGGGCATAATGGCGGGCAGTCTTGTCTATCCGCCTTACCCCGCCACTATGACCGCCGATTTCTTTCCACCGCAGCAGCAGCCGGTACTGGTCCGGCTCGTGCAGGGGACCTGCTTCTTTTTACTGCCGAAGCTATACGGGTTTCGGGTGTCGGTCTCAGAGGACGATGTGGCACGGCTACGGAACCTAGACGATGCGCGGCTGGTGTACCTGTTCAACCACCCCACCATGGAAGACGGCATGGCGGTGTTTGGCCTATCGGCGCAGGTGGGGCAGCTGTTTCACTACATCGTGGCGCGGGAGTCGTTCAAAGGCATCTTGGGCAAGTTTATTCAGGCGCTGGGCTGCTACTCAATTCGTCGGGGCATGGGCGATCGCGCCAGCATTGCCGAAACCCTACGGCTGCTAAAGGAGCCGCGCTGCCGAGTGGTGATTTTCCCAGAGGGGGGCTGCTCGTACCAAAACGATGTGGTCCAGCCATTTCGGTCTGGGGCCATTCAGATGCCGCTACAGGTCATGGCGCAGCTTGCGAAAAAGGAGGGACCGCTGCCCAATATGTACCTGGTTCCGGTGAGCCTAAAGTATCGCTATACCCGGCCGATGGGGCAGGTGATTGAGCAAACGCTGGTGGGGCTGGAGCAGGCATTGGGGATTCAGGAACAGAAGAAGAATCGGTATGAGCGGCTACTTGCGATCGCAGCCCATGTACTCAACCGCATCGAATCAGAATATGGACTGAGTCACGCCACCGAACTGGATTGGAACCCACGCATTGACCGCCTCAGGCACCACGTCATCGACCAGTGCGAAAAGCAGCTCGGCCTCTCCTCACCAGACCACATGCCCATCCGCGAACGGGTCTACAAAATCCAGTCCCTGCTCGACTCCGGCGAAGCCCAAACCAACAACAACGAAGCCCTCTACTGGACCACGGTACGCCTGCTCAACTTCGACGCCATCTACGACGGCTATGTGGCCGAGAACCCCACCCCCGAGCGCTTTCTCGATACGCTGATGCGCCTAGAGCGAGAAGTGTACCAGACCGAACACATCAAACCCAAAGCCGACCGCCGCGCCTACTTTAAGGTGGGTGAACCGGTGAATTTGAAGGATTACGTCGCTGATTTTCGCAAGGATAAAACCGATACCGTTGAGCAACTGACCCAGTTATTAAGGGCTGAGGTCCAGAAAAATCTTGATCTGCTAGCCGCAGACTGAGCGAGCAATAACAGTCTCAACCCATAGCAAATTTTAATCCGATTGAAACTTGCGAATCACTTGACCCACTGTTCTATCAAGATTTTGCCCGAGCAGCACAAGTCAGGCGAAAAACGCTGCATATAGCTGAACCAGATCATCAATAAAATTCCGCAATAAGTCTTTTTCAGCAGTTCGTTAAGGGTTTGGGCTATTTCGACGAATCATCGAATAGAGCAGTCAAATCTTGGTAACCGCTCACTACTCGCAGAACGTCTGCCCCCTTGCTCGGTCGGTAGATAGAGAATCAAATAGCTATCAACGAATAAGCTACGCAACTTCGGCAGAATTTCGTTTCTCTGACGACCCAGTTTTGGGAACTGTGCGATTTTAAAGAACTTGTTGTTGAGTTTGTCTAAAAATTTTTCTGCTTGAGCGAGTCCTGCCCGTTCCGCCAGGTAGTCAGAAATGTTCTCGATGTCTTTGACAGCAGGCTTCGTCAGGCGAAATCGAGGCGTCATGTGTTTGGTGACGAATGACGTTCCTGTAGATCAGCTTTGATCTGACCCGTAGCAGCAGGCCCATCGACGACCTCACCCGCCTGTAAGGCATCCCATCCGACCAAGGCATCCCTTTGTAGCTCAAATAGACGACCTTGGTAGACGTCTTCCTGTTGCTGTAGCAGTTTTACCGCAGCAAAAAGCAAATCTAGCAAGCTGCGGTATTTACCATCGCTAAGTTGACGTTTGATAAATGCGTCAAGCTCTGGGGGAAAGGTCAGTTGCATACCAAGAGTGACCACTGTTAGATGTTGCTACGAGTTTAGCAGTCACATCATCCATCGTCATACGGTTGTTAAAACAGTAGAACAGCAGGTTCGCTACTTTAATAGACGGGCAATGGCAAGCCCTCTGCTAAGCTTCTGACAGCGTATTTTGTTGCTATGCCTACCGCATCCCCCACCATACAAGTCGTCTGGTTCAAAAAAAGACCTACGCACCTTTGACCATGCCAGTCTGGCAGGCGCAGCTTCGCGGGGGCCAGTGCTGCCGCTGTACGTGGTGGAGCCAGACTATTGGCAGTTACCCGACACTAGCTACTGGCAATACCTGTTCCTAAAGGGCTGCCTGGAAGAGCTGGCAGACGACCTAGCACGACGGGGGGCTCCGCTGACGGTGCGGGTGGGTTGTGTGGTGGATGTGCTGGCAGAACTACACGAGACCTACGAACAGCTAGAGCTGTGGGCGCATCAGGAGACTGGCAATGCCTGGACCTACGAGCGGGACAAGCAGGTGCGGCGATGGTGTCGCGATCGCAACATTCCCTTTCACGAGCCCCTACAGTTCGGCGTCTGGCGCGGCTCTAAAATTGACCGGGACCACTGGGCGGCCAACTGGGACAAGCTCATGGCCCAGCCCCAGGTTCATCCTCCAGCCTCGCTAACCGCTGCTGAGGGACTCTCACCCAAAGGCAAAGATAGCCTTAGCGCCATTTCCCAACCCATTCCCAGCCCTGCCGATTTAGACCTGTCTCCAGACGGCATTCAGCACCTGCAACCGCCAGGACGCAAGGCTGCCCTAGCTAGCCTCCGCAGCTTTCTGTACGAGCGGGGGGAAGAATACCGCACAGATATGTCCTCACCGGTAACCGGCGAAACTGGCTGCTCTCGCCTATCGCCCCACCTCACCTACGGCACCCTCTCCATGCGAGAGATTTACCAGACCACCCAGAAGCGGGTGGCTGAGGTTGCCGCGCTGCCCAAGACCGAACGAAGCCATTGGGGCGGGGCGCTGAGTTCGTTTGTGGGGCGGCTGCACTGGCACTGCCACTTCACCCAAAAGTTAGAGCTAGAGCCAGAGCTAGAATGGTTGCCCATGGCCCGGTCCTACACCGGACTGCGAGATGAGGGCAATGACCCGGATCGGCTACGGGCTTATGACGAGGGACGCACCGGCTACCCATTTGTCGATGCCTGCCTACGCTACCTGCGCGCTACGGGGTGGATTAACTTTCGCATGCGGGCCATGCTGATGAGCTTTGCCAGCTATGATCTGTGGCTACCCTGGCAGCATAGCGGGGCGGTACTGGCGCGGCTGTTCACCGACTACGAACCCGGCATCCACTGGTCCCAAACGCAGATGCAGTCTGGTGTGACGGGCATCAACGCGATTCGAGTCTATTCACCGATTAAACAGGGTGTCGATCAAGACCCAGACGGCAGCTTTACCCGGCATTGGGTGCCCGAGGTGGCCCACCTATCGGACAAGCTGCTGCAAACGCCATGGAAGGCGGATGAACCGCTAGACTATCCACCGCCAATTGTTGACCACCGCGCAGCCGTTGCTGAGGCTAAGTCAAGGGTTTGGGCAATCAAGAAGAGCCCGGAGGCGAAGGCAGAAGCGGAGGCAGTGTATGAGAAGCATGGGTCTCGAAAGCGCCCGGGGCGTGGAAGACGTGACTAGTTTTGTGGTGCAGTTGTGGTGACTTTTCAAAAGAGTTGCCCAGAAGCTCACAAATCTGCCTCAAAGTAGAGTTGGACAGGTGATCTACCTTAATAAGCTGTTGGCAGAAGCTTAGGATTTTCTTAAACATGACAGGACTCGGTGAACAGGCGCTCAGTAAGGCAGCAGAAATTGGGCTCCAGACACAGTTAGACGATGCTGAAGCCTTGAATGTTAGCCTACAGACCGATCCGGCAACACTGATAGGCGGCAAGGTCAACCACGTGACGGTTGAGGGCAAAGGGTTGGTCATGCAGCAGTCGCTGCGCACCGAGGCGCTGAAGGTCGAAGTAGGCGAGATTCAAGTCAACCCTTGGAAGGCTGCGCTGGGTGATATTGAGCTAGAGCACCCGACGGAGGCCAGCGTACGCATCTTGCTCACAGAGTCAGATATCGACCGGGCGTTCAACTCTCAGTTCATTCATGAGCAGATTCCGTCTATGACCGTGGTGCTAGACGGTCAGTCAGTAGAGGTTACCGCTCAGCAGGTCTCGTTTCAGCTTCCTGGCGACGGCAAGATTGCTATCGAAGCGATTTTGGTTGATATGGATCAGCAGCGGGTAGGTGCGATCGCATTTACCGCCACGCCCGCCATTGCCGAAAATGGGCACCGCATTGAGCTGAAGGACATGCAATACACCGATGGTGAAGCGCTATCTCCAGAACTGACTGACAGCATCTTGAAGAATATCAGCAGCTTGCTCGACCTACGCCATTTTGAAGTGCCCAGCATGGACCTAAAGCTATCAGACTTGACCGTATTGGCGGGGCAGCTGGGGCTCATTGCAGAGGCAGAAATCAAAGCATTCCCGGGCAATGGCGTGTAGAACTGTTCACCTCATAGAACACTATTCTGACTACGAACAACCTGCTGCCGTAAACAACTGCGGAGTGCTAAGGTTAGTTACCCAACTGTGCAAGCTTATGGATTCATCGGTGGAGCGCTTGGAAAATGCCCTCAGTCAATCAGGACATTCCAACGATACAGATACACTACTCACGGACTACGAGGCTGCGCTAATCAAAGCGACAGAGAATGTTGCTAGCCTCCGCCGCAATATCGAATTTGTACGGCGCGTTCTGGAACACAACCAGGACTGTATCAAAGTTTTAGACCTTGAGGGGCGGCTGCTGTACATGAACAGCGGCGGTCAGCGCCTGATGGAGATCGACGATTTTGACAGTGGCCCAAAGCACGCTATCTGGGTCGATTTTTGGCAGGGCGAGGCCCACGACGCTGCTAAGGCGGCGTTTGACGCGGCGCTCAACGGGAACACCGGGCGCTTTGACGGCATTTGTGCAACCGCCAAAGGTACGCTCAAGTGGTGGGAAGTCGTAGTTACGCCAATGTTCAATGAGGACGGTGAAGTTCAAGAGATTCTTTCTGCATCTCGGGACATCACTCGACGGAAGAAAGCTGAGCTAGCCCTACAGGCGCAGAATAAGGAGCTAGACCAGTTCGCTAGCGTTGTTTCCCACGATCTAAAAGCACCGCTACGAGGGATTTCTCAGCTTTGTGAATGGATTACAGAAGATATTTCAGACGATATCCCTGAAGAGACCCAGCAGCATTTAATGCTAATGCAGCAGCGGGTGGGGCGTATGTACGAGCTTGTAGATGGGCTCTTGCAGTATGCCAGGACCGGACGTGAACAGGTTGATCATGAAACGGTACAGTTACCCGATTTGATTCATGAAGTGTTGGACTCTATTAGCCCGCCGGAGACTTTTTGCATTGACTGCGAAGCCACTGCACTATCCCTAGTCGCAAAGCGACTGCTGCTGACTCAGGTATTTAGCAATCTGCTTAGCAACGCCGTCAAGCATCACCACAAGAACGACGGCAAAATTCAGGTGAGCTGGAAAGAGCAGGACACTCATTACGAGTTTGCGATCGCAGACGACGGACCGGGCATTCCTGAGAAAGATCGCGATCGCGTCTTCGACCTCTTCCAAACCGGCACACCAACCGACGGTTCCACTACCAATACCGGCATCGGCCTACCGCTGATCAAAAAAATTGTCGAAACCGAAGGCGGTCGCTTCTGGCTAGACGAGTCAGTCAAAACAGGGTGTACCTTCCGCTTCACCTGGCCAAAGTCTGCCAGTGAAGAAGCTTAGCTCAACAGCACCTGTCTAGCCGTTAGCTTCAGGTCAGGAAAGAGACGAGATTGAATAATCTCATCTTCCACGAACGCTTCTGCGTCGTAAAAGCTGTCGATCAAAGTACAGAGCGTGATTTTGGCTGCAAGCGGATCAACAATCCAATATTCATTAATGCCAATCAACGCATATTCTGTTCGTTTAGAGCGGTAGTCTGTAGATTTTGTCGAATCACTGATAACCTCAACGACTAGCAGTGGCGGTTGCTGATCCAATGTGATCACCGCTTCACCATCACCAAAGCTGTCCCACTGCTCCTTTTCCAAAACGATTACATCAGGAACGCGGGACGTATCCCAAGCTCGCCCTCGCGGAGACTGCACACCGACCGTCATATGTTTAGCCACCAATGGCAGGTTTAGACGCTTAATTTCTGACCTGAACTGTAGGTAGGCTTCCTCAGAAATATCACCATGACGTTTGGTTCCCACAGCCATTGGAACTAACTCTCCCTCGACCAGTTCGTATCGAGTTCCGGTACCATCGCCATGACTTAGATATTCTGCAAAGGTCAGTCGTTGCGTAGCAACTGTCATAGTGCCGTCTCCGCAGGTCTGTCTGCCCAATTTTAGCGCAGCAGTGCCTTGGCCCGAGTGGCCAACTTGTCGGCCGTTAGGCCATTCAAAGCAAAGAGCTGCCCGGCACTGGCTGCGGTCTCCCCGCGCTGCCAGGCCATCGTGTCGCGGGGTAGCGCACTGCGCAGCATTACCGGCTCTAGCATGGCGCTGGCCCCACCGGTGACTCCCACCAAGGCATCGCCGTCAAACAGTGATGCAAACTCATTATCCGAGAGAAAGTCACCATCCTTTGCCTGGGCACAGCTTTCCCAAGCCACATCGCTAGGACGATACAGGCGACGGGGGTTCACCACAGCAACAACTTTCGAGCCAATGCCTCGTTCGCCCAGTTCCCGTGCTGCGTCTAGAACAGGAATCAGCATCATGTCACCGACAACAGCAAACACAACGGTCTTATCGCCGGGGATGGACTGTAGCTCGATCGCGCCCTTTGCCAGCGCCTCCCGATTCTGATCAAACGTTGTGCGAATAGGTAGAGGAGACTTGCTGGCTGTAATCGTGATGCCCTTATTCTTGGTAGTTACGGCCCAGTCGTAGCAGACTTGAATGCTGTTGGCATCGATGGGGAACAGCGGGAAGATATTGCCATTGCGCATCATCGCGGCAAAGTAGTTCTCAATTTCGGGGCGCTGGTGGGTCCAGCCGTTGCGACCCTGCTCTAGGGCACCCGCCGTGAATAGACAGATAGTGGAAGGGGTTTCGCGGCGTAGCTCTGCCATGGCCTGGGTGACCGTCTGCCAGATGGGTAGACCGTTGATGGCAAAGGACTCGTAGGAGCACCACAGCGTCCGTCCGCCAAACAAGGCCTGGGCCGCAGCCAATCCCGCACAGGCATCTTCGCTTAGGGGCTCATACACCTGACCACCCGGTCCCTGGAAGTACAGGTCGTCGCTGGTGGGGTGAACAATCTTGAGGGCTTGGTTAATGTTGTTGATGCCGGAAGCCGCGTTGCCGTCAGCGTTGGTGACAACAAAATTAGAATCCTGCTGGCCCACATGGGCAACCAAGGCACCCATAGCCGTTGTCGCTACCTGCTTTTGGTCGGAACCAACGGGAAACTCATTTAGCGGCAGCGTCCCCAGATCGGCCAAGGGAAGTTCTTTTTCGGTTACGGCAGTTTGCGCTGCGGGACCACCGCCAGAACGGGCAAAGTTGGTACGAACCAGGTGCCAAGCAGCAGGTGCCAGGGCTCTCTCTTTGAGAGCGTCAACAATGTAATCTTTTTCGAGGCTGTCACCGGGGTAAAGGTTATGAGATTTTGCCCCGCGCTTGTGAACGCCTGCGCCCTTGAGCTGCTTGACGATGAGTACGGTGAGCGTACCGCCCAGCGCTGCCTTGGCCGCTTTGTCCGTGGCTTCTAGCACCGCCTGGGAAAAGGCCAGTCGCTGCTTCATGGAGAAAGCAGTGCTGTCTACGTAGGCCCCCGGCTGGTCGGCATCGTCGTAGTCTTTTGCATCCACCAGAATAATGTTCTCGAAGCCATGGCCCTTCCAGTAGGCAATCATGGTCTCGTTGCTCTGGGTAGACACCATGCTGTGGTGCTCTTGGGAGAACCCATTCCACACCAGAATAGGCAGGAAGTTCGTCGTCTGGGGATAGGCCGTGTGGAAGTGGCCGAAGCTGCTCATGATGTAGGGTTCGCCCAGGCCGCCATCGCCGATGGTGACGGGAAACAGTTTGTCGGGGTACAGCTTGGCCCCGGCCATGGCAAAGTGTTGGCCCTGGCCAAGGGGACCGGCAGGGCTGAGCAGGCCAGGAATCTGACCGGACAGGTGGCCCAGCAGACCGTGGGTTTCGCGGAAGCGATCGCACATGTCCTGCACGGTCGAAATCCCCATCTGCTCTAGGGATTGATCCATAAACACGGTGCTGTAGAAGCCGGGGGCGTGGTGACCGACCTCCGTGACGACGTTTTTGTAGCCCAGCATAATCAGGGATGCGATCGCATCGGCAATGCTGGCGAACCCACCCGGGTGCCCCGACTGCTTGCTGGCTGTGATGTGTAGGGTGAGGTAGCGCAGGGCATCTGCTGCTAGTAGCGTCTGGTACACCGCCGCCGGGTCCGTGGCGTCCAAAATCCCCGTCTGCCCTGACTGAACTGCCGGGTCACTGTACTGCGATAGCTCTGAAGACGGCTCTGCAAAGTGCTGGATGCCTTGACAGAAGGCAGGTGCAGTGGCAGAAGGCTTAGAAGCGGCGGCAGTCATAGTATCGGTACCTCGACGGGTGTGGAGTAGCTACAAGCATTGTGCTTTATCCATAGTATACGAAAGATCCATAGATAAAACTAAACCAATGCGGCGCTGATGCTGTCCCCATCCTCTCACTCCTCAGCGGCAGTTATAGCGGCAGAATTTTTCTCTGGCGGCTTTCTCTGGCGGCTTTCTCTGACTATGGATACGGCGGCAGCTTTCCAAGTGACAGACATCACATTACATTCACAGATTCTCTTAAGCCGCTATCAGGCTGAGCTAATTGTTACCAAGCAAACTTGATGACATGGCAACAGAAAACAACTTGGAGAACGCAAAATGACGGCTCAAGCTTTTCAGATTTCAGTGATCAAGTCGCAGCTAGAGGAGCTAGGACTGGACAACATCCTTAGCGTGGAAGAGGTATATCGCTACATGCAGGCGTTTGGCTCACCGCAGATCGCTCGACTGTTGCGTCAAAACTCTTTTTCTGCGGCAAGGGGCGAAGCAGCTTAACAATGGCACAGACGCTATTGTAAAAAGCGGGCAGCTTGCATCTTATTGATTAGCTCGTCAGACGCTCCATTCACCAATTTTGCAAAGCGTTCTGCAATGGGTAACAGTACAGCAAACGGACTTGTAAAGCCTGAGAAGACATGAAGCCCTTGCAGTCCTGGAACTGGACCAAGAAGGGGAAGTCCATCCCGGCTAAAGGTCACTAGACAACGGTGCCAGGTACCCGGCACGTCTCGTAGGATAGGCATCTGCTGAGCCATCGCGTTCCGCATTTTCGCCTCGCTCTCGGCAGCATCAGTCTCCAGCTCCACCGATGTATGGAAGCGACTGATTTGACCGATGCGGGTAAAGCCGTCTTTGAACTGCACAACGCCAGCATCAAGAATGGGCGGCGCAATTTGATGTCCGGCCTCCTGCCATAGCGGTTCGGTTGCAGGGTCGCTGGCCTTGGCTTCTGCCTCAAAGCGGTCGGCATCGGCGGGCATGACCAGCGTGCGGATATTGGCTGGGACCTGCGGGCAGTCCACCACTTCTGCGTGGGTGTGGTAGAGGGGGATATTGATACCGATGGATTGCAGAATGACGCGGGTGTAACCGCCGGTTGCGATCGCAACCCGTTCCCCCACGTAGGCCTGGGTCGGCGTCATTACCCCCGTCACCTTATCCCCCACGCGCACCAGTCCCGTGACTGCGGAGATCAGATGCCGTCCCCCCAGCTGCCGAAAGGCATGATTGAAGGCTGCAACAGTTTTGGTGGGGTGGACATGGCCGTGCTTGATCGTCAGGGCACCCGCGATCGCGCTTTTATCTAGTTGCGGCTCCAGCTCACCAGCCTCCGCCGGGGAGACATACCGAGGCGGCATCTCAAACTTTTTGTAGGGCTGCTTCACTGTCTCAACGTCTGCCCCAGCTGGAAGGGTCAGCAGCAGGTCTAGCTCTCGAAACTCGGTATCTGCCCCCAGCTCCTCGGACAGGCCACGATGCCGCTGAATACCTGCTGCCATCAGCTCGCGGGTGACCGCATCGGTACCCGACCAGTAAGCAATACCGCCATAGCTGTAGCGGGTGCCACTGTCGGGGCTAGCGTCATCAATTAGCAGCACCGACTGCCCCAGCTTAGCTAGCTCGTAGCTTAGCGCTGCCCCCGCAATCCCGTTGCCGACAACAATCCAGTCTGTGGTTTGCATGGGGGTTGAAGTGCTGTGGGTAAATATCTAGGGATGAATCTGACTGAGGATTAGCCGGAGTCGGTCGTAGTCGTCCTTGAGCAGCAGGCCAATCATCCGCCCCGCCTGCACTAGCCAGTCTCGATCTAGCTTACGGAGTTGGTACACTTCGCGCACCGCCGCTGCCACCAGACTATCGGCTGGAATGCCGCTGACCTGTAGCAAAATTCTCAAAAAGTCCAGCTCTTCGGTAAACGCCACCACGTCCTCGGCCTTGCAGCGCATCACCGCCTGGTGAACCTGAGGCGGACGCGGCGGCAGGTGCTGGTAGGTCACCGTCTGCTTGCCCTGGGGCCGATAGCCAACAATGGCCACCCGAAACTCCGTTTTCAGCATGGCAAAAATCTGCGGCTGCTGCTCGCGCAAATCTTCTAACGTCATGCCCAGCGCCCGTGCCCGGTGAACCGAGTCAATCGGGCTAGTCGTCGCGTGGTATACCACCCCAAAGATCTGATTTCCCGCCTCTTCGTCGTAGGACGTGACCCAACTGCCAAAGGGCGGCATGGCCGGAAAGCTCAGATCCTCCGGCTCCAGGCACTGGGCCAGGAACTCGGTGGTGGAGGTTTCAATCACCTCAGCAATGTGGGCGGGGTTGCGATCGCGAACGGCAAACTGCGGCAGCGGTAGTCTCATGGCGGTCACCTAACGGGCGTTACTTCTTACCCCGCTTAGGCTGCACCAATTCTAGGTCAGACATCTTAAAAGTGATCAGCTTGTCCCAATTGCCGCCCTCAAACAGAACCGCGACCTTGCCGTCGGTAATGCGCTGAACCAGGCCCTGAAAGCCGTAGTAGGTGTCGTCTATGTTGGTGACGCGAACGGGGGAACCGGGAAGAAGCATGGGCGTGAAGGGATTGGCAACGTTTTTAGCTTAACGGGAAATGGAAGTAGGCGTAAGGGCACACCATGTTGCGCCCTAGCTTTGTGCCGCTATGTTGTTTTGTCCCACCTAATCCGTGAACTTCAACCGATGCCGGTAATTCGCCACCGATTCCACAATGCCCAGCGCAATAAAGTTCGTCAGCAGCGCTGATCGCCCATAGCTCATCCACGGTAAGGGAATGCCGGTAATCGGCGCGACACCGACGGTCATGCCGATATTAATAACGACCTGAAAGACAATCATCGACAGGACGCCGATGGCGAGCAGAGAACCAAAGTTATCTTTAGCATTTTGAGAAATCAGGACCAGGCGCAGGCAGATGAGCCAGAAGACGACAATAACTGCGATCGCGCCAATAAACCCAAGCTCTTCGCCCACAACCGAATAGATAAAGTCGGTGTGGTGCTCAGGAATAAATCCAAGCTGCGTCTGCGTACCGTGGAACAGCCCCCGCCCTGTCAGCTGCCCAGAACCGATGGCAATGCGTGACTGAATCAGGTGATAGCCGCCGCCGAGGGGGTCTTTCTCTGGGTCCAGGAAAAGAATCAGGCGGTCCTTCTGATAGTCCTGCAATAGGCCCCACAAAATATCGCCCAGCTTGCCTGAAATGGAGTTCACCGCCACCACCACAACCGTGCTGTAGAGCGACCAGGGCAGAGTGATCCAGGCAATGATGCCCGTAACGACGACCCAGCCAATCCACACCGGCACAGAAACGTTAAACAGCACCGCCGCCACCAGCGGTGACCCCAGCAACACCAACCAGCCAGGGTTCATGTTGCTCCAGTACAGCATCCCTAGAACAATGGCTCCGAACACCAGAGACGTTCCCAGGTCTGGCTGCAAAAACACCAGGGCCCAGGGTACTGCCGTAATCGCTAGGGCCTTGAACAGCCCAAACAGCGTGGTAGAGTGCCGGTCCTTTAGCTCTGCGGCTAGGGTGATAATGACGGCAATTTTGGCAAACTCCGACGGCTGAATCGTCAGTCCACCCACCTGAATCCAGCTTTGCGCACCGTTACCCACTACGCCAATGAACATCACTGCAATCAGCGATGCGTTGACCACCCCGTAGATAATCCAGCGCCAGCTCAGTAGGTTTTCATACCGTCCCCGCGCTAGCCATAGGGCAATGACAACGCCAATCGCGCCAGTAACCAAATGGTTAACCGCAAAGCTGTAGTCCTCCAGATGCTGCTGGGTGCTAGCAATCAGCAGCGCAGCAAACACGGTGATGCCCACCGGCAACAAGAACAGCAGCCAGTCCACCGACTGCCAGGGCTGCAGCCAACTCTGCATACGGCGTTGGAAGTAAGGCGTTGGAGTCATAAGCAGATTCCGTAAGGCAGGCGTCTTGCCTGCCAGGTTATCAAAAGCAGCGTCGCGCCTGCCCAGTTGTCAAAGGCAGCGTCGCGCCTGCCCTGGTTTCTCTAACTTAGTGCAGCCACTGAGACTTTAGCAGCCACCTGTTTGGCAATTTCCGTGAGCGCCGCTGCGGAGGCAGAATCTGGCTGGCCGACGACGATGGGCACGCCTTCGTCACCGCCAACCCGTACCGGCATTTCCAACGGCACGCAGCCGAGCAGCGGCACATTTAAGGCTTTCGCCGCTTTCTCACCGCCCCCGGAACCGAAAATATCGTATTTCTTCTCGGGCAGATCGGGTGGGACAAAGTAGCTCATATTCTCGACAATGCCCAGTACGTTCACGCCCAGCTGGGTGAACATTTTCAGGCCACGCCGGGCGTCGGACAGCGCCACATCCTGGGGCGTCGTGACAATCACTACACCTGCCATCGGCACCGCCTGAGCCAGCGTTAGCTGGGCATCGCCCGTCCCCGGTGGCAGGTCCACCACCATGTAGTCCAGCTCGCCCCACTGCGCCTGGTACAGGAACTGACGAATGATGCCGTTGAGCATTGGCCCCCGCCAGATTACCGGCTGGTCCGGGTCGATCAGAAATCCCATGGAAACCAGGCTGACGCCGTGGTTAAAGGCGGGCTCCAGCACCTGCTGACCGTCTGCGCCGTCCTGCACCATCACGTTGGCATCCTTCAGGCCCATCATGATCGGTGCGTTGGGACCATAGATATCAGCGTCGATTAGCCCCACTTTGGCACCGGCCTGGGCCAGGGCCACAGCCAGGTTAACGGCAATGGTACTTTTGCCCACACCACCCTTGCCGCTGGACACGGCAATGATGTTTTTCACGCCCTCAATGCCCTGCTGATTGGGCAGCGTGTTCTTCTGTTGAGGCGTCTCTGCGGTAACCTCTACGGAAACGCTCTGCACGTCGGGCAGCGTCTTCACCGCCTTTTCGCAGTCTTCAACAATGAACTCCCGCAGGGGGCAGGCCGGAGTCGTGAGTACCAGGGTAAAGCTGACGTGGCCATCATTGATTTTGACGTTGCGGATCATGTTGAGCTCGACCAGGCTTTTCTGTAGCTCCGGGTCTTGTACAGGGCGCAACACGTCTAGAACGGCTTCGGCACTCAGGGTCGGCGTCATGGTTCGAGCAGTGGCAAAGGAATTTTTAACGGAGTTCTCGGGTCAGCGGAGCAGCCCCATCAGGGCGAGCGCATACCGCTATGAATGTAAAGAACCCTTTCCAAATACTAGCCGCTCAGGGGGACGGTTCGTGCGGTCCTAACAGAGACAATGCCTATGGTTTGGCAAGGCGTTATCAGGCAGGGCAACTAGCAGGCCACTGCAACCGCCCAACCACGACTGCTGGCCAGCCCAACCAACACACCACCCAGCAAAATTACACCGAAGATGTCCTGCATGGGTCGGCGGCTGAGGGTTTGGGGCTGTTCGGCAGCCTGGGCAAGCGCGATCGCAACCTGTGAGGCATAGGGCCGCAGCACCGACCAGGCTAGCGGCGTCAGCCAGCCCCGCAGACGCACCGTGTACGAGACCCGCGTGCCCCACACCGTCGACTCAATCCGATACACCACCCGCTCTTCCAATCCCGGCACCGGGAGAATGCGCACGCTCAGCAGCTCACCGGGCAGCACCTTCTCCACAAAAATCTGAATGGGCAGCGGTGCCCAGCGGGTAAACACTCTGTAAATGAGTCCAGGCTTAGCCGTCAGGCCATTGGGGGCATTGGTCGAGGTAATCATGGGGTGCCAGGACGCCACGTTGGCCAGGTCTTCAACCGTCTGCCATAGCGTCTCTACCGATGCCGTACTCAGAACCTCATAGGTCCGCTCTAGCGGCCGCCTGACTCGCTTGCCGCCGCTGAGAACAGGGATCTGCTCAACCAGCTGCCAGAACTGCCGCCAGCGTTTTTGCCACATTGACCGCACCCGTTTACCGACCATGGGGAACTCCCGCTAAAAATACTGCCCGCCAAATCCCGCCTGAAACGACTGAACAGCCTGCACTGTTAACGATCCGCGATCCCACCTCTACAACGCTATCGCGCCAGCCTCCGTAGACAGAACCCGAGCCCGACGGCGATGCCCATAGTATTGGTAGAGACCCAGAATTCTAGAAGCCCAGAATTCGGATCCCCAAATCGTTCACTCAAGAATAGCAACGTTGGATTGGCCTTTTAGTAGCCTGTTAACCTTTGCTAAGCTGCGTTTCTGACGCATTCCCAGCCGGTTATCCACCTATTACAGTAAAAAAGCCCGCCAGAATACGCTCTCAGGGAAGATATTTCTCCTGACCCACAGACTTCTGTCATTGTCAACGTTTGTCACACAGTATGTAGAAAGGCAACGTCGAGGCAGGAAACGTGATTCGATAGTATTCAACGTCGGATATTGATACCGATTTGTAAGTCCTGCTTGTTGGACTTTGCCTCCATATGAGGCCTCTAAAACATTTCAGATGTATTTGATAGACGCTCTATGACGCTTGCTTCTGCACCCCAGGTTTCCGACTCGAACTCGTCGACTGCTGGCGCACCCGCTTCTCAACCCTCAGGCTGTCCGGCTGATTCTCGCCAGCGCGTGGCGACTGCGTTTAAGGCTCTGCAAGACAAGATTTGTAATCGCCTAGTCGAAGCCGATGGCGGTACCCCCTTCCACGAAGATGCCTGGACTCGCCCCGAGGGTGGCGGCGGTCGCTCCCGCGTAATGAAGCAAGGCAACGTATTCGAACAGGGCGGCGTCAACTTCTCTGAGGTGTGGGGCGACCAGCTGCCCCCGTCGATTTTGCGGCAGCGGCCTGAAGCAGCGGGCCACGGCTTCTTTGCCACCGGCACTTCCATGGTGCTGCACCCGCGCAACCCCTACGTGCCGACGGTGCACCTCAACTACCGTTACTTTGAAGCCGGTCCCGTATGGTGGTTTGGCGGCGGCATTGACCTAACCCCCTACTACCCGTTCGAAGAGGACGTGGTTAATTTCCACCGGACGATCAAGGATGCGTGCGATCGCAACCACCCCGAGTACTACCCCACCTTCAAACGCTGGTGTGACGAGTACTTTTACCTCAAGCACCGTCAAGAAACGCGCGGCGTCGGCGGCATCTTCTTCGACTATCAAGAAGGCCAGCCCGGTGAGCTGTATCGCGGTCCGGACCCCAAAGGCCCTGCGGCTCAGCACAGCCAGCAGATCGGTGAAGTCCCCGCCCGCGACTGGGAGTCCATCTTCAAGTTCGCCCTCGACTGTGGCGATGCTTTCTTGCCCGCCTACGTCCCCATCGTTGAGAAGCGTAAGGATACGCCCTATGGCGATCGTGAGCGCGAGTTTCAGCTTTACCGCCGGGGCCGCTACGTCGAGTTCAATCTGGTCTATGACCGGGGCACCATCTTTGGCCTACAGACTAAGGGCCGCATCGAGTCGGTGCTGATGTCTCTGCCGCCTCTAGTCCGCTGGGAGTACAGCTTTAGCCCCGAAGAAGGCACACCCGAGAAGCGTCTGTATGACGTCTTCCTAAAGCCTCAAGACTGGGCGAACTGGGACGCAAAGTAAGTCGCACTTAGGTTTTGAACATTAGAGGTCGGCGGTCTACCTTAGACCGCCGATTTTTTCATGGGTATAATTTCAGCATAATAATCAGCAACACAGCTCAAAGCATTTTCTGTTTGTTTTCTCACGCTGAGGCACTCCAGCTATGGTAATCAACAAGCCAAAACTGGCCGCTTTATACGATACCGATTTTCAGTACTGGCTTGATCAAACCGTCGCCCAGCTTAAGGCAGGCAACTTTCACAGCATTGATTTAGACAATTTGGTTGAGGAACTTGAAAGCTTGGGCAAGCGCGATAAACGATCACTTTCTAGCTACCTTAGACGGCTGTGTGAACACCTACTCAAGGTCAAGTACTGGGACGCTGAGCGGGAGGCCTGTTTGAGGGGCTGGAAGGTTGAGATTCAGAATTTTCGTCTGGAGATTTCTGCTCTGTTGAAAGACAGCCCAAGCCTCAAAAACTATCTAGCTAACAATTTTGAGAAAGAATACCAGAATGGTAGGCAGCTTTGCCTTAATGCTAGCGGTCTAGATCCATTAGGAATACCAGAGAAACCCAGCTTTTCTCTGGAGCAGGCGCTGAGTAAAGATTGGCTACCTATTTATTAGGTAGAACAACGGATGGCAGTAGCAAAAAGTGTTGTTCCACTCAAGAGATTTAAAGAAGCCAGAGAGGGTATCTCAGTATTGACTGTGAAACTGTGCGATCGCGTCGCGTTTCAAAAATTTTAAGCCGTCACAGAAGTGGCGCAAAGGAACGCTTAAGTGGCATAAGGGAATCTCTATGCGTTACTAAGGAACGCTTGAGTAGCACAAAGGAACCTTGATAAATTTAAAGGAATGGAAGGTGCGATCGCAGGCAATAAATTTTCTACTGGGATAGTGGACCGCCCTGAGTGAGCTGGGTCAACAGATGATATTGCAACCTCTCGCCTACCAGACGTCGCCGTTGTGCCGTTGGACGCCATTGAAAACCTGCTAACGTCTGCCGTACTTTCAGTTCCGGCTTCCCTAGTAGTAGAAATTGTGAGCAGCAACTGGCGTGATGACTATTTAATCAAGCTGGCCGAATATGAAGTGCTCGGCATACCGGAGTATTGGATTGTGGACTACCAGGGGCTCGACGGCACGCGCTACATCGGTCGCCTAAACAGCCCACGTTATCGGTTTACGCTTTGGTTGAGGGTGAGTATCAGGTAACCCGCTTTCGCCAGGGTGAGACGGTTACTTCTCCAAAGTTTCCTAATCTGAAGCTATCTGTAGATCAGGTCTTTAAAGCTGGAAGAGGCTAATCCAAGCCAAAAGGCACACCTACCAGATGGCAGGTGTGCCTTTTGGCAATTAAGTAATCTCCTGTGGTCGCCTATGCGCCCGCTGCGTAAACGCTGACCTTTTTGCGATTCTTGCCTTTGCGCTCAAAGGCAACAACGCCGTCAATCAGGGCAAACAGGGTGTCATCGCTACCGCGACCGACGTTCTCACCGACGTGATACTTTGTGCCACGCTGACGAATGATAATGTTACCGGCACGGACGGCTTCACCGCCGTACTTTTTGACGCCGAGGCGCTTCGCGTTTGAATCGCGACCGTTACGCGTACTGCCTGTACCTTTCTTATGAGCCATGACTTAAATCTCCGTACTAACCTTATCGTAGCTAATTATTCTTCTTCAGTAGCGTCTGAAGACTCTGCACTGGCAGGGGCAGAGAGGACCTTGCCGCCCACGTTGATAGCATCCACCATCAGACGGGTTAGCTCCTGACGATGACCGCGCTTTTTGCGGGTGTGCTTCTTAGGCTTCATCTTGTAGACGATGATCTTTTTGCCCCGGCGGTGCTCCATTACCGTGGCGCTGATGCTTGCACCATCTACTAGGGGCTGACCGATGGAAACGTCACCGTCGTTTTCAACTAGCAGAACCTTGTCGATGGTAACTTGCTCGTCGGGCTCAACCGGCAGGCGGTTGATGTCGTAAAAACGACCGGGCTCCACTCGGAGTTGGGTGCCGCCCGCTTCAATAATTGCGTAAGCCATGGATTCCTTTCCTTCGCCGTACAGGTGCTGCACTGAGCTTGTGACCTGGTCCGAGCAGATTTTTTCACAGAGTCACATTATTGCAACTGTAAGCAGCGGCTGTCAATTCACAATTTATAGCGTTTCTCGCTTGACTTGAACTGTTCTATCCCGGCAAAAGCTTGGCAAAATAGCAGGTCAAGCGAGGCGCAAGTTTAATGCAATTGAAACTTGCTGTAAGTATCCAGCCACTTGCGGGCAGGTACTAAGACTAAAGCGAGATCTTTGCAATCCAGGCATCCGTAGATACTTTTGAACGCCATCTACGTAGAACAACTCTCCACAAAATTATTACCGTACCGGGTACCGCAGGTTTCCTGACGCTCACTTATCAGCCCTGTCATATAAAGCATGGGCCAGCCGCCTATCCCGTGTAAGGAGACACCCCCTATGGCAGATTTACTACTGGGCATGTCGCAACTGATGGCGCAAACGCCCAACACCGATTGGGAGCCGACACCAGACGTGCCGGATGCAATTAGTGAAAGCACCCGAGAAGTAGCTACAGCCAATACGCCCCAGCCTCAAGTTGCAGCACAGACCGCAGAATCGCCTCAATTTATTGCAGTAGAAGTAGATAGGCTCGATAAGCTACAGCGCCTGCGTGAAACCACATCTCGCCCAACTGAGGCCACCTCCCTAGAAGACCTGCTGACAACGGCCACCGCCTCTGAAATAACCATCGAAGATCTAAGGGCGGGTTTGGATACTGACGTAGCTGAGAATTTTGACTTTTCTCCGGCGGTGTCGAACCCACCCGAAATTGCGTTCGACCCACCCGCAGCCCCAACCTTTGACTTTGAAGGCATCGCATCTGGGGAAACTTTTGTACTAGATACCCCTCCTATAGAGTCGGCACCCGCCGAGACAGATACGCTAGCTAGCCCAGCGCAGACGACTGCACCTGACCTAACCCCTTTGGCTGACAAAGCAGCTGAGGCCTTTTCTCGACCGCTACCGGAACCAACCCCCGATGTCAGTGCTGTGCCAACGCCGACCTTTACTGTGCCGCGCGACTCCACCATTTTGAGCTATGCGACAACGCCCAGCGCACTAGCGATCGCAGAGCAGCAGCTGCAGCCAATACAGGGGCCACGTCCGGGGTCTGGCAGCCAGATGTATCAGCAGCGCCAGGCAGCGCTACGGGCGGGCACGCTCTACACCCGGCTAACGCCGGATAGTTTTTATGAGCAGTGGGTTAACGGCGGCACACACCCCACCTATCAGCAGTGGCAAGCGCTGCTGGCCCAGGAGGCGCAGGCCGTTGCTAAGGGGCAAGGAAATAATTCGCTGACGGTTGTTGTCGGAGATTCGCTTAGCCAGTGGTTGCCAACGGATATGCTGCCCCAGGATCGGTTCTGGCTAAACCAGGGCATTTCAGGCGATACCACCCAGGGTGTGCTGAATCGGCTGGACTCATTTGCCAGTACGCGACCGGATGTAATCCACGTGATGGCGGGCGTGAATGACCTGAAAAACGGGGCCAGCGATGCCCAGGTTTTGGCGAATCTGGAGCAGATTATGCAGCGGCTGCGGCAGCAGCACCCGGACGCGCGAATCGTGGTGCATTCGATTTTGCCGACACGATTGGCCAATATTCCGAGCGATCGCATCCGCGCCCTCAATGTCCAGATCGAGCGTTCGGCCCTGCAACAACAGGTGGTGTACCTGGACCTGCACCCCAGCTTTACCGATGATGCGGGACAGCTCCGTTACGAACTCACAACCGACGGGCTACACCTCAGCCGCTTAGGGTATCAGGTCTGGCAGATTGCGCTGCTGTCGATGTAGGCCGACCCAGGCTATTCCAGCAACCTGAGCAGCGATCTAAGACCCACGTACTGGACTATGGCAGTCGAAGGGTGGGTTAAAGGATTCGACTGCGTCGAGGGGCTCCAGCGTCAAGGACTTCAGTGCCAGGAAATGTCCCTTGCAACTCAACAAATGCAATATGGGTCGGATGTTCAGATGGGCATGCTAGAGGAGACCCAGATCTTTATATGATGGGGAAACGCCCCAACAGGCCCACTTTTCCTCTCTCCAGCGTTATGAAATCTTACCTGGCTGCCGCCCTCCAGATGACCAGCGTGCCTGACTTGCAGGTTAACCTGACCCAAGCCGAGGAGCTGATTGACCTGGCTGTCCGCCGCGGGGCGGAGCTGATTACCCTGCCCGAAAATTTCTCTTTTTTGGGCGACGAAACCGCAAAACAGCAGCAGGCTGAGACTATCTGCGAGGCCAGTGAGAAATTTCTCAAGACCATGGCCCAGCGCTACCAGGTGACGCTGCTAGGTGGGGGCTACCCAGTACCTACAACAGCTGGCAAGGTCACTAACACGGCGCTGCTGATTGGCCCAGACGGTGATGCGCTCAGCCGCTACGACAAAGTTCACCTGTTTGATGTGAACCTGCCGGATGGCAATACCTACCAAGAGTCGCAGACGGTGCTGTCCGGTCAGCAGCTACCCGGGATTTATCCCTCTAAAACGCTGGGAAATTTGGGGCTTTCCGTCTGTTATGACGTGCGTTTTCCAGAACTGTACCGTCACCTATCGCAAATGGGAGCGGAGGTGCTGATGGTGCCTGCTGCCTTTACCGCCTTTACCGGCAAGGACCACTGGCAGGTCTTGCTTCAGGCGCGAGCCATCGAGAATACCTGCTACGTGATGGCCCCAGCCCAGACGGGCTTTCACAACAGCCGCCGTCAGTCCCACGGCCACGCACTGATCATCGACCCTTGGGGGATTGTTCTGGCCGATGCCGGACAAGATGTGGGCATGGCGATCGCAGAAATCAACCCCGCCCGCATTGGTCAAGTGAGGCAGCAGATGCCCTCGCTCAATCACCGCGTATTTCTCTAGATGTCTGGGAGTGTTCCCTCCGAGACTATTAACTTGCGTCAAGAAGCGTATCGAGTCTCAACAATTTCGGCGTATCCGCACCTACGTATTTCTACAGATCGGTAGAGTGATCAATTACTTAGCCTGAATCATAATGTTCACCACAAAACGCAACAGCGTTTTGCTGTCGTCACATCAAAAAGAAAAAGATCATCAGTAACTGCCTCAGCGCTGACCTCGTGTCAGGAAACTAGGCCGCCTGCGCTGTGGTCTGGTTTCATCTACACCGTCTAGCTGCGTTGCAGTTTAAGCCGCGCCCAGCACTGACGTTTTCCCTAGAGAGCTACAGTTCTCAAACTAGGCACGGTCTCGTGGTTTCGATGTCGATTGGCGACGAACTTTCAAACAACGCGGTTTTAGAAAATTAAATTTGAGAAAGGACAATGAATGCTGTTTTCCCAGAACGCCTGAACCGGCTAATCAACTTCCTCCGAGACGATCTGCTGCTGGCCCCAGATTCAATCAACCTGGCGCTCAAACATTACCAGCAAGACCCCGGTCCGCTGCCGATGGTGCTGTGGCAGTACGGCCTGGTTTCAATAGATCAGCTTGAGCGCATTTACGACTGGTTAGAGACGGCCTAGTGCTTAGGCTATTGACCTAGCTGGGCGCTGGCCGCTGCCACACCGCTACCAGGGGTGAAGTTGTCGTAACCCAGGCGGGTCAAAGTTGCTTCGAGGGCAGCAACGGTAGTGAGGATATCGCGATCGCACACAAACCCCAGATGGCCGACGCGGAAGATCTTGCCCTTCAAATGGTCCTGCCCGCCCGCCAAGGCAATGCCAAACTCTTTTTTCATGCCGGAGCGAATCTGTTCTGGGTCAACACCAGCGGGCATTACGGCAGTTGCGGCGGTGCTAGCGCACTCATCTGCGGCTAGCAGCGGCAGGCTTAGGGCCTTCATCGCGGCACGGGTCGCGTTGGTGTGACGACGATGACGGGCAAAGATGGCCGCTAACCCCTCTGCTTTCATCTGCTCCAGCGCTGCGTGCAGGGCAAAGTACAGGTTGACCGGCGGGGTAAAGGGGGTGCTCTCTTTAGCAGCAGATTTTTTGTATTTGCCTAGGTCGAAGTAGAACCGGGGAAGCGTGGCCTTTTCGTAAGCCGCCCAGGCTTTGTCGCTAACGGTCAAAAAGCCCAGCCCTGGCGGAATCATAAACCCCTTTTGAGAACCGGAGCCGACCACATCCAAACCCAGCTCATCCACCTTCAGGTCATAGGCCCCCAGACTGGTTACCGCATCAACAATGATCAGTGCTTCGCCGTGGGTTTTGACGTGCTGGTTGATAGTTTCTAGGTCATTAAGGACCGCCGCAGAGGTCTCGCTGTGGGTGATAACAACCGCCTTGATCGCTTTGTCGCTGTCGGCCTCCAGCGCCTGGCGGAAGGCTTCGGGGTCTAGTGGTTTGCCCCACTCGGCACTGATTACCTGCACGTCTAGCCCAAAGGCCTTGGCCATGTCGGCCCAGCGCTGGCCAAACTTGCCGTTGCTGCCGACGAGGACCCTGTCACCCGCGCTCAGGAAGTTGATGATGCCCGCCTCCATGGCCCCCGTGCCGCTGGCTGCCAGGGTCAGGACCGGCTGCTGGGTCTGAAAGAGCCACTGGAGCCCTGCGTTGATTTCACCAGTGATTTGGCTAAACTCGCCACTGCGGTGACCGATGGGGTGTTTGGCCATCGCCAATAGGACGGACTCAGGAACCGGCGTAGGACCGGGAATCATCAACATGGCTTTGTCTTTCATGGTCTTTTGGGGCCTGTGGGCTAAGCATGTGGGTTTAGAACGCTTACCACAATGGCACAAGTTAACGGAGCCGCCCCCCTTTGTTGAGGTCTTTTAAGGTCGGTCGGCGTGCTAACCCACAAATTCAAAGTGATCGACAGCGTCGTATCCCAGTCCTCGACGGACAATCAGCGGTTCACTGCCGGTCATATCTAGAATCGTTGACGTTTGGTAGTGCAGGTCCTGGCCGTTATCGATGATGATGTCGACCTGACCTTCCAGTTCATCGAACAGCTCAACCCGAGACAGGTAAGGGCGCGGTCGGTTTTCGTCGATCACGTGGGCTGATGCCGAAACAACGGGGTTACCGAGACTCGCCAATAGCGCCTGGCAGATCGGGGTATCGGGTACGCGAATGCCAGAGGTTTTGCGCTTGGGGTTCATCACCAGCTTGGGCACCTGCTTCGTGGTCGGCAAAATAAACGTATACGGCCCTGGAATCAGGTGCTTCATCGTCCGGTAGGCCCGGTCGTTCACAAAGGCGTACTCGGAGATGTTAGATAGGGACGCACACAGAAACGTCAGCGGCTTGTTGTTGCTGGTTTGCTTGATTTGGCGAACACGCTGAATTGCCGATTTTGACGCCAGATCACAGCCAATGGCGTATACCGTATCCGTTGGGTAAAGCATGACCGCCCCCCGGCTCAGCTGCTCGCAAATCTGTTGGACCGTTCGCGACTGGGGGTTTTCGGGGTGAAGTTCGTAAAAGGTTGCCATGGGCCAGTACCGGCTGCTGACACAATTGTAGCAACCGCTACGACAGACCTCTTAGGGTGGGCTGGCAGAGTTTAAAGTTGAGGGGTAAGGGTTAAGCGGGAAAAGGAGAAGGGGGAAGATGCGGGTTGTCATTGTGGGTGCGGGTCCAGCAGGGGTCACGCTGGCGCTGTTGTTGGCGCGACAGAATATTGCGGTCACGTTGGTTGAGCAGTCGCAGTCGCTGGCGCGGGTGTTTCGGGGCGAGGGGCTGATGCCTGCGGGCATGGCGGCACTCCATCAGATGGGACTGGGTGACGTGCTCAGGTCTATTCCCTGCCGACAGCTGGAGTCGTGGAACATTTTCCTGGAAGGGAAAGAGATTTTTTCGATTCCAGAACCGTTGGAACGGCTTGGCGATCGCGCCCTTAGCATCATTCCTCAGACAGCTTTCCTAGAGAAGGTGATCGAGCAGGCCCAAACCTGTTCCTCGTTTCGCTTTTGCTCGGGGACGACGGTACAAGATGTGGTGCGTAACCCGCAGGGTCGAATTGTTGGGGTGATAATCAATCAAGATGGGCAGACGTCTACACTCGATGCTGATCTCGTGATTGGCTGTGACGGACGAGGCTCGACACTGCGTCGTAGGGCAGATCTGAAGCTCCACCTGCTGCCGGACCAGTACGACGTGTTGTGGTTTAAGCTACCTGCGCCCAAGCGTTTGCAGAATCGCTGTCAGTTTTATTTGATGGCGCGGGCCAAGACCCACCCCGCCGCCTGCTATACGTCTTGGGACGGGCGCTTGCAGTACGGACTGATTATGCCGAAGGGCGGGCTGGGCCAGCTGGGGCAGGACTGGCTGGCGGCGGCAGTTGCCTCTGCGCCAGACTGGCTAGCAACCCACATGCGACAGCATCGAGACGAGACCACTGAACCGATTCGGCTCAACGTCCTGGTTGGTCGCTGCGATCAGTGGACGGTACCGGGGCTGCTGCTCCTGGGAGATGCGGCCCACCCCATGTCGCCCGTGCGAGCGCAAGGGGTCAACCTGGCGCTGCGGGATGCAATTGTGGCGGCTAATCGTCTGGTGCCGGTGCTGAAATCTGGGGATGGGGCGGCAGTGGATGGGGCAGCGCAAGCCGTGCAGGACGACCGGATGCCGGAGGTGGTGCGATCGCAGACCCTCCAGCTGCGCGAATCCAAGAGCCTAGATGACATTCGTGAGGCCACTTGGAAGCTGGCCCTGGCCCAGCAGCTA